>CAYHZL010000145.1:0-9247 GCA_964361075.1 uncultured Chitinophagaceae bacterium
TATAAAGCAGACTGAATAACAACTTCAATGATTCAAAAAATCATTCAAAAATTTTCTTCGCGTATTGCAATTATTATTGTTGATGGAATTTTATTTCTTTTTGCAGTATTAGGCGTACATCATGTAACGCAAAAAGCTGCGTTGAACATCCCATTGCTTGAAAACCAACATGCTGTTCTCGTTTCGGAAGCGTTATATCCATTCAACAAAGGCGATAGAATTGTTTCTCTTAATGGGTACGCAATTCATCATCAAGAAGAAATTGAATTTATTCTTGATGGCTTACATATTCGCGATACTGTTGCACTAGTTGCGGAACGAAAAGGCGAACGGCTTCAACAACAATCTGTCTTAGTTCCGTACTACACACTGCAGTATGTTATTATTCTCGTTCTTTCTGCGTCCGTTTTTTTCGGTGTTGGCATTTTTGTGTTTCTGAAAAAACCGCGTGACGATGCTGCAATTGTTTTGCATTGGGGATTGGTAAGTGTCGCTCTGATTATTACCACAACATGGGGAAGTTTAACAATCACTCCGTTGTTCTTTGGTTATCTACTGCGGATAATTTTTTCCGTGGCGTATTCATGTATGCCGGTGTTGTTTGTAAACTTGAGTTTACTATTCCCGAGTAGAAAAAGAATTTTTGTGCGCTCAATACTCGCACCGATGTATGCGATTGCAGTAATGCTCTCGTTATGGATGTCATTCTCATTTATCCAATCAGTTCATCCGATTTCGATGGAATGGTTTCAATACTATATCAATGGTTTTAATGGTGCTCGCATTTTCTTTTCACTGTGTCTCTTGGTCGGTGTTTTCAATTTTATTCATTCCTATCGAACGTCCAGCGATGAGGTTGAAAGAAAAAAATTGCGGTGGGTAATTATTGGTTTAGCTGTGGGACCTCTCGGATTTATTTTTTTGTGGCAGTTACCGTTATTGTTATTTGCCAAAGCACTCGTTCCCGAAGAAATTATTATTCTGATTTCTTCGATTACGCCGATAACATTTGCGATTTCCATTGTGCGATACCGGCTGTTCGATGTTGATGTTATTCTTAATCGCAGCACGGTGTATGTGCTGGTTATTGGCGTGTTGGTGGCAGTCTATGCAGGAATTGTAGGAATGGTTGCTTCGTTGGTTGGCGCGGTCTCCGCATTTTCATCGCCCGGCATTTCGGTGTTTGCTGCAATTGTGGTTGCGCTGCTTTTTGAACCTGCAAAAAAACGTGTGCAGCATTTTGTTGATAAGAAATTTTTCCGGGTTCAATACGATTATCGTCTTGTACAAAAAAATTTAATTGAAGAAATAAAAAATTGTGTCGGACTTCAAGAACTGGCGGAGCTTGTTGCTTCGCGCGTTGAAACAATTTTCTCGTTGCATCAATGTTTGATAATGATTCACGAAAATATTATTTCTTCAAAAAAAATTATTGTCAAACATGGATCAATTATCAGTGCTACAGAAGAATTGCTCGCTCGTATTCCTAAGCGAAGTTCTGAAGCGCTTCCGTTTGGAAGAGAGCTTTCTCTTGAAACCGGAGTGCCGTTCGATGCATCGTTTGCCGACACATTGCTTGCGCACAGACTCTGTGTTGTTCTTGTAGTGCAATCCGAAATGAATGAAGTATTTGGATATCTATGTATTGGAGAAAAAAAATCCGGCACGCGGTTTACGATTGAAGATATTGATTTATTGAATACCATTGCCGTGCAAACAGGATTTGCCATTCAACGTATTATTCTGTATCAAAAATTAGTATTGAAGAATGCTGAAGCACAACGGCTCGATGAATTGAATCGGATGAAATCATATTTTGTCTCCAGCGTATCTCACGATTTGAAAACGCCGCTTACCTCCATTCGTATGTTTGCGGAATTGCTTCAGTCGAAAAAAAATATTGCAGCCGCTCGCCGAAAAGAGTATCTCGGCATTATTCAAGGCGAAAGCGAACGGCTTACAAGATTAATTGATAATGTGCTGGACTTTGCAAAGATTGAACGCGGTGTGCAGGAATATCATTTCGAACACATTGAATTGCACGCGCTCATTACAGAAACAGTGCACGCATTGCAATACCAATTACAGATGGAACACTGCATTATTCAGAAAAAATTTGCGAAGAAGAAAATGTACTTGCATGCCGATCCTGATGCGGTGAAAGAAGCGCTCATCAATTTAATTTCTAATGCGTTAAAATATTCAACCGACAAGAAACATATTGTGGTTTCCACTTTTAAAAAAAATAAATGTGCTCTATTGCAAGTGCGCGATTACGGTAACGGAATTTCCACTAATGATTTGGAAAATGTTTTTGAGCCATTCTTTCGTGCGAAAGATTCTCATGCGCATACGGTGGGCGGCACCGGTTTGGGATTGTCTCTGGTGAAACATATAATGGATGCTCATCAGGGCACTATTGAAGTAACAAGCAAAGTAGGAAAAGGAAGCACGTTCACATTATTTTTTCCGGTCAAACTACGGTGAAACTATGAATACAATTTTAATTATTGAAGACGATCCTGCAATTTTAAAAGGGCTCGAAGTCAGTCTGACCGAAGAACATTACAAAGTGATTTCCGCTTCCGATGGAGAAATAGGTTTTCAAAAAGCGCGGCGCGAAAAGGCAGATTTAATTATTCTTGATGTGATGCTGCCGAATAAAAATGGCAATGATATTTGCGCCGATCTGCGAAAAGAAGGAATCACAACTCCAATTCTGATGCTGACAAGTAAGAAACAGGAAATAGATAAAGTGATTGGTCTTGAAATCGGCGCGGATGATTACGTTACTAAACCATTCAGCGTCCGTGAACTTCTGGCACGAATCAAAGCATTGCTGCGGCGTACTTCACAACACATTGCTTCTACATTGCCAACACAATTCGGCGATGTTACAATTAATTTCGAAAAACAAGAAGCATACAAGAAGAAAAATAAAATTACAATGAGCGCCAAGGAATTTCAATTGTTGAAATATTTTCTTGAACACGAAGGCGTTGTTATTTCCCGCAGTACGCTGTTGGACGATGTCTGGGGATATGATGTTACACCAACAACGCGCACCGTTGATAACTACATTCTCTCACTTCGCAAAAAAATTGAAACGAAACCTTCCAACCCGCAACATCTTCTCACTATTCATACTGCCGGTTATAAATTTGTGAAGTAGCTTGCGCTGAAAAAGTCATTGCGAGCGAATGTTTTTTATGAACGAAGTGCCAACGGCATGCCTTCGGCACAATCTTTCTTTCAAATTTAAAAGATTGCTTCGGCAAAAAACGCCTCGCAATGACTATCCAAAGAATATTTTTTAAGGGACGACGAAGTAACTCTTTTTCCATGACAATTTTTTTACAATACTTTTACGAGAGAATGACAATCTCAATATAATTACACTGTATCTTGTTTGTGAAATTATTACATTATCGGCGGAATCTGTTACCGCAAACTCTCTCAAACAAAAAGATGGAGGCAATATGAAAAAGCTCGTGGTATTCTGTAGCGTATTGATGTTTACGTTGCATAGTTTTGTCTTTTCGCAGGATGATTCCATTCTTCCAGCGCAAGCGGATGCAATCCGCACGCTTGCTTTTTCGAAAGGTTTTACAATCCAAACGTTGCAAGCGTACGTGCTTGAAAAATGGGGGATGCCGTTGGAAAAATTTTCCCGCACAAATGCTTCATTGCTGATCACAAGATTTCAATCATCCAATCCACCTTTGCCAAGTGAAATAGCAACACCAGTTGACAACACACCGCCAATAATTGCAGAAATTCTTGAAGTGGGAATGGCGAAACAATTTCATCTTGTTGATGGAAATATTATTCAAGGTGTAATTGTGAAGATAGACAGCGGTCTCTGTCATATCGAATGTGCCGATGGTGTGCTGGAAATTCCGATGAAAGATATTTTAGAAGAAACTGCCGAAGTAACAAAGCGCGATGGCAGCAGGTATGTTGGACCGGTTTTAAAAGAATCTGTTGAAGAACTTACATTGCGTTCAAAGTACGGCAATGTTGTTATTGCTAAAAGGGAAATTCAAGATATGAATCGTTACCACGGCGGCAAACTTGTTTCGTGGGCGGAAGAAAAAAAGACATTTTACCGCAGCGATGTTATCTTGACTGATATTTTTTTCGATCCGACAGCGTTCCCACTTGAAACAAACTCGCTGTACATTAGTGCGCTTTCTCTCGGGTATGGTTTTACAGATAATTTTATGGTACGCACATCATTTGGAAATAATTTTTCCGGCGATTTAAATTTACAGCCGTTGTTTCAATTCTACAGTAAACGAACAGCCACAAATAGAATTGCTCTGGCAGTCGGACTTGATATGTACAGCCATCATAATATGACGTCGGTAATAGCAAAGTATGCAAAATATGTTCAACGAAAATCCGACAAAATTTCGATCTTTGATCAGAAAAAAGAGATACTTTCGTTACCTGCTGGTTATTTTTCTCTTACCGATGTGATTGAAGATTCGTATAAAAGTACATTTTATTCAGAAATATATATTGTTCTTTCGCAACGGTGGACACTCGAATCCAGTCGCGGTGAAATGGGATATCACATCGGTGTTCGCACCAACACGTTGCCGTTCATACGCAGTTCAATGTTAGCAAAAGATTTTGAATGGTCTGATGATGTGGTAGGGAAAATTCCATTTCGTTTTTGGGTGGCGTTTGAATATGATCTTACAAAGAATTTAAAGCTTGCTTCAAATGTATGGGCAGACAACGGGTACCGGTTTCGTACACCGAATCAGGTCTTGAAGGATTATTTCACCGAGACGCCGTTTGTTTTAGATGGGGTTGGAGGTCAGTATCGTGCGGTGGATTTTGATTTTGGTATTTTGTATGCCGTCAATAATAGTTTGCGTATCGGAATACACTTTAATGATCCGTATCTCGTGCTCTTCTGGCGCATCCTTGAATTTTAATATCCTCAGGAGGACTGCGATGAAAACATATTATGTGTTTTTGTTATGCCTTTTACCAAATTTAGTTTTTGCGCAAGAAGGAAAACATTCTTCGCGTCCGGGAATTCGTCTTGAACGTATTGCGCAGGAAATAATCGGCAAGCGTGTAACGATAACTTTTACTGATGGAAAGATTGTTGAAGGTGAACCGCACTCTCTTTCTTCTTCACAATTAAAATTGGAAACGAATGGCGAGATGCAAGAGTTTGCTATTCCAACAATAAAAACTATTACCGTGCATTCCGGTCTGAGCGAATATATTATTGTTGCCATTGCGGGAATTTTAAGCGGCGGATTGGGCTATGGCGTAACAGTGCTTTCGTTTTCTTCCCCGAGTACTGAAGTTCAAGCCGGCATAGCATTATTGTCCGCCATCGTTGGTGCGTGGTTCAGTTACGATTTGATTGCTTCCGAAACGGTTTTCAATTTGCAATAAGGAGGAAGTATGAAAAAAATATTTTTCCTGTGTGCACTGTGTTCTTTCGATCTATGTGTGAGCGGTTGTGCAAGTTTTAATTCTTTTGAATTTTCTTCCGTCAAAACGAACAAGCCAATCAGTATGACAAATGAAATCAATCGTCCATACATTGTGGTGCGGCATTTTGTGGTTGAACAGAAAACACCGCTTCTATTTTTAGCACGCATGGTAACTGCCGGAAATCCGAATCTTGATGATCTCTTGCAGAATGAACTTACCGGCGGTGATGCAATTGTGAATGTACGAATAAAAGGATATCTGCATATTGGCGATATGCTGCTTCCAATAGCCATCGGAATTGGCGGCGTATTTGTTGAACCGATATTGTTGTTCGTTTCATTTATGCCATTTTTTCTTGATTTAAAATCGTATTCTGTAGAAGGTGACCTTGTCCGTTACACAAGTTCTATTTCGACAAAAGATTCCGATCAACATAAATCGGACGTAATAGATATTCCGCTGCGCTTCAATCCAGAAACAGGAGTACCGATTCCATAACATCCAAAGAAAGGATGTTGATTTTCAGTAAGGCTCTCAGTACTTTGTCGATGGTAGTGTGAGTCCCTTATGCCGAATTTAACTCGCGACGAAATACGACAGCGCTTTACCTCCTCCAAAAACTTCAACGAAATTTTTGATGCATTCGAATATGCCATCAGCGAAAAAATTGATGACATAGAATTGTACCGTTTGCTTTTTTGGAACGACTCACTGAGTCCGGATGAAATAATTCTTTTTGGAGAGAAACTTGCGAAAGACTTTCATCATATCGCGTACGAAGTCTATATGTGGCTCGCCGGCATTTTTGAAACATTGTATGCCTCAGCCGATAATTTTGAAAGCGCATTAATGTATTACCAGAAAGCTGCGGCAACAAAACCCGCAGAGCCAGATCCGTATTTAGATGCGTGCGACTGTTACAATCCCGACATCAACATTCCGCCAATTACAACACTCATTGAATTTTTGAAAATCGGTTTGGAATTTGTTCACAACAAAAAAAGTTTATGTCTTCGCCTTGCAAAACTCTACACACTTTCCGGTGATGAATCACTCGCAGAATACTATCGCGTGAAAGCTGACGAGACAGGAGAAATGTAAACCGCATGAAGCGAGTGAAAGGGTATCTGTGTATTGCCGGAGCCGCGCTGCTGTGGGGAATGTTTGCTGCTGTTGTAAAATTTCTATTCAACAAACAATTCGATCCGTTGATTATTGTACAAACTCGTGTTACCATTGCGTGCAGTATTCTTTTCCTTTTTTTTCTTTTAAAAAATTCATCACTGCTCATTATTGCAATCAAAGATATTCCGCTTTTTCTTTCTCTGGCTGAAGCTCAGGAGTAATGTGAAATCAGAAGCACGAAAAAATAAAATCAGCACTGTTCTTTCTTACCGTCAGCCGGATATGACTATCGTGATGGAAAATATTCACGATTCTCACAATGTCAGCGCAATGCTGCGTTCAGCCGATGCTGTTGGTATGTATCAAGTGCAATTGTTATATACAACCACAAAATTTCCGAAGATTGGAAAAAAAAGTTCTTCAAGCGCGAACAAGTGGGTAGAGCGAAGGAGGTTCGCTTCTGTTGCAGAGTGTTACGATCAACTTCGCAGTGAAGGTTTTACTATTTACGCAACACGATTAGACGCGAATGCAAAAACATTGTATGAGTATGACTTCACAAAAAAAACAGCATTTGTTTTTGGTAATGAACACGCCGGCGTTTCAGATGAAGCAGCAGAACTTGCCGATGCAACATTGATGATTCCAATGATGGGAATGATTCAAAGTTTGAATGTTTCTGTTGCCTGTGCAGTAACGCTGTATGAAGCATTGCGGCAACGAACTCTTGCCGGCGATTATGCCACACCGAAATTTTCAAAACAAAAATTGTTGGAATTGAATACTGAATGGTTGAAGAAGTAAAAAGTTATTGTTGTGATGCCCGCACTACCATCGAAGTAAGATACGACTGCGCTAACAATCCCCAAAAAATAACGAACGGCCATCCTACAATTAACGACATCCATCCAAGTGTAATTGTGGCAGTAAGCAATACGAGCGAGAGTGTGGATGTGAGAATAAAGAGCAGTGCATTTTTTTTTGCGATCGAAAAAAGAGCAAACACATCAAAACAAGATTTGAACGATGATGTTCTCACATATTGAGCAAAAAGCAACGGTGCGATATAAAATAAAATTACATATTCAATTCTAATGCTTCCGTATGTGGTGATGTGAATTGAGCGTTCAATAAGAAAAAAAAATCCGCTGTAGATAAGAATTGCTCCGCCAAGTTTAATCCCATCGGAAAGGAAATCCAAACTTTTTTTCCATTCAGGAAGTACGTCTTCATTCCGCAAAATTCTTCTCACGGTTTCCACTTGATATCCGATGATAAAAAAGAATCCGATACCAAAAAACGCAAGAAACAAATAAAAAACTCCGACAAAGACTTTCCAAAACCAATCTTCATCCTTAAACATGTATGAAAACGACTGAGCGAGTTCTTCTTTCATTGTAATTTCGAGATTGCTTTCTGTTACTGCGAAAAAATGTTGTACAAATGTACAATAAAAGTAAGCAAAAGAAAACAGTCGTTCCCAAAGCACTTCGTTGATTATGGTTCAGCTTTTTTTTACCTTTTCGTACACTATATGAAACAAAAACGTCAGCAGTCGCTTACAATATCTTCAAAAAAATTAAGCGCGTATCACAAAGAATACGTGCAACAATTGCAGCTCAGCACTCCGGAAACTCGCGGAACGTACGAGCGCTCGCTGCGGGAATTTTTTCGATGGTACCCTCACGATGGAAAATTCCGTTTTCGTACGGATGACGTTGAACGTTACAAAAAATTTTTATTTTCAAAACGAAAACTTTCGCCGGCATCAGTAACGACATATATAACGTCGTTACGGCGTTTTTGTAAATTTTTGGTAGCGAAAAACGTATTGAAAGAAAATCCTGCGAAGGGTGTGCGATGGATTCCTCGCTCGTCTCAACACACGCGCGAAATATTAACGCAGGAAGAAGTGAAGCAAGTGCTGCTTTCCGTTGAACGCGCGGATGAACGCGGCTATCGGGATTATGCTGTTATAAAAATTATGTTGGTGTGCGGGCTTTCGGAAATTGAATTAGTGCGCGCGAATATTGAGGATGTGAAAATCAGCGGCAACAAAGTGTCGTTTTGTTTTCAGAGCAAAGGAAAGAAAACAAAAGATACAGAAATAGTTTTACCGTACGAAGTGCGTGAAGCTTTTTTGGGATATCTTTCTTTTCGAAAAGATGCCGATGGTGAAGAGCCGCTCTTTATGAGCGCTGGAAACAGAACGCGCGGCGAACGAATGACAACGCGCGGCATTCGTGACAGAATAAATATGTATCTCGAAAATTCCGGTGTAAAACAGGGACGTGCGCGACGACTTACTGCATTTTCGCTCCGACACACAGCTATTGCAATGATGGCGGAAAGCGGCGCGAGCATTGAAGAAATTCAATCAAAGTTCCGCATCAAGAAAACAGAAACAGTGATGTTGTACTTAAAAAATAAATAAGGGCATCTCTAAAAACTCAAAAAGAATTGTCATTGCGAGCTGTTCTTTGGCGAAGCAATCTCGTTTTTTCTTTTTAATTGAAAGATTGCTTCGGTCGCTTCGCTCCCTCGCAATGACGACGATGTTTTTAGAGATGCCCATAAGTAATTGCTCAGCGAAAACAACCCCACCCTTTATCCCTCCCCTTTTAGGGGAGGGAATTTTCTCCCCCAGTGCCGAAGG
>CAYHZL010000146.1:0-9113 GCA_964361075.1 uncultured Chitinophagaceae bacterium
CGTTGACGCGCAAGTCAACCGAAGCGGGAGGAGGAGGGGGAGGGGGGCCGCCGCCGCCGCCGCCGCCACCGCCGCCACCCCCCCCCCCCCCAACCCCCCCCCCCCCACCCACCCCCCCCCCCGCGAATTTTACGATGCTCATAAAATAAATTTCCTTTATGAAAATATGCGACAATACCGCTTTTTTAACTTCAAGAGTATAGCAAGAGGTGTACCAATAAGCAAGAAAATAAATTATAAAGAATGGAAAAATTTTTCTCAATAAAAAACAGAAAAGCGGATGCTTTATATTTTTTTGACAACGGGGGGATGTTGGTAACGAGATGTAAAGATCATTGCATGTTCAATCTTGTGAGGCTCAACTATATCGTTTCAACTTCTTTCTCTGAAATCCATCCAACTTTTCCATCCGGCAATCGAATTTTCCGCCACGCATTTACGTAATCCAGCACTTGCACTTTCACTCCGCGATGAAGAATAAACGCATCACTTCCGCCGCTATCGGGCGCAGATTTTATATTGACGACATCGCCCATAACAATTGCATAGCTCGTGTGTGCTTCTTTGTACGATTGAGAAATATATCCGGTAAAGAATACTACCGCTATCACGCCGCCGAACATTGCAGCAAGAAGTGCGCGTCGTTTTGCTGCAAGTGTGCGAGCAAATAAAAATAACGAGAGGACTGCGAGAACAAAGAGAAAGAAGAAATACGAAAGCCACCCCAGCGTTCTCGTTGAAACAGTAGTCATCATATTTTCTATCCAACGATACAAAAATAATTGCGGCAGTGCTTCGATTTTATCAATGACTTGCAAATTTACAAGCTGCAAATTAAAACGAATATCTTCATCGGTCGGCAATAATGTATGCGCTCGTTCATAATTCAATATCGCATTCTGAATTTTTCCTGTCTTGTAATATGCATTACCAAGATTGAAGTACACTTCACCGCTTTCATATCCGGTTTTGATAATCGCCTCGTAACGCCGAATTGCTTCGGCATATTTTTGTTGAAGATATAATTGGTTTGCTTCTGCAAACACTTGCTGCGGCTCTTGTGCAAACAGTGTCGTTTCAACAAAAAATGAAATTGCAATCACGCATAATTTTGCCATCATGAAATTTTTTGTTTCTGCGTTCATTGCAGTTCCCTTTCTGCTGAAACAATAATGTTGCCGGCTGCATCATACATTTTTTGTTTCTCTTCATGCGAAGAACTTGCCGGTGCAAAGCGTGCAAACTCGCAGGCTTCGAGACATTCTTTTATTTGTGTTACAAGTTCAGCAGTAATATTTTTTTCTGTCAACTTCATCGTTACATTATCAACGGAAAGTTCCGCGCGATCAATTGCAAGTTTATCCGAAACGTAACTCCACAATGCGCGCGAGATTTCTGCGTAAAATGCTTCTGCCACGCCTCCGGCGTGGTTCGATGCAAGCAGCGAGTGCGCATCTTTTAATCGCTTCGTTGCTATTTTCATTGCTTTGCGTGAACGGAAAGTTACAACATCGGCAGATTCTTGCAACGCTTTCCTACGATACACAAGCAACCCAATACATGCAAAGAGAGGAAGCAGTGTGCCCACAAGAACTGTCGTTGTTGAAACAGCATTTTCACTTTGTAAATTAAAATCTTCAGATGTTGTTTTGATAAATCGAATATCCTGATTCAACAACTTCACATCTTCTTTGGAAAGTCCGCTTGTTACTTGCGGCGCTTCGGCGCTTCCTTTTTCAACTGCAAGGTTGTATTCATTCGTGCGCAGCGTTACATATCGTCCCTTGCCAATATCGAAATACGAAAACTCCATCGCAGGAATTTTTTTCTCTCCGGGGTACCGCGGAACAATTAACCACTCGAACGATTTACTGCCATTGATAACTCCGCCGATGCGCTCGATAGATTCATTGAGTTTTGGATCATACTTTTCAAAATCGTTAGAAAGCGTTAACGCAGGCGCTTCCAACACTTTAATATTTCCTGTGCCGGAAATTGTCGCCTTCAACGAAACAGGTTCATTCGTCTTTACATTCCGTTTTGAAAGCGATGCACTCAGCGAAAATTTTCCGACCGCACCGTTGAATGAAGCCGGCACACCATCTTTCGGAAGCGGCAGCACTGTAATTTTAACAGGCGCATTTTTTACTCCAACATTTTGTGTCTGCACACCGCCAAAAAACGGATCATTGAAAAATTGATCAAAGACATCATTCGAGCGGCGGTGCGATTGAATTTGCACTTGGCAAATAATTTCGAGCGGATTAATTTCGAGCGTGCCGCTTTGTGTCGGGAACAACGCAATCTTTTTTAGAACGCCAACCTTATATTGTTTTCCGTTCACAACTTCATTGGTAAGATTTACTTGCTGCGGCACTTGCAACTCTTCAGACCAAAATCCCGTCATCGTCGGCAATTTATTGATTGAATAATTTGCGATGCTAAGACGCGTGTAAATTTTATACGTTACCGTAATTTGTTCACCTTGATACGCACGCGCTTTATCTACTACTGCTCGCAAAAAAAGATTTTCGCCGACATCAACCTTTGTGTCCGCTTGTTGATTGCCGGCTGTTTGTTGCTTGGGCTTGCCTGAACTTTTTGTAACGGTAATATCAATTGGGTTGGAACGAAATTGTTTTCCATTCGCTTCGATTGTTGCCGAACCGATTGTGAACTTCCCGACTTCGCGTGGCTGCAACACATAGCTGTACGTAACGGTTGAAGAAACTGCGCTGTTAATAATTTGCATAGACGATGATTGGTTCGGTCCGGAAAGCACCATGAACTTGCTCACGTCCGGCAATTTGAAATTTTTTCCTCCGTTCATCCCGCCATTATTCAATACAAATTGCAATTGAATTTGTTCGCCGAGAGCAACGGTGTTGTTATCAACCGACGCTGAAAAATCTTGTGCATTCAACACCACAGCACAAAACAAAAATGCAACGATGCTATTCCTTTTCCTAAAAAAAGTTGAACGCTTCAACGCAAGCCAAACATTTTTCATTTTTAATTTTGCATTGTTCATTTCGTTTGCTTACCAGTCTTTTTCAACATTCATGCGTGCCGGAACTTTCTTGCGAAGTTTTTTCTGAGTATTCTTTTCGTCGTTCTTTAACGCATCGAGAATTCTCTGCGCTTCAGCTTTTGACATTTGCTTTTCTTGCTGCTGTTTCTGCTGTTGATTTTTTTGCTGATCATTTTTTTGCTGTTGATTTTGCTTTTGCTGGTCTTGCTTCTTGTCTTGCTGCTTATCCTTCTTTTGATCCTCTTTTTTATTTTTGTCTTTCTTCTGCTTGTTCTGCTGCTGTTGTTTCAGCATTTGCTGTGCATACGCAAGATTATATTTCGTCTCCTCGTCATTCGGATTTGACTTCAACGAATTTTTATACGCATTGATGCCTTCCTGAAATTGCTTCGACTCAACATACGCATTTCCAATATTATGATACAACTGAGCTTGCGTTTTTTTATCAGTTGTTTTTTCCAACGCTTGATCATAGCTTTGGATTGCTTCATCATACCGTTGCTGTTTATGTAACGCATCGCCGAGATTAAAACTACCTTGCATGATGTCTTTTTCTTTTTCCAATGCTTTGCGATACTCAGCTTCGGCATCGGCATATTTTTTTTCTTTGAATAAATCATTTCCACCGCTCACAATGGAACGCACCGACTGCGCCTGCAATAACACATCAGTCGTCATACACAATACACACAGCCAAAGAAAAATATATGCTACTCTTCGTTTCATAGAACTTACTCTGCGTTCTCCGCTGCAATTCTTTTAAATGGATTGAACTTCTCTATCCAAGAAACTTTTTTATCAGATAACATCACTTCAACAAATAACAACAACAATGCAGCAAACAGAAAATATTGAAATTTGTCATCGAACTCTGTGAACTGCTTCGTTCCAAACTCGCGCTTCTGCAATGAATTAATATCTTTGTAAATCGCATCCAGTTCATCTTGCGCGTTGGTTGCGTGATAATATTTTCCTTTTCCAATGCTCGCGATTTCTTGCAGACTATTTTCATCTAATTTTGTCAGCACAACATTGCCGGAACGGTCTCGCTTAAAATCTGTTTGTCTGCCGCCGCCATCGTACATCGGAATGGGTGCGCCTTGCGAAGAACCCATACCGATGGTGTACACTAACACACCTTTTTTTGCCGCATCTTTTGCCTGATCAATTGCATCGCCCTCATTATTTTCGCCATCGGTAATAACAATAAGAACTTTTGTCGTCGGATCTTCAAAATTAAACGACTTCATTGCTTGTTGAATTGCCGAACCAATTGCCGTTCCGGGATTCGGCACTGATTCCACATCTACAACATCCAAAAATAAATTAGCTGCGCTGTAATCAATGGTCAACGGAAATTGCGTGTACGCTTCACCGGAAAAAACAATTAACCCGATTCGATCTCCTGCCAAACGATTGATGAGATTGCGAATTTCAAATTTTGCTTTCTCTAAACGATTCGGTTTTACATCTTCCGCTTTCATCGAAAGCGAAACATCGAGCGCAATAAAAATATCCACGCCTTCTTGCTTCACATCTTCCATCCTCGTTCCCACCTGCGGATTTGCCAGCGCAATCACGAGAAAAATAAAGGAGATGAGAATCAAGCTGAATTTTAGTATGCGTTTCTTTCCGCTCGCATCATGTGCAAGTTGCTGCATCATCTCCAGCGAAGAAAATTGCCGCAACGCTGCTGCTCGTTTTTTGCCGACATAATAATAGAGAGCAATCAGCACTGGAACAAGCAACAGCAAATACAAATTATTTGGATGTGCAAATCGGAACATATTTTTAATTTATCAAAAGTTTGAGGAGAAGTCTGACATCTTTTGCTTTTCATCCTTCATAATTTATCCTTCATAATTCATCTCTCATAATTCATCCTTCATCTTTCATCCTTTGCCGCTGTACGGCATGGCGCTCCGCGCCACATCCTTTTACGGAAGTTTTCTCAGCCACGTCTGCGTTACACCAAAATCTGTGAGCAAAAGAAAAAATGCAAACATCGCGTACGAATAATATAATTCCGTATGATGCCGGTATGAACGCACTTCGATGCGAGTTCTTTCAAGTTTATCAATTTCTTTGTAGATGCTCTGCAATTTTTTATTATCCGTTGCGCGAAAATATTTTCCATCGGTCATTTCGGCAATTTGCGCAAGAGACTTTTCATCCAAATCAACCGGCACCATTTGATAGCGCGTGCCGAATGGCGTCGGCACGGGATAAGGCGCTTCGCCAACAGTACCAACGCCGACAGTATACACGCACACGCCGTACGACTGAGCAATTTGCGCAGCGGTAAGCGGATCAATTTCGCCGCGATTGTTCACACCATCGGTCAGCAAAATAATTACTTTGCTTTTCGCTTTGCTTTCTTTCAAACGATTCACTGCATTCGCCAAGCCAAGTCCTATTGCAGTACCGTCTTCAATCATTCCGCTTTTCAGTTGCTTGATGAGATTTTTTAATACACCGTAATCAACCGTAAGCGGACATTGCGTAAAACTTTCTCCGGAAAAAATTACAAGTCCGATGCGGTCATTCGTTCTTCCGGAAATAAAATCCTGAGCAACATTTTTTACCGCTTCAATTCTGTTCGGCTGAAAATCTTCCGCGAGCATACTGCCGGAAATATCGAGCGCGAGCACAATATCAATTCCTTCAGAATAAACATTCTCTCCCTTCGATGTTGATTGCGGACGGGCAAGCGCAACGATAAGCAGCGCAAGTGCACACATGCGAAGAATAAAGGGAAAATGTCTCAATCGTTCTTTGCGCGTATGCTTCACTTCCGCAAATGGAAGTAATGTTGAATACCGCACATTGCTTTCCCGAAGCCTGTTGCGATAAAAATACCAGACGGACATTGCCGGAATAATCGGCAACAACAATAATAATTCCGGGTTAGCAAAACTGATATTAAACATTTTGCGTTACCTCGTTTGTTTCAGTCTGCACAGCGGCAACTTCAATCGGTTTTGTTTTTTCAATAATGGAATGCGCTTGCGGCAACACCATTTCATTTTCACTCATGATTGGAAGATACTTTGCAAACTTTACCAAATCTGCATTCGAAAGAAATGTGTGTATCGTATTGGTAATTTCTTTTTCCAGATTAAATTTTTCAAGCTGTTGAAGCACTTCATCGGTTGTCATTTCCAATGCTGTAATGCCGTACCGTCCTTCAAAATATTGACGAATAATTTCTGTCGCTTCAATATAAAATAATTTTATTTCACCATTTTGCCACAGTCGCTTCGCTTCAAGTTCATTCAATCGTTGCGTCGCAAGAATGTGTGCAGGAATGAAGGGCTTCTCTTCAATTATTTGTTCAACGTTCTGTTTTCTTTTTTGCATGAAATAATATATTCCGTACCCAATTCCTGCAATGGCAAGAATGATGAGCAGGTAAAAAAGAATTTCTTGCACGGAAAGCGGCACACTCAGCGGCGGTTTAATATCTTTGATTGCTTGCGAAGTGTCAACTTGTATGGCGCGCACATCAACAGGAATGCGATTAGATTGCGCCGTTTGCAATGCCGTATCATTCGCGCTTCTATAATAGACAGAGACCGACGGAACGTAATGCGTGCCGGAATTAAAATTTGAAATCGTGAGCGTTTTACTTTCGGTAACGATACCGTTTTCATTTTTTTGCAGAAGCGTATCTTGCTGAACAATTTCGAACGAGTCAAGCGTATCACGCAATTGTTGCCACTGCACCTGAATTGCTGCCGGATGTTGTACCTTCACTGCAAGTTTTATCCAGTCACCGATATTGATAGTGTTGGAATCAACTGTTGCCGTTACTGTTACTTCCTGACTATAGAGTTGAAAGGAAAAAACACAAAGGGAAATAAATAATAATTTTTTAACGACGCTCATCTGAAATTTAAATTCGTTGCTCTCTCGCCTTAAAAAAATCTACCAGCGGTTTAATGTATGGTTTATCAATTTGAATATTGATGCGGTCAACTTTTGTTTTCACAAATAATTTTTTCAATCGCTCTTCGTGTTGCTGCCAATATGTTCGAAATGCGTGCTGAATGTAAATATTGTTCGTATCAATCCAGCGTTCAGCATGTGTTTCCGCATCCTTCATTTTCATTAAGCCGATTTTTGGTAATTCGCGTTCGCGCATATCGGCAAGCGTAATGGCAATAACATCGTGGCGGCGGCTGACAATCCGCAATGCGCTGTCGTATTCTTTATCTATAAAATCAGACAGCACAAATGTGATTGCTCTTTTTTTTATCACATGATTGAGATACTCCAACGCGCCTTTAATATTTGTTCCGCTTCCTTTCGGTTCGAATGAAAGAAGCTCGCGCACGATACGAAGAATGTGCGATTTTCCTTTTTTCGGCGGAATAAATTTTTCGATACCATCGGTGAATAAAATCAATCCGACTTTATCGTTGTTGCGGATTGCAGAAAATGCAAGCACTGCACAAATTTCCGTTGCAATCTCGTTCTTCATTGCTTGCGCGGATCCAAATTGTTCGGAACGACTCAAATCGACAACCAACATCACTGTCAATTCGCGTTCTTCTTCAAAAATTTTGATGAACGGACGATTGTAACGCGCAGAAACATTCCAATCAATCGAACGAATATCATCGCCGTATTGATACTCGCGCACTTCGGAAAATTCCATACCGCGTCCTTTGAATACAGAATGATATTCGCCGGAAAAAACATGGTTCACCATGCCGCGTGTTTTAATTTCTATCTGTCGAACTTTTTTAAGTAATTCTTTTGTTGTCATCGTTCAATTAACAATGTGTAACGGCATACAAACAATATTTTTTTGTTCACTGATAATTGTTCACTGATAGTTGTTCACTGATAATTGATTACGGCACTTCAATTTTATTTAAAATTTCCTGCACAATCGTTTCTGATGTTACTTCTTCGGCTTCAGCTTCGTATGTTACACCCACACGATGACGCATGACATCCAAACAAATTGCGCGCACATCTTCCGGAATGACATACCCGCGGCGTTTGATGAATGCGTATGCTTTTGCAGCGAGTGCAAGATTTATTGTTGCACGCGGCGACGCTCCATAATGAATCAATTGCGCCAAGTTTTGAAGATTATATTCTTTCGGTGAACGAGTCGCAAAAACAATATCCAAAATATAGCGCTCAATTTTTTCATCCATATAAATTTCTGAAAGTGCGGCGCGTGCTTTCAAAATATCTTTCGGAGAAACAACATGCTTCACTTGCGGAGTTTCTCCACTAATGTTTTGCCGCATAATTTGTAACTCTTCTTCTTTGGATGGATAACCAATTTTCACTTTTAACATGAACCGATCCACCTGCGCTTCAGGTAACGGATATGTTCCTTCCTGTTCAATCGGATTTTGTGTTGCAAGAACAAGAAATGGTTCCTCTAATTTAAATGTCTCTTCACCAATTGTTACCTGGCGTTCCTGCATTGCTTCAAGAAGAGCGCTCTGCACTTTGGCAGGCGAACGGTTGATTTCATCGGCAAGAATAAAGTTGGCAAAGATAGGACCTTTCTTCGTTTGGAACTTTGATTCTTTTTGATTGAAGATGAGCGTTCCAAGTAAATCTGCCGGCAATAAATCCGGAGTGAACTGAATGCGCTGAAACTTTGCGTCAATGGAGTTGGCAAGAGTTTTAACGGCAAGTGTTTTTGCAAGACCCGGTACACCTTCCAATAAAATATGCCCGTTGCCAAGTAAACCAATCAGCAGCCGTTCCACCATATATTTTTGTCCAACGATTACTTTATTAATTTCCATCGTCAACAAATCAACAAATGCGCTTTCGCGCTGAATTTTTTCGTTGATTGCTTTAATATCGTACTGCATTCATTCCTCCAAGCAAAAATTATAAATAGACCGCGTTGTTACGAATTTTAGACGCCATTACATTCAGAAAAGTTCCACTGAAAACTAATTTAAACAAAAACTATGTGAGTTAAAAATGTTCTCTCATATTTCGGATCTTTCTTTTCGACATTTTTTTTCGTACTATTTGCATACTCACTAGTTCTCGCTGAAAAAGTCATTGCGAGCGAGTGTTTTTTATGAGCGAAGCAATC
>CAYHZL010000147.1:0-9096 GCA_964361075.1 uncultured Chitinophagaceae bacterium
TTCTTAAATTCTGCTTCCGGAGTTCCGTTTTTCTGAAAAAACTCGTGAACCTTCGTTTGGTATAATGAATCGGAAATCTTATTTACCATTTTTTCCTTTTCATAGAGTAAGTTCAACTCCGCGTATTGAACTACAAGCATACGGTGGTCGTCTTTGTTCTTTCCGGAATTACAATTCCAAGAAAATAGTGTACACAACGTAAGCAGTGAAAAAATAATTTTGCGGTTCTGCATTTTTGCCTTTGATAACCTTTTGTTCAAGAGTGCCCTTTCCTTGACTTTGCTATTCAATCTAACTATATTTTTGCCGTAATTTGAGGAAAAAATATCATTTTTTTACAAAAAAGAAAGAAATAAGTGTCCTTTTATGGCTACTACTGCAGATTTTAGAGTTGGAATGTTCCTTCGTTTTAATAATGACCTCTTTGTTTTGGAAGAATATCAGCACAGAACACCCGGTAATCTTCGGGCTTTTTATCAAGCAAAAATGCGAAGTGTGAAGACAGGCAGGACAATTGAAAATCGTTTTCGTTCCGGAGAAGAAGTTGAAGAAGTGCGGGTTGATCGAAGAAACTACTCGTATCTGTACCACGATGGGCAAAGCTATAATTTTATGGATCAGGAATCCTTCGAACAAATTCCTGTTGATGAAAAACTGCTTGGAGCCGCAGCGCAATTTTTAAAGGAAGGAACAATTGTTCAATTACTATTGGATGGTCCGCAGCCTGTGGGCGCAGAACTTCCTATGAATATTGATCTGAAAGTAATCGAAACAGTTCCAGGCGTTCGCGGCGATACTGCTTCGAATACCACTAAACCGGCGAAGGTAGAAACCGGTGCAATGGTCAATGTTCCGCTCTTTATTAATGAAGGAGATGTTATTAAAGTTGATGTGCGAGCCGGAAATTATCTTGAACGAGTAAAACAATAATTGTCGTTTTGTAACTATTCAGCGTTATTGTTGATTCAAAAAATCCCCCGTCCCGATTAAAAAACGAATCGGGACACCCCCTTGGTAAGGGGGATTTAAAGCAAGTATTCCCCCTTGAAAAGGGGGTTAGGGGGATTTCTTTATTTTCTTTGGAAATACTGAAATTATGCCGAAGGTGGCAACGCCATTCCCTTGGAACATCTGGCGAAGTCCCGAAGGGATGGCTTCGCCACCATTCGCCGTGGCGAACCTTCGGGACAAAAAATACGTTGAGCAGTTACGTTGTTTTTCATCCCACAATAACAGGACGGGATAGATAAGTTTCACTTTTTAGAAATCTCAATTTATAAATCAAAATTTTCAATTGGAGTGTTCATGGATTTAAAATACGTTAAGCAGCTTTTAAAGTTGGTTGAAGAAAGCGCTGTCAACGAGATTGAGTTGGAAGAAAAAGGGGTGAAAATAAGAATTGCAAAGCAAGCAGCAGGAAACTCTTCTGCGCCGATGTATCAAATGGCATTTCCTGCACCTGTGGCACAACAAGCACCGCTTGCAGTTCAAAATCCTGCAGAAAAACCTGCGCCTGTAAAAGTTGAAAAACAATATCACGAAATTAAATCGCCGATAGTCGGAACATTTTATCGTTCCCCGTCGCCGGATGCTGCGGCGTACGTTGAAGTTGGTCAAACAATAAAACAAGGTGGCGTGTTGTGTATTGTTGAGGCAATGAAATTAATGAATGAAATCGAATCCGATACGGCAGGCACGATTGTAAAAGTTTGTGTGGAAAACGGAAAGCCGGTTGAATACAATCAGGTTCTTTTCTTAATTGAACAATAAATTGTTTCCACGAGCGATGCACAGAGGTAACGCGAACAATTGCTGCGTTCAGTGTGCGACCTTCGTGGATTTTTTTTGGAGTATAAAAGTTGATTAAAAAAATTCTCATCGCTAACAGAGGGGAAATTGCACTTCGCATCATTCGCGCTTGCCGCGAGATGGGAATTTCTACTGTTGCAGTTTTTTCTGAAGCTGATCGCGAGTCTCTTCATGTTCGTTTTGCAGATGAAGCAATCTGTATCGGTCCACCGGCAGGCAGAGAAAGTTATTTGAAAGTTGATCGCATACTTGCGGCAGCGGAAGTAACCAACGCCGACGCAATTCATCCCGGTTATGGATTTCTTGCCGAGAATGCGCAGTTCGCAGATATTTGTATTTCATCAGGATTTAATTTTATCGGTCCGAAACCTGAAATGATTACTGCGATGGGTGATAAGGCATTCGCAAAAGATACCATGCGTAAATCAGGTGTGCCTGTTGTGCCGGGCAGCGATGGCGTTGTAAAAAGTGTTGATGAAGCGAAAAAAATTGCAAAAGAAATCGGTGTGCCGGTTATTATCAAAGCGTCGGCTGGCGGCGGCGGACGCGGTATGCGTATCGTTCGTAATCTTGATGATGTTGAAATTGCATTTCAAACGGCAAGCTCTGAAGCGGAATCTGCATTCGGCAACGCCGATGTGTATATCGAAAAATATTTGGAAGATCCGCGCCACATCGAAATACAATTGCTCGGCGATCGGTTCGGCAATGTTATTCATCTTGGTGAACGCGATTGTTCCGTGCAGCGCCGTCATCAAAAATTAATTGAAGAATCTCCGTCGCCGGTTGTTGATGCTGAGTTGCGCGAAAAAATGGGCGCGGCGGCTGTGAAAGGTGCGAAGAGTGTAAAATATCTGGGCGCCGGCACTATAGAATTTTTGCTCGACAAGAATCATAATTTCTATTTTATGGAAATGAATACTCGTATTCAGGTTGAGCATCCGGTAACGGAACTTGTGTCGGGATTCGATCTCATCAAATCGCAAATTGATATAGCAAACGGAAAAAAACTTCCGACGAAAAAAATAAAATTGCAAGGGCACGCAATTGAATGCCGCATCAATGCAGAAGATCCGAATCACGATTTTCGTCCTTCACCGGGAAAAATAAATGCTGTACATTTTCCGGGCGGACTTGGTATTCGTGTTGATTCACACATTTATCAAGGGTACCACATTCCGCCGTATTACGATTCGTTGATCGCGAAATTAATTGTCTATGCGAAGACCCGCGACGAAGCAATTGACAGAATGTACTGCGCACTCGATGAGTTTCATGTGGATGGCATACACACGACAATTCCATTCCAAAAGAAAGTAATGAAGAACGAAAAATTCCGAAGCGGCATCTTCGATACAAAGTTTATTGAGAGCTTCGAATTTAAAGATTAATAGAGACTTCTGAAAAAGTCATTGCGAGGATCCGCCGCAGGCGGAGACGAAGCAATCTCATCAAAATAAACGAAAAACAAGATTGCTTCGACAAAAAACGTCTCGCAATGACATAATTCCATTATTTTTCAGAGGTCTCTAATATTTAATGTAGAGATGTTGTATATGCCACAAGCTTCTCTTCAAATTTAACGAAAGGATACACAATGAATTTTCCCGAAAATTTAAAATACACCAAAGATCACGAATGGATTCTTATCAAAGGCAACATCGGAACAATCGGCATTACCGAATACGCGCAAGGTGAACTTGGCGATGTTGTATTCATCGAACTTCCTGCCATCGGAAAAAAAGTTGAAGCCGGGCAATCGTTCGGTACAGTTGAAGCAGTGAAAGCTGTCTCCGATTTGTATTCGCCGATCAGCGGTGAAGTCACAGAATTAAATAAAGAAATACAAGATACACCGGAGCTTGTGAACAAAGAACCGTACGAACGCGGCTGGATGATTAAAGTGAAACTCGAAAAGCCGGAAGAAGTGAATTCTTTGTTGGATGCAGAAGCATATAAAAAATTAATTGCGAAATAATTGCTGCGTTGAAAAGCGAAGATTACTTTCGTACATTAACCATAGTCAATCCCCTATAACGATACCATATTTTTGAAACGGAGTTATACATCATGTCAGTCAACATTGAACAATTACTTGGTGCCGATGCAACATCGCTTCTCGAGCACAAATGCACTACCATTCCCAAAGAAACAATTCACGTGCCTTCGGGAAATTATGTCAGTGATATTTACTCACTGTCCGATCGCCCAACACCGGTGTTGAAAAGTTTACAGCAATTACTTGAACACGGACGTCTTTCGAACACAGGATATCTTTCGATTCTTCCCGTTGATCAAGGTATCGAACATTCGGGCGGCGCGTCGTTCGCAGCAAATCCAATTTATTTCGACGGTGAAAATATTGTGAAACTTGCGATGGAGGGTGGATGTAACGCGGTTGCATCAACACTTGGCGTGCTCGGTTCTGTGGCGAGAAAATATGCGCACAAGATTCCGTTCATCCTCAAATTTAATCACAACGAATTTTTATCATATCCAAACACATTCGATGAAACATTATTTGCAAGCATCAAACAAGCATACGATATGGGATGCGTTGCTGTTGGTGCAACAATTTATTTTGGTTCCGCAGAATCGCGCCGGCAAATTTGGGAAGTAAGCCAAATGTTTCAGCAAGCGCATGAAATGGGTATGGCAACAATTTTGTGGTGCTACACACGTAACAACGCATTCAAAACGAAAGAAAAAGATTATCACGTTTCAGCAGATCTTACCGGTCAGGCAAATCATCTTGGTGTAACAATTGAAGCAGACATCGTCAAACAAAAACTTCCTGAAAACAACGGCGGGTATCTTGCTTTAAATATGTCCGGTTCAAGCTACGGCAAAACTGATAAACGTGTGTATGAAAAATTATCAAGCGATCATCCGATTGATTTGACGCGCTACCAAGTTGCAAATTGCTATATGGGTCGCGCAGGATTAATTAATTCCGGCGGTGCATCCGGCAGCAACGATCTTGCAGAAGCAGTGAAGACAGCAGTCATCAACAAGCGCGCAGGCGGAATGGGATTGATCTCCGGCCGCAAAGCGTTTCAAAAGCCAATGGCAGATGGCGTTGCAATTCTGAACGCAATTCAAGATGTGTATCTTTCGAAAGAAGTAACGATAGCATAATGAAATCTGTATCGCGCGATCAGCGTGATACTTTTTTAAAACATTTCTCGAGACAACACGGTACACTTTGTTACACATTCACAATTCGGAGGCGTCAATTATCTACGTATAATGACGCCTTCTTTTTTTACGAACGATTATGAAATATTCTTCTCGTAACAGTGAAAAAATTTCGGTTGCGCTTACTTCGGTTGTTGCCGGGTTGGCGTTGACGGGAATGAAAATCGGTGTTGGCGTGTGGACAGGAAGTTTAGGTATTCTTTCCGAAGCGGCACATTCAGGACTTGATATGATTGCTGCACTCATAACATTTCTTGCGGTACGGTTTTCCGATAGACCTGCAGATAAAGATCATTTATACGGTCATGGTAAGGTTGAAAATATTTCCGCACTGATAGAAACGTTACTGCTGCTGATAACGTGCGGCTGGATTATCAGTGAAGCGATGCACCGTATTCTCGCGCCAGATAAATTTACGGTTGAAGTGAACTTCTGGAGTTTCTTTGTTATCATTGTTTCCATCATTGTTGATTACTCACGTTCGCGCGCTCTTTCCAAAGCGGCAAAAAAACATAAGAGCCAGGCATTAGAAGCCGACGCGCTGCACTTCAGTACAGACATTTGGAGTTCGGGTGTAGTATTCTTCGGTTTGGTGTTCACACTATTTCAAATTCAGTATGCGGATTCGGTTGCAGCATTAATTGTTGCGATGATTGTTATTTTTATCAGTCTCTCGTTAGGCAAACGTGCTATTGATGAATTGCTTGACCGTGCACCCAAAGGTGTGGAAGAACTTGTTGTGGCAACGGCACTGCGTGTGGATGGCGTAGAAAAAGTTGACAACACTCGCATTCGCAATTCAGGTTCAAAAACATTTGTTGATTTGTCGCTGCACATTCGTCGCACAGCACCGTTTGCAATTGTTCATCATATCGTGCATCAAGTTGAAACACTGCTCTATCAGGCAATTCCGAATGCTGATGTAATGATTCATGCAGAGCCGATTGAAACTACTGATGAAACAATTGTTGATAAAGTGAAAATGATTTTATCGCGCCAAAATTTTATCGCCCATGATGTGCAAGTATTTCAAATCAGCGGAAAGTATCAGGTAGAATTTCAGTTGGAATTTGGGCGGCAGCAGGATTTTGTTCATGCACATGCCATTGTTGACGGCATTGAAGAGCAGATTAAAAAAGAAATTTCCGGTGTGTTTGATGTGATCATTCATCTTGAAGAATCAAAAGAAAATGTTGTAACAACGGAAGATGTAACAGATACCTCTTCAAAATTGATTGCGCAAATTACAACCTACGCAATGGCGGAAGAGCAGGTGTCCGATTGTCGCGTTGTTTCAGTTTTAAATCTTGATGGCGAGTATCGAATATCCATGAAGTGTACAGTGGACAAATCTTTTTCTTTGGAAAAAGTCCACACGATTACCTCCATGCTCGAAAGCAAATTAATGATTGCATTTCCTTACATCAAAGAAATTAATATCCACGCAGAACCTTCGGTCAATGCACAATCAACTCTCAGATGAACAATATCAACAAATCACAACGTGATGGCTTCGCTCACAATTTACATGCATCATCTTTGATATGGATGGAACATTGACACAGACGAATCAACTGATTTACGAATCGTTCAATATTGTCGCGGAAAAGTTTGGGCTAAAGCCAGATTTTTTTTGTTATTTTTTCCCCGACTCGTGCAGCGAGGAATATCATTCTTGGATTCATCAACACTCTCAACAACAGGGAACAGTATGAAAAAATTTCTTTTTGCCTTTGCGATTGTTTCATCGTTGTATGCACAACCTTCACCGGAGTTGATGGGGCTTCGCGTGTATGCAAACAACGATGAATATCAGCTTCCAATTCTCGCGCGCGGCAGTTCGCTTACAATTGAATTTGATGTTGCCGGTACGCTTGCGCCAAATCTACAAGTAATTTTTAAGCATGCATCACAAGAATGGATTGTTGACGATAACCAATTTGTGAACGAGCCAATTTTTGATAGAAGTCAAATTCTTACTTATACCGATTCACCGAACGGTGTCCGTCACTATAATTTTTCGTATAAAAATTCTTTTCCCAACTCACGCGATGTAGTTCAGTTTAAATATTCCGGCAACTATCTTTTTTTCATTGTTGAACATTCCGTTGAAAATAAAATTCTCTCCGAGGGCCGGTTTATTCTTGTTGACAATATTGTTCCGTGTGCGCTTACCATTACCAATACATATTATTCGGAAGCTGTACCGCCATTCAATCAAATGCATTATGCAGCAGTTGATGTGGATGCAGATGTGCAGCCCGAAGGAGATGGAAAGTTTAGACATGAGAATGTGAAGCGTGTTGCAATTTTTCAGAATTGGAAATTATATAACCCGTACATTATTGATGTGGAGAAAAGAAACCCCGATACGTTTGTTGAAGATTTTATTCAGCCGAAGAAAAAATTCTGGATTAGAAATATTGCACCGACAAACGAGTATCGCCGTTTAGACATATCAAAAGTAAGTCTCTATCCAAACGGACAAATAGTAAGATTTATAGATGGCGCAGATCAATCGCGCATCTATTGGCAAGGGAAACCGGATGCAAACGGTGCGGCAAAATTGCGGCCATTTACCGGCGCCAATTCTGATTACCTCGAAGTATTATTTCGTTTACGGTTAGCGCACAATCCATCGCAAAATATTTTTCTTGTTGGTGCATTCAATAGCTGGAAACCAAGCGCAGAATATATGATGGAACTTGATACAACTGAGAATACATACTGGCTTCAGAAATGGATTCGTCGCGGTGTGTTCGATTATCAATATGTTGTCGGAACAGTGAAAGAGAATGGCGAAATTGAAAATCAAGATTGGACAACGCTTGAAGGAAATGATTGGCGGACAATTAATCGTTACACAGCGGTTGTTTACTATCATGATTATAGGTTCGGTGGATTTGATCGTGCTGTCGGAATAGCGACTGTAAAAAATCCGGGCGGTACTGAAGAAGGAAAAAGCAATGCAAGTGAGAGCGTGGTAAAAACGCAGCCTGTATCTAAACACAATTCTAAACAATAGCCATGCATCAAAAAGAGAAATTAAAAATTGGTGTTATCGGTGTTGGTCATCTCGGTTCGCTTCACGCAAAAATGTATGACGAGATTGAGTCGGCTGAATTTGTCGGCGTGTTCGATGTGAATGAAGCGAAGCGAAACGAAATTGCAAAAAAATATTCTGTTGAATCTTGTGCAGATATTAATGCGTTGCTTTCTCGTGTTGATGCTGTAAGTATTGCAACTGTTACATCGCAGCATCACGAAGTTGCATTGCAAGCGTTGCATGCAAAAAAACATCTGCTCATCGAAAAACCAATTACACAAACAACGGCAGAAGCCGATGAATTGATTAAACTTGCGGCGCTCAATAATGTCAAAATTCAGGTCGGGCACATTGAACGCTTTAATCCGGCAATTCTTTCGCTCGAATCGTATAATCTCGCGCCAATGTTTATCGAGTCTCACCGGCTTGCACAATTTAATCCGCGCGGAACGGATGTTGCGGTCGTACTCGATTTGATGATTCACGATATTGATATTATTTTAAGTTTGGTAAAATCGCGTGTTGCAAAAATTGATGCGAACGGAGTTGCGGTCGTTTCTGATACGGCGGATATTGCGAATGCGCGGTTGCAATTTGAAAATGGCTGTGTTGCCAATGTAACAGCGAGTAGAATTTCCCGAAACAAAATGCGAAAGATGCGCATGTTTCAACACAACGCGTACATCTCGGTAGACTTCCAATCTGGACAGGCGGATGTATTTCGTCTTGGTGATGAAGGTGAAGGAAGTATTTGGTCTACAATGCTGCTCGGACAAATTGGCGAAGGAAAAAACAAACGCAGTATTATATACGAACAGCCGGAAGTAAAAAAAATTAATGCGCTGAAGTACGAACTTGAATCATTCATCAATGCGATTCAACAAGATTCTCGCCCCGTTGTTTCCGGAGAGGATGGACTTCATGCGTTGGAAGTTGCACAGGAAATTCTGAACAAAATTCAGATACAAAAATTTTAGAAAAGAAAAAGGTAACTACTCAACGTTATTGTTTATTCAAAAAATCCCTCCGCCAAAAAGACGGCG
>CAYHZL010000148.1:0-9096 GCA_964361075.1 uncultured Chitinophagaceae bacterium
GAAAGCCATTGTTCATGGCTTTTAACATCAACAAACCAAGTTGCAGAAATTTTATATTTGTTACACAGTTGATACAACTGTTCTATTTGTTCACGAGACCCGCCATCTGAATCAATGCGAAATGTGAACAGAGTTTTTTCGCTATTTGGAAAATACCATTTATGTACAAACGGCAATCCCTTTGTATGATGTAAGTACTGCAACATGGAAAACACTACTCTTTTAATTTCACCTTTTGAAATCCGTGCAACGCGTTCAGAAGGAAAACGTCCGGTTGTTGAAAAAAAATCTCTGCGAGTAACACGCGTATCAAGCATCAACGCATCAACATCGAACGGAATGTGGAGAAGTAATCCTTTTCCAATTGCTGATTCAGTAATAAATTTTTTATCAGCACTTTCAACCGATGAACAGATTGTATCTATATCAAGCAATGTCGATGGAGAGTACTCTGAAAACAAAGAAGGATGAACAGAGGAAAATTTTTTTGATTGTATTTTTTTTTGTAATAAACTGCTTCCGTATCGGTGCGATGAAATAACACAGCCGCCATCATACAAATACGATTTTATATTTTGAAACTGCAGCGTCGTCGGTTCAGCATTGATGATGATGACGCTAAATTTTTCCGGCGAAAAAACATCTGAAGCAGCACACACTTTCCATTGCACACCGATTTGTTGCAATAAAATTTCCCAACCTAACTCTCTCTGCAATAATCCAATAAATAATTTCACACAAATCGTTCCTTCATAAATAGCACATCTTCTTTTTGTATTCCTCGAAATATTACCAACAAAACTACATACACCAGAGCTGCTAATGGCAGCAAAATAACAATATGAATATAAGAAAAGAATACGAGAAAGCATGACATCGCAATGGTAGAAACTGCCGGTGCAAATAATGTTTTCATCTGTACGAAATAAAAATAATTCCGTGCTTTATTGTAGATAAAAATTACAAGCAGCAGTTCACCTAACACAACAATTTCAGAAACTCCGAGTGAAGCAAAATAATATGTACATGGAATCATCGCAATCATTGCAGCAATTAATATGAATGATGTTGCTCTGGAATAATATTTTTCCTCGCCGATTGCAATCAGTGTGTAAGAAAAAAAACTATTCAGTATGGTAAACAAGAAATACCACAATAGAATTTGTAACAACACAGCACTTTCACTGTATTGAGCTCCAAAAATAAGCAGCAAAAGCGGTTTTGCAAGAATTCCACCGCCGACTGTAATTGGTAAACAAACGATAATAATATATTTGAAGATGATAGGCATGTACTGTTGCAACGTTTTCGGTGAGCGGTAATGAAGTCGTGCGACGAACGGAAAAAAAAGCATGTACATAATTCTATCAATTGCTAAAACAAAAAAAACTAATTTTGATGCAATACTATAATTAGCAATATCCGAAGGAAACGAAAAAAATCCCAAGAGAATTGTTGGTAGTGTAATAAATGCTTGTGCAATGATTGTTGCCGAACCAAGCGGTAAAGATATTTTTAACAGCTCGCTTCTCGAAAAGTGTACATCGGAAGGTGTAGGTATTTTTTCTACGGGCAATTGCTTTTTGTATTGGACAAATAAAATTATGGCTTGAATGCTTACAGCAGCAAAAAAAACAATAGGTACAATTCTAAAATCATTATGAGATGTAATAAAAAGGAGAATACCTATTGTATACAATAAGCTCCAACTGAATTTCCCAACACTAACGGCTGAAATATTTTCTTTCCCTTGAAAATACCATTCAATATGAGATGCCATTGGTAAAAGAGAAAATGAAAAAAGTATAGAGGTGATACGTAACTGCTCGTTATGTATGAACATGAAAGAGAGAACATAGACGAACACACATGCTGCTATCGCAAGAAAAAATCTCGTTGATGTAATGCTGTAAATAAATCGTTGTTCGTTTACATTCTTTCTTGAAATAAATTTTGTTCCGATAATATGCAAACCCGGACTGCTACATAATAATCCGTATGAAAGAACAGCCATGCCAAAATTTATTGTTCCGTACGATTCACTTCCCAACACTCTGGCAAGATAGACCGTTGCTATAAAACCCAATACGCGCACGGCAACATCACCCATCAGTAACGAAAGAATATTTTTAGCATGAAGCTTCATTCTATTTCTTTTGTGAGATTGGAAATAATATTTTGCAACTGTTGTTCGCGTTCATCTATTGTAAAAAATTGTAAGATTCTTTTCCGTGCATTTTTTCCTGCCTCTGAATCTGATAAAGCATTCTTGATCGCCGTCGTTGCTGCACTCACATCGCCATAAGGAATAATATTTCCTGTTGTTCCGATCGCTGTCGGTATGCCGCCAACATTTGTACCAATCGGCACACATTCGCACAACATTGCTTCGCATAATGCGTTGGGCAAACCTTCTCTGAACGACAGTTGCGCATATACTTTTGCTTTTTGATAATGTGAAAGCAATTCATTTTTAGAGATCTTTGGAATTATTTTTACGTTTGTCGGAATTTGTAATTGTGATTGTGAAGAAATATTTTCTGCAACGCCAACAAGTATAAATTGCACATTCGGATTATGCGTTGCAACATCAAGAAAAAAATCTACACCTTTAATTTTCACACGTACCATATCGGGACACGATGCAACCATTAACACAGATGATTCTTTCTTTCCGTGCGGCTGCCAAAAATTTCCATCGTAGCCTGTGGGAAGTACGCGAATATTATTCCCATCATACTTTGCTAACCGCATTGCTTCTTTCTTGATAAACTCATCAACTGCTAACACAACATCTGCATGCATTATTCCGTATCGAACAATGATTGATTTCCAACGACTGTTCCAGATACCGTAGTTGTATTCCTTTAAATCAGCAACATCAATACCACCCAAAACAAGCACCGATTTTTTGTTGAATAATTTTGCGAACGCAATGAGCAATGAGGAATAGACAGAAGCAAACCACGAGAATGTTACATCGTTGTGTTGAATTTCTTTGAAGTATCGTAACAGTGTTGTAATGCCATAATTTATTATGACAGAAAGCGAATAATTTTTTTTAAGAAGAGCAATATCTTCTTGAATGAAGGAAGTGGAAAAAGTTGCGGTAAAAAGTATGTTCGGTTTTCTTTTCACAAGAGATGAAAAAAATTACAAGCCAAACGTGAGTGAAAATGTATGCGTAGAGCCGGCAACGGAAATCAAGGGAACAAATGCATAATCAAATTGAACAATTCCATAGTGCACACCGAAACCGGTTGAAATATTTTTTATTTCATAACCGAATTGATATCCGGCACGTAACGCAACAAGATTGTTATACACAATTTCACCGCCAAGATGTGTGCGGATTGTTTTTTCAGAAAATAGTTTTACAATATCACCGGAAAAAGTGTATTTAAAATTATCTTCGAAAAGCGCTGAGTAGCCTGCACCGGCTCGAACAGTAGAAGGAAGTTTCGAAGTCTCTGTTCTCAGTTCATTCATACTGCCGATATTTGCAAGAGCAACACCGAGGGAAAGATGTTCATCAACATAATACGATGCACCAAAATCAAGCGCGTAACCGTTGGCTTCATTGACAAATATTTTTTCGTACAAATATTTTCCGTTCATTCCGATCGAAAGGGAATTAATAAGAGCGTAACTCAGCGCGCCTGAAAAAGCTACATTGCGCGCACTGAATGTTCCCTGTGCTGGTCCCGGTTGAGTTCGGATTTCAATATCACTTACGCTCGTTGCATTAAGCGACATGCCGTAAGAAATTTTTTCTCCGTGAATCGTTGAAGAGAAAAATTCTGTAGTACTACCGGCAATCCATTCCTTATGCATAAGCATCAACTCGGTTTGTTTAGCAAATGACAACGCCGCCGGATTAAAAAATAATGCAGATCCATCGTTTGCAATTGCGGTATATGCTTCACCCATTGCAACAGCGCGCGCACCAATACCTAATTGCAAAAATGTTAATCCCGTACTTCCGCCATTTGCGAGAAGGGTAGTGTATGCGATACACGAAAAGGTAAAAACAAAAATATTTTTTTTCATTCAAAACTCGCTGATAACGATAACGTGTGCATTGCAAATAATCCGTACGGTTCAACAACGTACGCGTAATGAAGTGCTTGCTGCCATCCGAAGGTAGAAGTTCGTACGGTCAATCCGAAAGTAGGAGCTGCTTGCTTATGATTTTTTAGATTCCAATGATCAATACCTGCTCGAAGTGAGAGCGCATCAATGACATGGATTTCAGTTCCTGCTCTTACGATTGAAGTCGCAACATTGCTGTTCTCAAATTCCGCAGAAACAATTCCAAATGAAGAGGGAAGAATATATGTAAGACCAATGGTACGCAGCAACGGAAATTTTTCTGTTGTTGAATTACCCTGTTGCCCATACAGAGTTGAAGTATCCCATTTATATTTTGCAAGAAAATCCTTAAAGGTTATACCGATGATAAATTGTTGTGATGCTTGGTAAAGGATTCCAAAATCTAATCCCAATGACGTTGTATTTATTTTTTCGAAAAGCGAGTAGTAATAAATTTTTGTACTGATGCCAAATGAAAGTTTTTCTGATGTACGAAGTGCAAAAGAAAGTGCAAATTGATTTTCAGATGTTGAATAGTTTTCGGTATGAAATCCATCATTGTCGCGCCCATCAATATTACGAACACCGGCATTGATGATACCGAATGCAATGCCGGCAGATGGAAATTTTTTCGGCACAATAACGTTACTATCAACAGTGCGCTCAATTGCCATCGCATAGTAGAGCGTATTGAGCGAACGGTCGAGCGACAACATGGCGTACGAAGTTGAAGCAACGCGTTGCTCTAAAAAAGAAAGTGCTGCAGGGTTGTAATATCCTGAAACATCATTTTGTATTACAGCAGTCATCGCATTGCCCATACCCATACCACGCGCGCCAAATCCAAGCCGCGAAAATATACCTGCCGTTCCTTCAAGCTGCGAGAAGGACACATGTATTGGCAACAGTACCACAATACTCAACAGCAACAATATTTTTTTCAATGGTAATTTTTTCATTCGAACTTAATGCTATTGCAGTACAAGAATTTTTCCCCACATTGGTTGTTCATCATCAATAATAATTTCGTAGAAATATACACCATTCACTACTTGTTGTTGTGCATCGGTTTTGCCATTCCAAATTTCATCATACTCTGCATTACCATTCCGTGTTACATTTTGAATAACCGTACGAACCAGATTCATTCCAAAATCAAAGATGCGAATAGTAACGCGAGAAGTTATTTTTGAAACGGCGTAATGCAATCGCACAACTTCATCGTCTGGTGAAAAGGGATTAGGAAAGGCGTACGTTGAATGTGTGCCGCTTACCGATTGTGAAGCGCGAAGAATTTTCCACGCGCTGCCGAATGGCACACTACTATTATCAATGGTTTTAATCAACCCGTCATTACCGCCGAAGAACACAGTATCACCTTGCGGTGCCGATGAATAAAATTTTGTCGAGGCAATACGCTGCTTGTTGGATGGATCCTGAATTGTTCCAGTTGTCGACCATGAATTTCCGAAATCAGTTGAGCGAAAAATTCCATTATCTGTTACTGCATACACAATATCATTTTTAATTCCGAAGTTGTGTGTAAATTCGCCGAGCAATGTTGTTTTCCATGAGACTCCGCCATCATCGCTAAAACTCACACCACGTTTTTCATCATTACCTTCTGCATTAATTGTAGCAGCCCACAAAATATTTTTCGTACCGAATTTTTGTTTAGCGAGTGCGACAACAAAATTTCCGGAGATTGGTTCAATTTGATTTTGGTGCGAAAATTTTAACCACGATTTTCCACCATCGGTAGTTTTATTGATACCGCCGGCAGTGCCAACCCAAATGGTATTGTTATCTTCCGCAAGCACAGAAAATCCACTGTGATTTAAATTTCTTTCTAAACCTAATTTCCCTTGTGAAGGAGAGAGATCGAACACTAACGAGTCATTTGGTGAAATAGAAGACCGACTGTCAGGCGGAAGAATAACGCGGTTCCACGTTTTTCCTTTATCGGTTGATTTGCGAACCATGCCAGCCCACGATGCAATCCACACAGCGCTGTCGTTTGCAGAAATATCGTATGTGAGATTTTGAATTGTGGTGGTGATACCGAGCGCTCTGATCACACTTTTTGGATTCCAATTATATGAATCAACCGTGCTTTTAGAATTCCAAACTAATGTATCAACATTATTTACATCAACAGGCTGCGGAAACACTTGCCATGTAGTACCGCCATCGGATGAGTAGCGAATACCGCTTCCTTCCGGAAGTGACTTATCATCTATAACAACAGAGTGTGCTGTTGCAACCCAAATTTGATTTTTAAATACTGCGATAGCAGAAACATCTTCTTTGCCAAACTCCGGTGTGCCGTAATAATTTTTCCACGTTCGTCCGCCATCAACGGAGCGACTCAATCCTTTTCCAGTACCAATCCACATTGTATCACCGACAAAAAATATATCAGTAACACTGTTGCTGAGTTGCTTTGAATCTAATACTATTGCCGAATTATTAAACTTGTATCCATTCTCACGCAACACTTGGCTTTCAGCAGTGTGCAAGAGAAAAAATATTACTACTACAACAATATGTTTATATGGTTGCAATGTCATTTCAGATACACTCGTTTAGTCAATGATTTCGAAAATGCACCGGATCGATCTCGTGCAGCAAAAATAAAATCACGATAGATGTTTCGTTGTGTTTTAGAAGTAATAGGAATAAGCAATGTGTAACGACCATCGTTTGCTGCATCATCGCCGCTGACCCAATTAAAAGTCGGTTGAATTATTTTTCCACCATCATCGTACAGTGGAAAAACTCCTGCTACCGTAGAATCTTCGCGTTGCGATGTTAATGTAACAGAAGCAATATCAGACAATCCTTCATCATCAGACACTGCCACAGATACTTTAATAAAATCAACAATAGTGCTATCAGTAGGAACAAACACAGTATCCGGAGCGATAATATTACTTATAGAAGGTGCGTGATTTGTTGAACGCATAATTTTTATGGGTAGCGCAAAGACATTGCTTTTAAATCCTGCATTATCAATTGCTTGAATTTGAATTGTATAATTACCGAGAATATTACTTGGCAAAGGCAATGCAATTCTTCCATTGTATTTCCCATCTCCGGCAACAGGATCGGTTTGTGCGCCATCATCACGAAGTTGCTGACCGGAAATCAATACTGCTCCATCTGGAGAAACTACGGTATAGTTCACTGTGCTGATATCTGCAAGTCCATCATCGTCTTTAACAAACGCATAACCCGAAACGGCAGTATCAATTACTGAATTGATAGTAGAAATTTTTCCAAAATCTATAACAGTTGGAAACACAGATGCTTCTATGATGAATGGAGGCATTGTCGTTTCAACAATGGTATCATTTTTAAGCGCACAGCCATTTATGCTGAGGATACCAAGTGCTATAATGAAAAATTGTTTCATTGAAATTTCATAAAAAAAACCGAGAGACTGTATTTGTCGCTCGGTTCGCAAATACAGTCTGCTATACAATAGAGTATAAGTTAAAAAGTAATTTCTTAAAATTTTTTGAACTTGTAACAACTATACTATAGCAGACCGTTGATTGTTTATTTTTTTGTTAAAAAATAATAGCGAAAAATGATTTGAATGTCAATCTAAAATCTAAAACCTAAAACAGAATGGAAAACGGCATCGGAGCAAAGGAAAGAAACAAAATTCCGTATGTAAGCCAGCCGATTTTCATACGAGTAGAGTCGAGTGGAAACTCGTCTTGTACCGGCGGATGTTCGAGTTTCACAATAAATAGTAACACCAACGCCCAGAAAATCCATCCGGTCCAGCCAAGATAGATGTTAATGCCAAGCGACGGCAGAAAACCAACTAAGCCGAACAAAAAAATCATTCCCCATGCAACACGAGAAATAATTTTATGTTTTTCACCAAACATTGTGTACGAAAGATGTCCGCCATCCAATTGCCCAACGGGAATAAGATTCATTGCCGTAACAAAAAGTCCGAACCATCCTGCGCACAGAAATGGGTAGTGATACATTTCAGACATTGGCGGAACAAATTGCGATGTTGGATCGGTGAAGAGCAGCGAAAGCAGTTGATATAAAATTGAAGTGCCGAATGAAAGACTCACTCCTTGTGTTTCCTGTACAGGCAAAAAATAATCCGGGTGAATTTGTAGTATAAAATTTTTATCCGGCAAGTGAGTGAAGCCGTACGTTAGGATGAGAAGTGTTGCAACAAATCCTGCTAACGGACCGGCAACGCCGATATCAAACATTGCGTGTTTTGTCGGGATGCGTGATTTCGTTCGGATGACTGCGCCGAATGTTCCAAAACTTAAAAAGCCGGGGAACGAAGGACTTGGAATATAAAATGGAAGTGTCGTTTCAACTTTATGATACCGCGCGGCGAAGTAATGTCCAAACTCATGGCTTGTTAAAATGAAAAGTAACGCAAGTGAATAAGGAAGTCCTAAAAAAAAATTATTCAAATCAAACGGATCGTGATTCAGCCAGGCAACACCGGCAACTGTTGTTGTAAAAAAGGTTGCGATGAACAATACAACATGAAGAAGAATTTTTATCGGCTTCAAAGTAGATGAGGATTGTTGTGAAAATAAATCTGACATAATGTAAATATTCTTAAGTGGAAAATAAAATCAAAAATCAATATTGAAACCAACTCCTGTATAATTTTCCTTCACGTCGTAATATTCTCCGTGAATGCTGTAACCGGAAAAGTACGCAGCGAAGAGTTGCAATCCGCGACCATTCCATGCACCAAGCTTCCCGCCAATTTGTACTTGATGGCGGATGGCAATGTTATTTATTTTTAAAAGGGTCGCTTGATATGCACAGTACGCATTCAGAGAAGTTGAAAATGTATAATGATATTCGCCGCCGAGTATTCCAGAAAGTGGTGCAAGACCAACCGGATCAACATGAAAGAGAATTGCTGCACCGGCATACAAACGAGTTGAATTGTTAAGCGTGGTTGGTTCAAACGCAATAACCGCATCAATAAATTCTCTGCTA
>CAYHZL010000149.1:0-8967 GCA_964361075.1 uncultured Chitinophagaceae bacterium
TTTTTTCCACTAATCTAGTTTTATCAAAAGTCATATTCCAACTGAAGCATAACACTATCAACCTTACCACCACAATCAGATACTCCTTCAATTTTTGCCGTTAGTGTTCTTGGTGTTGTTTGTATTGTTGTACTAAGTGGTTTTACTGTAATTTTTGGAGGACGACAAGTATTATATTCTACAACCGCATACATTTGCCATTCAAAATCGCCGCGGATGTGCCATCCTTTATTTCCATTGCGAGCTGCTTCGTAAAATTTAAATGAATGGAAAGGATAATTCGTGTTTCCAAACGCAGTCATTTCCATACGAGCATCTTTGCCGCCAGGCGAAGAAAAGTTTTGAAGAGTAAAACCAAATAATTCACCTTGATTGAAAGTTATCTCAACGCCTCAATCTGCCAAATTAATTCCTTGCCATTTTGCAGAATCGAGTGTAAGCAGCAAGCCACCCGGCAGCCACCTTGCCTCTGTTCCAAGAGGATCAAAAGAAACTTTAGCGCTGTCGGGATTTCCAACAGCAGATTTAAATATTGTATCTGTTGCGATCTCCTTAAACGCTGTAACATTACCATCACCATCTGCAGAATCAATATAATATCCCATAGCAGAGCGAGAACCATTGGCGCCGGCAGTTGTTGGAAGTGCTGCCACTCGCGGATCAACTTTCCACGCACGAATTTTTGCTTTACCAATATCACCTGTTAATCCATAATTCTTCCACACAATAGATTTTACAATTCTAGGAGCTTCGAGAGCAAACCATGCTAATGCTACTTCTTGATGGAAAAATCCAAAATTGGAAAGTGACTGGGTAGAATCATAATTTTTTATTTTGTCAGTTATTCCTGAAGGTTGTGCGGGCACAGAAGGAGAGAGAGCGAAATTTTTTTGCAATCGTTCCATTCGTTCTGTCCGTTCAATTGCATCACTTGCGCGTTCTCCTTTTGTAATCGGAATAGCTTCCTGCTTTCCATCGGAATTAACGTGCAACAGCACGTGTTGTTGCGCAAAAGTTATTGAAATTGAAATAGAAAAAAAAGTGAGGGAAAAAAACAAAGTTTTCATTGCGCCTCCCGCTATGAGTGAGGGTTTTGTTGAACCACTGTTCAACAGAAATGTAGTTTGCCTGATGTAAAAAAGCAAGAGGTTTCTATAACCATGCCGTACGTGGTGGCGTACAGCGCAATGTTGTCAGGTTAAGAAATCACTAATGCTACAGTTGTCAAACAAAACAACCGGTACAGTCATTGCGAGGCGTTTTTTGCCGAAGTTCCAAAGGAATGCCTTCGGCACAATCTTAAAATCATTGAGAAAAAGATTGCCGCGTCATTCGTAACGCTGGCGCGTGACTCATTTCTCGCAATGACAAATCCTTAACCTGACAACATTGGCGTAAAGCGCCGCTTACTTTTCAAATGTAACTTTCATCCAGCCCCGCACTGAATTGCAGAGGTATATTGCATCGGCAGAGCGCATTTCTTCAATGGTAAGTATTTGTTCTTGCGAAGAAGAATAAGTTGCAAGAATATTGTTTCTGTATACGCCTGGAAGCAATCCGCATTCGCATGGCGGCGTAAGCAGTACATCATTTTTTTTGATGAAGATATTTGTGTACGAGCCTTCAGTGATTTCGTTCTTTTCATTTGTGAAAATATAATCAACAATATTTTCTTCCTCTGCCCGAATTGAATACGCATCATACAGTGCGCGATGTGTTGTTTTATGAAAAAGAAAACGATTTCCGGAATGCGTCTGTTCAAGAGCCAGCTTGATGATTAATTTCCGCGGCGCGGCATTCAATATCCGATGTGAAAGAGAAATTGCTCCTGTACGGAAGAGTAGGAATCGCACGCGAATTTTACTTTTTTGTTGAGACGAAAGATACTCTCGTTCATACTGTTTGAATGTGAGACGGATTTTTTCATCGTCATATAAAAATCCGAAATACTCTGCCGAGTTGCGAAGACGTGCAAGATGTTCATCGAAAAAAGTAAAGCCATTTTTCCACAGCAATGTTTCAATAAGTTGGAATTCAACCAAAGGCTGCGTGAGAAAATTTGCTTTTAAGGTGCATTCTTCAAATTCTTTTTCCGGAATTGAGTCCGCCACAATACCGCTGCCTATACCGAACGTTCCTTTTTCGTTGTGTAGAGTAAGCGTGCGGATTGCGACGTTGAACATTGCTTCGTCGTGCGGAGAAAAAAATCCGATAGCACCGCAGTACACACCGCGCGATGTTTGTTCTAGTTCGTGGATAATTTCCATCGATCGGATTTTCGGCGCGCCGGTAACAGAACCGCAGGGAAAAAGCGCTCGAAAAATATCGTAGTACGATATTTTTTCTCGCAGTGTTCCACTCACAGTTGAAGTCATCTGAAAAAGCGAATCATATTTTTCAACATCAAACATTGATGGAACATGCACCGAACCGATATTGCAAATTCTTCCAAGGTCATTGCGCAATAAATCAACAATCATCAAATTTTCACTTCTGTTTTTTTCGTCGTTGCGTAGCCATTCGGCAATCGTGTTGTCTTCGTGCAATGTTCTGCCGCGCGGTGCAGTTCCCTTCATCGGCTTTGTAATGATCGTGTTGCCGTTGCGATGAAAAAATAATTCTGGAGAGAAAGAAAGAATTGCATGTGTATCTGTGTGAAGATATGCGCTGTACGAAACATGTTGTTTCTTTCGAAGCTGGTGATACAATGCAGAAAGTGAATCGCGATTTTCAAACAAATATTTGTTGGTAAAATTAATTTGATACGTGTCGCCTTCCGAAATATATTTGAGAATCTGTTGAATACTGCGAACATATTCTTTTTCATCATTCAATAAATGAAAATCCGAAATGAGAGTATCGTTGTTCACATTTTCATCTTCTTGCATTGTATATTCGCTTGAAGATTCGTACACACCAAACCAAGCAAGCGGCAGCGTATCGCGATGAATGTAACCGGCAAATTTTTCTTCAAAATGGTATCCGCATTCGTAGGCAAAATATCCGGCAACATACATTCCGCATGCAAGCGCATGTTCAATGCGCGCAAATAGAATTGGAATTTCTTCGAGTGAATGTGCGGTGAGAATTTCTTTTGGCGAGTGAAAAAAATAATTACGAGAATGCGCTGACGAGTGCAGCGAGCTTTCAAGCAGTATTGAATTCGGTGAAAATAATTTCATTCACTGTAAAATAAGAAAGGCAGAGAATGTGCTCTGCCTCTGGTTGTAAATTAACAACTGATGTTACTCACACACTTCCTAATGCCGTTTCTAAAAAACAATCTTGTATTATTACCCCCTCTCAATCTCCCCCTTGTCCCGAAGGGATGCCTTCGGCACTGTGGGAGAAGACAATATCCCTCCCCTGCAAGGGGAGGGATAGGGTCAATGCTGTCAACTTAAGGAATTCTTTTATGAGAAATAAAGTAGGACAAACATTCTTGTTTGTCAATTTATTTTTATTTGGACAAACAAGAATGTTTGTCCTACCATACCTCTCTTAAGTTGACAGCATTGGGGATAGGGTGGGGTCAGTAGTGTTCGTACAACATAAGTCCAATAAGTTACTGTAATTGCGACAGACTAACTTTCAACTTTTCTATAGTAGAAGAAAAGTTGTCTCGCTTTGCGCGTTCTTTTTCTAACACATCTGCCGGCGCTTTGGAAACAAAATTCTCGCTATCAAGTTTTGCTGCAACACCGCGTAATTGTCCTTCCAGCCGCTCAATTTCTTTTTGCAGTCGTGTCCGTTCCACATCCAGATCAATCAATCCTTTGAGTGGAATAAATATTTCTTGTCCTTGCACAACGGCGCTAGCACAATATCCCGGTTTCGGAACTGCGATGCCGAGTGTCATCTCGTTCAATCGCGTTAATCGTTGCAGGGAAAGTTTATTTGATTCAAGCACAGAAAGTTTATCGAAATTATTGCAGTTCACCACAAGGTCAACGGATTTTGTCGGCGCAATATTCATTTCATTGCGGATGTTGCGGATGGAGCCGATCACATCTTGCAAAAATTCCATCGCCTGTTCTGCTTGCTTGTCTATCAACGATTCATCAGTCTGCGGCCAGGCAGAAACCATGATGCTTTCTTTTTCTCCACGTTCAGCAATTCCTTGCCAAAGTTCTTCGGTAACAAACGGCATAAACGGATGGAGAAGTTTCAACGTCTCTCCATACATTGCCAGCGCACGATTGACGATAGAGGTTTTTAAATGCGCATCGCTTGTTTCTTGCAATCGGTTTTTCACAAATTCAATATACCAATCGCAAAAATCTTTCCAGAGAAATTCGTACACCATTTTTACTGCTTCATTCACGCGAAAGTTTTCCAGCGCGTCGGTTACATCTTTTACCGTGGAATTAAATCTTGATAAAATCCATGTATCGCTCAAATCTTCTGATGTGGGAATCCATCCCTTCGGGACTTGTGAGCCGATAATTGGTAATTGTTCATTGTGGATTGTTAATTGATCGCGGTGCATCAACAAAAATCTTCCGGCGTTCCAGATTTTGTTTGCAAAGTTTCTTCCCATCTCGCACTTTTCATTTTCGTACTGAACGTCTTGTCCCATCGGTGCAACAAACAACACAGTAAAGCGAAGCGCATCAGCGCCGTAGGTTGCAATCACATCAAGCGGATCGGGCGAGTTGCCAAGCGACTTGCTCATCTTGCGTCCTTGTCCATCGCGAATGATGCTGGTAAAATAGACATGCTTAAATGGAATCTCGTTGCGGAATTCCAAACCCGCCATAATCATTCGTGCAACCCAGAAGAAAATAATTTCCGGCGCAGTAACAAGTGTATCGGTCGGATAAAAATATTGCAACTCTTTTGTTTCCTCGGGCCAGTTGTGGACAGAGAAAGGCCAGAGCCACGAGGAGAACCATGTATCGAGCACATCTTCATCTTGACGTATCTTTTCAATTGTACATGTTGTCCCGCCATTGGCGGGATTAATTTTGAATTTTTCAAACGCATCTTCTTTTGAACGCGCAATAACCATCGTACCATCCGGAAGATAGTAGGCAGGAATCCGATGTCCCCACCACAATTGACGCGAGATACACCAGTCGCGAATATTGGTCATCCAGTGTTCGTACACTTTTGTCCAGCGTTCGGGATAAAATTTTATTCTTCCATCTTGCACAACTTTCAACGCCGGTTCGGCAAGTGGTTTCATTTTTACAAACCACTGATCGGAAAGGTATGGTTCGATGACAGTATCGCAACGGTAGCAATGTCCGACGCTGTTGGTGTGTTCTTCTGTTTTTACAAGCAATCCTTCTTTGTCCAGATCGCGAAGTAATTCTTTTCGGCAAGCGTATCTATCGAGCGATTGATATTTGAGCGGAACATTTTTATTCATCATGCCCGATGTATCCATCACGATAATTTGTTGCAGGTTGTGCCGCAATCCAATTTGATAATCATTCGGATCGTGTGCCGGCGTTACTTTCACTGCGCCTGTTCCGAATAGCGGATCGACAAAATCGTCTGCGATGATAGGAATGGTTCTGTTTGCAATGGGCAGCAGAATATTTTTTCCGATGAGATGCGCGTAGCGTTCATCTGTCGGATTCACAGCAACGGCAGAATCACCGAGCATTGTTTCGGGACGCGTTGTTGCAACAGTGATGAACTCTGTTGAATTTTCGATTTGATATTTTATGTACCAGAGATTTCCTTTTCGCTCGACATAATTTACTTCATCATCGCTCAATGCTGTGTGATCTTTCGGGCACCAATTGACGATATATTTTCCTTTATAGATTAATCCTTTTTCGTACAGACGAATAAACACTTCCTGCACGGCATTGGAAAGACCTTCATCCATCGTAAACCGTTCGCGCTGCCAATCGCACGATGTGCCGAGCGTTCGCAATTGTTTGATAATGGTGCCGCCGTATTCTTCTTTCCATTGCCATACTCGTTTTACAAATTCTTCGCGTCCAAGTTCGCGCCGCTTGATTCCTTCTTTCAGCAACGATTTTTCAACCACGTGCTGCGTTGCAATACCGGCGTGGTCTGTGCCGGGAATCCAGCACGCTTCGTATCCTTGCATTCTGCGAAAGCGAATGAATACATCTTGCAGCGTGTTATTTAAAACATGCCCGATGTGGAGAACGCCGGTAACATTTGGCGGAGGAATTACAATGGTGTATGGTTTTTTATTTGGATTTGCTTCAGCGTGAAAAAAACCTTTGGTCTCCCAGTTGCGGTAAATTTTTGCTTCAACTTCTTGCGGGTTGTACGTTTTTGAAAGTTCGGACATAGAAAAAAAATGATAGATAATTGAATATAGATTTACTGATAGAAGATAAAAAGAAAGAACGTAAAAATGAATTTTTTCTTGATTCTGATTCTGATTTTTATTGCTTCCAACGCTTCATACAGTGTGAAACGTCTGACAGCGATTTTTGCTGTCTGACGTTGTGTGTTAGGAAAAAGATGTCAGACGACTGGAAAGCGTCGTCAGACATCGCGTATAACGCCTGGCACGTTCTGTGCGCGTTCTTTGCGTCCCGCGTTCTTTGGCGGGGTGTCTGACGTTGACTACCGCAGTAGTTATTCTACCCTCCTTTTTTTTAGTTGACCTATGCGCGCGATGCCATGTCGTCGGGCGGGACTCTTTCCATTACCACAACGACGGTCAAGAGCGACAAACTCCGTGAGCGATTCCCCGAGGCAACAGCGGAAAGGTATCTTGCCGTCAGCGTTGCAGACACAGGCGCCGGAATAGATAGAGCAACGATAGATCGGATTTTTGAGCCCTTCTTCACCACGAAAGAGCTGGGGAAAGGGACGGGGCTAGGACTTGCCGTGGTGTATGGCGCCGTGCAAACGCATCACGGATTTGTCGACGTGGAGAGCGAGGTCGGGCGCGGAACCACCTTTCATCTCTATTTCCCTCTCCACGAACAGGGCATTGAATTAGAAAACGCCAAAGCCAGAGAAGATGTAGAAGCTCAGGGGGGAACTGAAACGATCCTCGTGGTGGAAGACGAGGAACTGCTTTTGGATTTGCTTCAATCCCTTCTGGAGAGCAAGGGATACAAGGTTCTCACAGCCAAAGATGGGGCTGAAGCGGTACGACAGTACGCACAGCACAAAGAAGAAATAGCGGTGGTGCTTACGGATATTGGTCTGCCCAAACTCGGTGGACGGGAGGTCTTTTTCCAACTCCAAGCACTGAATCAGAACGTCAAAGTCATCCTTGCCAGCGGCTTTCTCGAGCCGAAGGTAAAATCAGAGATGTTCAAAGCGGGCGCCAAGGAGTTTATCCAGAAACCGTACATGCCGAATGAGATTTTGAAGAAGACTCGTGAGGTGATCGATACGAATGGGTGATGGATGGTGCAACTTCTGCGCCAGTTTTTTGGCGCACTTGTGCATCAGTTTTTTGGCGCATCAGCCTCTGGCTGAGCACAATCCCGCCAAGGAACGGCGGGATGCATAAAACGCATTCGCAATAGCAATGCGTTGTTTGCCGAGATGTTAAGCAACACGTAGCAACCGCATTGTAATAGGTAGCAATTACATAGTAACACGTAGGAATCGCATTGTAACGGGTAGCAGTCATATTGCACGACGTAGCAACAGTTGAGCGACAGGTAGCAAGAAGAGAGTAACAGGTAGCAACCATATTGTAACAGGTAGCAACCATTGAGTAACGAGTAGCAATCACATTGTAACAGGTAGCAACCGTTGAGTAACAGGAAGCAGTCACATTGTAACAGGTAGCAACCGTTGAGTAACAGGAAGCAATCGTATTGTAACAGGTAGCAACGATAGAGTAACAGGAAGCAACCATTTTATGGGCGTATAAAATTATATGGGCACTTCTGGATAATTCAGCAAGATGTCAGACATCTTGTTGATAAAGTTCGAAGAACTTGAAAATTTGTCAAATTTTAATAGGAAGATGTCTGACATCTGTAATATAACATTGGGAATTTTTTCTGTTTCACGCTATACCAAATAAACCACATTCACTAACCACAATTTAAGGAGAGTTACTATGTCTATACGACCAAAAAACAGCATATCCAAAAACCTTAATGCTTCAAAAGTAGCAATCACGAACACTAAGGGGGATGCAGAGATTCAAGCCGCAGTTGCCGGGTTTGGTTACCATCCCGTAAAAATGGATGAAGGGTTGGCGTTGTATTCGAGCGCAGAAGCAAGTGTGAGCGCGCAGGTTGCCGCTGCCGGTGCGCAGCGCACAGCAAGTGCAGAGATGTTGAAAACGTGGAAAATTGCAAACACAGCGTATCAAGATCTTGCCAAAGTTTCCCGTGCAATCTTTATAAAAAAACCGGCGTTTCTTACAACGCTTGGCGTAAGCGGAACACAACCCCGCAGCACCGATGGTTTTATTACCGCCGCATCAACCTTGTTTGATAATGCACTCAGCACTTCCGAAATACAAACAGCGTTAGAGGTGAAAGGCTACACCATAGCGAAACTGCAAAGCGAGAAGGCGAAGATTACGGCGTACGATACTGCGAACGATGCACAGGAATCTGCGAAGGGAGCGGCACAGCAAGCAACGAAAGAACAGGACGATGCGCTTTCTGCATTGAACGCATGGATGGCAGAGTACAAAAAGATCGCAAAGGTAGCATTGAGCAAGAAGAAACAGTTATTAGAAAAATTGGGAATCACGGCACGCACGACAAAAACCAAAGCGCAGCGGCAAGCGCCGAAAAAAGCTGCCGCTACACGCGCTGCAAAAAAAATTATAAAGTAAAAAATTTGATGTATGTAGTGTCATTCCCGCGTAAGCGCATTGGCGTCAACTTAACTTGTGATTACTGAGGGGAAGAAGATGTGCAAACATCAATCAGCAATTAACAAGCAATTACTTATAAATCCTCTACGAGGATTATTGTGGATTTTTTGATTTTTTTTCTACAATAATTTGACCTCTACGAGGTCTACTATTAAAAACATCGTAGA
>CAYHZL010000150.1:0-8961 GCA_964361075.1 uncultured Chitinophagaceae bacterium
ATGCACAATACAATTCAAAAATTAAAAGACGGCATCATCGTTTCGTGTCAGGCAGAAGGAAATGATCCATTTAATCATCCTCGCATGCTTGCAGCATTTGCGCAAGCTGCGCAGATGGGCGGAGCCGTTGCTATTCGTGCGGAAGGAATCGAAAATATTTCCGCCATTCGTGCCGTTGTGGATTTGCCGATCATCGGAATTATATTCGGACAGTATCTGGATGAGTCGGCGCTCATCACACCTGATTTTTCAGATATTGAAAATATTCTTGAAGCCGGCGCCGACATTGTTGCGCTCGATGTAACACCACGCCTTCGACCGAACGGAATGGATGGCATCGAATTTTTTGATGAAGTGCGTAACAAATATTCTGTTCCGCTCATGGCAGATATTTCCACATTTGCAGAAGGTGTGCAAGCCGCCGAACTTGGTGCCGATGCTGTTGCGACAACTCTTTCCGGTTATACATCGTACTCAGAAACGACATCAACAGATGAACCTGATTTTCAATTGATTGAAGATTTATCTCGCGTTGCCAAAGTACCGGTTATTGCAGAAGGAAGAATATGGACGCTGGATCAGGCACGTGCAGCACAACGTGGCGGCGCGTTCGCGGTTGTTGTTGGCAGCGCTATCACAAGGCCGCGAGTTGTTACAAGTAAATTTGTTGATGCGTTGAAAAAATAATTTATCTGAAATTATTACCCACTACACTCATTACAACTGACAACTATGTTTTGTCCTCAATGCAACACTGAATATAATTCTGGACCAACACATTGCGCCGATTGCGGAACGGCATTAGTCGAACAACTTCCGACGCCGGAAATTACGTACAGTTGCAAACATTGTTCTCGTGAAATTGAAAAAGATAATGATTTTTGTCCGCACTGCGGAATATTATTGAAGGAACAAATATTTTTTTGCAATACGCACACGGCATCCGAGGCAAAAGGTGTTTGCGTATTGTGTCATACATTAGTGTGCGATGCGTGTCTGCATGTAGTGAACAAAAGAATTGCTTGTGCGGAACATCGGCTTGTAGAAATTTCCGAAGGATGGGCGCTTGTATTTCAATCAACAGATTTTTATGAAGCACAGCTTGTTCGCGGGAAACTTGTGAATGCCGGAATAACAGTGAATCCGCAAAATACAATTAATGCAGGTTTCTTGATGGACGGAGCTATGGATTCCCGATTTGGCAGAAGTATTCTAAAATATCCGGTAAAACTCTTCGTTCCGCAATACGAGTATCTTGATGCGATGGATGTTCTACAGGATACAGATGGGTTGGTTGAATAAAGATTTATTTTCCGATATATTTTTGTAATACAATGTAACGTATACTATGAAATTTTTATTTTCTATTACTATTCTGATTTTTTTGGCGGCAACACTTTCTTTTTCACAAATAGAAAGCATTGTGTTGCTTCATCCAAGAAATACTGATTCAACGTTTGTTGAACAGTATTCTGGTTCTGTTTCTTCCGGAAGTTCACCATATTCGATGTTTGCAAAACCGCCGGAGTTGTGGAATCCAATAACATCGCTTCCGTCCACATGGAGTGCATGGAGCAAGGAAACATTTCGAAAAGAAAATATTCCGCTGTATGCTGGTGTTGCAGTAGCAACGACTGCGTTCGTTATTGTAGATTATGAAACGTGGACACCGTTACACAAATTGTATAAAAATAATTCTACAGCGCGCACCGTGTTTGATTTTTTCGAATTTACGGGCGACGGAAAATTTCAGTTCGGTATTGCCGGCGCATTTGCACTGCATGGTTGGGCTACCGATAATAATAAATCGTTGCATGTTGCCGGTCAAACAGTGGAAGCAATTCTTGCGTGCGGTGCGGTTGTGCAATTATTAAAACATCTTACCGGAAGACAAAGCCCGATTGTTTCAACAACACCAACCGGTGTTTGGAAATTATTTCCAAATCAAATCGAATATCACAAATACATTCCGAATTACGATGCGTTTCCTTCCGGACATGTGGCAACGGCTACAACCACGTTGGTGGTGATAATGGAAAACTATCCCGAAGTTACATGGCTGCCGTATGTCGGTTACACAACTATTGCCATGCTTGGCATTTCAATGATGGGAACGGGTACGCATTGGTTAAGCGATTACCCATTAAGTGTTCCGCTTGGATACGCATTTGCAAAAATCGTTGTTGCAAAAAACCGCGAACATTATGGTGAAGCTGTTTCACATTCACTCACTCCGTCTGCACACGTAACAGTGCTTAATGGCAGTGTGCCTGCGATTACATTTCAATGGAGTTGGTGAAGGAATGAAAATAACAATAGTATGTCTGCTGCTTTTCTTTTCTATCACTGAGCTTTTTGCTCAGTCTGATTCTACTGCAACAGATAGCAGTGGCGCTGTACGCCACCACGTACAGCGTGGTAGAACCATCATTGCACATCAACACGAACACAAAGGATTTTTTGGACGGCTCGGAGAAAATATTGTTCTCCAAGCCGAAGCGCCATTTACGATGACAGAGAAACAAGCGATGTGGGTTGCCGGTGGAACTGCAATTACGATTGGGCTCATTTCAATCGATGACAAAGTAGATAGAGATTATTTCAAGAATATGGGAAGGAAAAATCGTTACATTCGCAACCAAAGTAGATTTATTACTGAACTCGGCGGCAAGTATGGTATAGGCGGCTCATTAATTTTTTCTGTGTACAGTTTTACATTGGGCGGAAAGAAAGAACAAGAAACATCGCGATTGTTAGCTGAGGCATTGATTACTTCCGGTTTGTGGGTACGAGTTGGAAAATTAATTTTTGGACGAGAGCGACCAAGTGCAGCTTATGAATTTTCTCATGAACGCGGCGGACGATGGAATGGCGCGTTTCAGCAAACAAAAATTTTTCGTGGAGAATCTGTAACACGGTTTGATGCGTTTCCTTCCGGACATACAGCAACGGCATTTGCCATAGCAACAGTTTTTGCCGAACAATACTCGAACATCAAAGTTGTTCCTTACATTGCGTACACAACAGCATCGATCGTTGGTGTTACGAGAATGATTGAGCATACGCATTGGGCATCGGATGTATTTGCCGGCGGTGTGCTTGGCTATTTATGCGCGCAACAGGTTGTTGCAAATTTCCGCGAGAATTATTCCGATGAAACGGTGAAGACAAATCTTTCACTTGGCATATTGGATAATGGAACTCCGGCAATAACATACTCGGTTGTGTGGTGAAAAAATTAGTTTTTAGAATTTCCTATCTAGTTGAACCTCAAAAAATCAATTATGTACAAAGTGATGCCATGAGTTTGTTTATCAAGAACGTGAAAATTTGAATTATTTCAGAATCATTGTATTACACTCATGGCATCACTCGCATTTTTTAAGGATCAACTAACTATAATGATGTAATGAATAGTTCAATAGTTTTTGGAACCGATGGTTGGCACGGAATACTAGGGGAAGATTGCACGGATGAAAATATTCTCCGCATTGCCAACGCCTTTGCGCTCTACCTTCAGGAAAATTTTACACACCCACAAACAATTGCAATTGGTTTTGACGGCAGAAAAGATTCCCATCACTTTGCCAAAATTTTCTCAGACGTTCTTTCTTCGTACAGTTACACCGTTCTTCTATCGAACAAACTCATTCCAACTCCGATTCTTTCTTTTGCCGTGAAACATTATGGCTGTGCCGCCGGCATCATGATTACCGCAGGTTACAATCCGGGACAATTCAACGGTGTAAAATTTAAAACTAAAGACGGCAAGCCATTCCTTTCTGAAGAAACAAAAAAAATCGAACAGTTTCTCGCAAAACCAAAAATGCTTTTACATCAAACCAAAGGAACGATAACAGAAACCGATTTCCTTCCTCCGTATTTAATGCATCTCGAATCAATTGTGGATTTTCCTGCGCTTCGTCTATTTGCGCAGAAGCCGGGAAGTAATGCCTGTGTAATAATTGATTCGATGGGAGGCGCCGGACAGATGATTCTTGAAGAAATACTTGTAGGTTTGGAATGGCGGGCGCAAACTATTTTTGGAGCGCCGGAACCAACATTTTACGACCGTTTGCCCAAGGCGATTGAAAAAAATATGGAACCGTTGATATTTAATGTGTCCGTTACCGATGCGTTACTCGGGATTGCTACCGATGGCGATGCCGAACATTTCAGCATTACGTTTGAAGATGGCAAATGTATGAGCGCGAAGGAAATCGAGATGGCAATGAACTTCAAAATCCAAAAGGGATTTCTTCGGGGCTATCTGTTGCAATACGATGGGTTACTTGCCGGTTTGTTGTTTGCCGAAATGATTGCCATGACCGAAAAATCTCTCCGTGAAATTGTGGAAAAAGTAACGGTGGGTTTTGTTCAATAAAGCGTGGTGTTAAGACACAGATTTTTTTACCACCAAGACACAAAGACACGGAGAAATATTCTTTCCATTCGGCGAAGTCGGAAAAATCATGTCAGAAGTCGGTTGGACAACTTACGGAAGTGTGGGAAATTATGTCTGAAGTCTACCAAATGGGGTCTGTTCATTAAAGGGCAGTTCTAAAAATTCAAAAAAAGAAATTTTACCGCAAAGTCGCTAAGACGCAAAGTATTTATTATCATTTGTTTATATTTTTTTCTTCGCGCCTTTGTGTCTTTGCGGTGAAAAAAACTTAATTTTTGGAACCGCCCTAAACTGTGTGAGTAAAAAGCGGGGCTGATGTTACGTCGGCAAAAAGCCATCCTTGCGTTTTTATATTGAAGTAATTATTATAGTGCCACAGGAAAGGTAGAAATCATACCTTAAAAAAACCAATATACCACTCACTCACATTCACATACATCTGTTGTTTATTTTATGCTGATAAAAACAATGAACAGTACAATAAAACATCTCGGAATTATTTCAATATTTCTGATCTTCGTATGCGGAAATAAATCGTTATCCCAAAATACCGATTCTTATGTGGGAACTGCTGTTGGGAAAAATATAGAAGATGTTAAAATTTCTGCATTACAAAATCTCATACAACAGATTCAAGTTTTTGTTACCTCCAAAATAACTACTGAGAAAATTGAAACGAATACAACATACAAAGACAGTCTGTTTAATAATACTATCGCTCAATCTTTTATGAGCTTGACTGATGTACAAGAAACGATCGAAAAGATTGACGGTGATAATTTCAAAGTAACAAAAACTGTATCGAGAAAAAGTGTCCAAAAAATGTTTGATGCCAGAAGGAAACGTATTCTTGATTATTTACATGAAGCTGAAAGAACTCTGACCGACGCTTCAACACATTCGACAGTAGCACTACAAACTGCGCTGGATAATTATTATCAAGCCTACCTGATAAGTTTAACATATCCCGATACAGTATCTGCTGTCTTTAATTCAAAACCTTCTTCAGTCGGTGTTGGTATTCCGAATATGCTCGATGAAATTGCACGTTCGATTGAGTTCATTCCCATCAAACAAATTGATGACGAATATATCGTATGGAAATATAAAGTGCGCTACAAAGACAAAGAGATTTTCTCCATGCGGTATTCTTTCTTTGATGGGATGGGACAAAGCGAAGGGGTTGTGCAGAATGGCGAAACACAGATTACAGTGTACTATTCAAAGAAAGAAAAGAAAGAACGACAGATACAAGTCCAACTGGAGTTTTTATCTGCCGATGAATTGGATAATACATTGAGTACTGCAAAAAAGTTTTTGAATACCACTCCGCTCCAAAAAACAATTTCTGTATCTGTTCCAGGAGAGAAAATAATTTCAAAGTTTGCTCAAAAATTACCGACAGGATTGGAAGGATTACTAAAAGCAAAAATGAATTTTGAGAATACAAAAAACGAACTAGACCGCCTCATTAAAAAAGGGATCATCGTGCAAGGTAAGGCATCCGATTTTGAAACGCTGAATGGATTGTATTGTGTGGTTGTAGATAATCCGGGATTAGTAGCATTACTCAAAAACACAAATAATAAATATTACGACTATCTCTCGAATAAAAATGTTGAGTTAAAAGAATATACCGGCAAACGGATTATGTGGTTTGAAGTGTTAAAGAAATAGCCCCCTCTCTTTAATAGCCCCCTCTCCTCGGTCCTCTCCCGGTGGGAGAGGAAATAACGCCCTCTCCTTTATCCTCTCCCGGTGGGAGAGGAAATGTGGGAGTGAAATTCCCTCTCCCAGCGGGAGAGGGTTAGGGAGAGGGGGATTGAACAAACACTTTACTGTTAATGCAAAAAAGAATTTTAACACATACTGCTTCCTCAACAGCAAAAGCAAAAACGCTTCGCAAGAATATGACAGTTGCAGAAAAGAAGTTTTGGTCGTTGGTGCGGGCAAATAAACTGGGAGTGCATTTCCGCCGCCAAGTACCATTCGGTTCGTATATTGTGGATTTTCTTTGTATGGAAGCAAAACTTGTTGTGGAACTTGATGGTGCACAACATTATGAACCGGAAGCAAAAGAATACGACAAACATCGTGATGAATATTTACAGTCAAACGAATTTACCGTTATGCGATTTACCAATAAAGAATTTTTAACAAATACCGATGGAGTGATGCAGTATATTTGGGAATTTGTGAAGAAGAAATAGCGCCCTCTCCTTTATCCTCTCCCGGAGGGAGAGGAAATATGTTTCGAGAATTCGTTTCCCTCTTCCGGTGGGAGAGGAAATATGTTTCGAGAATTCGTTTCCCTCTTCCGGTGGGAGAGGAAATATGCTTCGAGGGTTCGTGTTCCTCTCCCTGCGGGAGAGGGTTAGGGAGAGGGGGAAAATAAAAATGTTGCGGCTACAATTAATAACGTTTTAAATTCAAAAATACTATGAAAAAAATATTATTACTCCTTTTTACTTTCACGACTTTGCTCGTGTCTCAAACTCTCAATCGTCAAATCAAGATCGAATCGTTTGACGAAAGTTCGGAGATCATCAATCCCGAAAAGGACAAAGCGCTTATCATCGTCCGTTCGCAAATTCCCGACTTGGTCTTTGATGCGAACAGAAATATTGATATGAAACCGCAAAGTGGAAGCGTGTGGCATCTCTATTTTACTCCGGGAACAATTCGATTGAAAGTTTCTTCCAAAGGATTTGAGCAGTTAGATATTTCTCCGAAAAGTTTTAGCGGCGGAAGAGCGTATCTGCTTCGTCTTGTAGCTACAGGTTTTGCACCCAACATTACAGAAACATTGTTTGAAGTTGTATTCCAATTCAATCAGAATCAAGTGTACGCTTCGTACTCAAATTATTCTCCCGTTCTTTCTAAAACAAAATTTATTTCCTACAAATTGCCGAAAGGAGAATACACATTCCGATTTCAGAAGAACGGATTTAACGATGTTGTAAGAACAATCAACGTTGATCAATCACAGCAGATAGCCATTGATCTTCAACAAGGAACATCAACTGTCTCGAAATTTTCCCTGCCCGGATTAATTGTCATTGAATCAAATCCTACCAATGCTGAAATGTTAATTGACGGACAAAAGATCGGCACAACACCATTTCAAGGAGATATTACTGCGGGGACACATCAATTGGAATTGCGCAAAGCATTGTATTATCCTTCGGTCTCCACATTCACACTCAAAGAAGGAGAAACGCAAAATATTCCGGTAACATTAAAGCCGCGCTTCGGATTCATCGAAATATCCAGCACACCATTGAACGCAAAAATTACACTCGATGGAAAAGTGTACGGCACTACACCGAGCGCGAAACAATCCTCCAAAGGGGCAAGCATAGAAAGCGGTCCACATACCATCACTATTGGACTTGATCTGTACCATTCATACACAGAACAATTTTCAATTATTGACGGTCAGGAAAAGAATATTACAGCAACATTACTGCCTGCATTCGGAACATTGATCGTGAACTCACTTCCTGAAAGCAGTGCAACTTTTTATTTGGATGGCAAACAAGTTGGTGCAACTCCGTTCGTTAATAAAAAACTTCCGTCAGGAAAATATTTAATGAAAGTAACGAAGCCTCTCTTTGCCGATGTTGAAGAGGAAATAGAAATCGAGGATGGAAAGACAACCACGAAACAAATAATACTTCCGCAAAACTTTGGGACGTTGACGGTTTCCGCGCCGAACAGTACAATATTTCTGGATGGGAAATCTGTTGCAGAAAATAATTATTACGCACGGATGAACCCCGGAAAATATACAGTACGCGCTGAACGGAACAGCCAGTACATTCCTGTAGAAAAAGAAGTCTTCATTAGTGTTGGTGCAGGTGAACTTGTAAAGTTGGAACCGGTCTCGCGCGTAGGCAGTGTAAGCATTTTTGTTGAACCAACTAATGCGCGAAATGCAGAACTTTTTATTGACGATAAGCCGCAAGGCAACGCGCCCAAAGTGCTTTCATTACTTATTGGTGAGTATACTATTACTGCAAAGAAAGATGGATTTTTAGATATTGCAGAAAAAGTTTCCGTGAAGGAACGCGAAAGTGCAAAACTTAATTTGAAAATGTTTACGTACGAAGGTTCACTGCAATCCAAACGGGATTCGTGGGGAACATACAAATGGATTTCTGTAGCGCTTGCAGTCGGCGCAGGTGCCGCGGCTTATTATTTTGACAGCAAAACAAATAATTATTACAGCGAATACCAAAATGCCAAGACGACTGATCTTGCTGCCAGCAAAAAAAACCGCGTGGACAAAAGTACATTGTATTACAATATTTCCATTGGCGGTGCGATTATTACAGGAGTTTCGTTTTTAGTAACGTGGGGAGTGCAAGCGAGCTATTAAATTATTTAAAACGGACGCCCTCTCCTTTATCCTCTCCCGGTGGGAGAGGAAATGAAATTCGAGAGTGAAATTCCCTCTCCTTTATGGGAGGGGGTTAGGAGAGTAGAAAGATCAGCGCCCTCTCCTTTATCCTCTCCCGGTGGGAGAGGAAATATGGGAGTGAAATTCCCTCTCC
>CAYHZL010000151.1:0-8840 GCA_964361075.1 uncultured Chitinophagaceae bacterium
GCTTTTTAATCGGGACGGGGGATTCGTTTTTTTTGGAAATACTGAAATTAGAAAAAAAATACACTGAGCAGTTACGAAATGACAATGGAGTCGTTATGTCAAAACAATTACGAGTAGTCCGAATTTTTTTAAGTGCAATTTTATTTTCTGTTCTGGTTTCGTTCGCAACGGCGCAAACATCAATTCAATTGTTTGTTTCAAAAATTGAATATTCCGGTGTTGTTAAGTTAAGCTGGATGAAACCTCAGACGATGAATTTTTCGATCTATTATTTATTCCGTTCAACGTATCCGTCAAATCCACAAAGTTTTGTGCGTGTAGATTCCACAACAGATATGACGATAGAAGATACGTTATCAGCGGATTCTCTTGCCGGCAGCAGAAAGTTTGTGTATGTAGTTGCAGGGAAATCATCCAATGGCACAGTTACGATCAGCAATACTGTAGTAGTAGATATTCCGGGCATACCTGTTGTTGGTGCGTATCGTGTGTACGCAAAATGGGATGGGCAGGATGGTAAAGTCTTCATTAGTTGGACAAAGATACCGCATTTAACATTTACTGAGTACACACTGTATCGTGTTACTTTTTCCGTACCGAATTCGGGAGGAATGATTTCCGGCGATACGATCGAAGTTGTTAAAAAAACATTAGACACATCAGCAACTGATACACCGCCGACAATTCCCGGCATTCCAAAATATTTTGGTTACTTTGTAAAAGGAAAGACACTGAATAATTTTATTTTTCAAAGCAGCAGTTACTATCTTGCCATCACCGGAAAAATAATTCGGGATTCTGTAAAAATAATTTCAGTTCCAATAACACAGGCACAAGTTGGTGTTCCGTATAATTACACAATCGCTGCAGTTTCTACTGACCCGGCAGCTGTATTGCGTTATTACTTAGATCGGAAACCGGAAGGAGTGTCGGTTGATAGTACAAGTGGTGTTGTAACATACACGCCGATTCGAAAAGGATGGTATGCTGTTCGATTTTTTGTGAAATCAAACAAAGGCGGTGTTGCCGTTCAGGAATTTCAAATTACAATTGCGGGGGGCAACGGCGTAATTCAAGGAATGGTTACCGATACGTTAGATAGACCGATTTCACGAGTGTATATTGAAGTGCTGAAACGTGATGCTAATTTTTCTCAAAATTATAATACAATAACTGATTCGCTTGGTAGATATAGAATTTCAAAATTAGATCCGGGTAGTTATTACTTGCATGCAATCCCGCTAAAACCTGATTTTGAAGAGCAATGGTATAATGGAAAGAGAAGTCCGTTTGAAGCAACACCAATACCTGTTGCAGATGCACCCTCTGTTGCAATTGCAAACATGAAATTGCGTTATCGTTTTGTTCCAAAGCAATTGCCATTCACACTTCGCGGAATGGTACATGACACGTCCGGTGTTCCACTTTCTTCCAAAGGGACGAAAATATTTTTTGTGCCGGTTGGGTTTGCGAAAAATGGCGGCGATGGAATTCGCCGTATGTTTGAATTTGAAGAGACCGATTTTCGTTTAGAAGGAAATTCACCATTCATTTTTAAAACAACAGTTGATTCGCTCGGAACATATTCTCTCAAAGTTCCGCAAGGTGAATACATCGCGTTTGCCCGATCCAACGGTTACGCAACGGAATTTTTTGACGGGAAAAGCGATCTGCTTTCAGCAAATGTTGTACGAATACAAAAAGACAGCTCTGGTATCAATTTTACTTTAGCACCTCTTCCGCCGGTAGTGTTCGGTGAAATGAGCGGTGTTGTAAGAGATACAGTAAAGCATGTATCAGTGCGTGCGAGAATTATTGCGTTTCGTGATAGATGGATGCCCGGTGTGCGCGACAGCTTTAAAATTGCGCGGTCATATTTTGCCGATACTGATTCGTTAGGTCGTTATTCGTTTAACGAATTACTGCCGGGCAAATATATTGTGCTTGCTGTTCCGCTAGGTAATTACGCGCCTCTGTTTTACAATATTGGAAAACAAACTCTGAGATGGGAACATGCAACGCGTATTACAATTAACGGTAATAGTGTAACAGGAATTAATTTTTTCGTAAAAACAATTTCCGATTCTACGCGCGGTTATACAGCAGTGTTCGGTAAAGTTGGAAGTAAAAACGGCGGTGCATTTTCAAAAAGTGCCGTAGGTATCATGGTGCCCGGTGCGATTGTCTCTGCCAGCACCGCATCCGGTGATCATGTTGGATACGGTATTACGGATGCTGATGGCAATTATTCGATCATGGGAATTGCACCCGGAAAATACAGTATTGCCGTTGATGTTCCGGGATTTACATCTTCCACAACAGTGCAAGCGAATCCGACTTATGACATTAACGGATTTCCTATTGTGAATACCGGAGTGTCGTTTATTATTGATGCTGTTTTAAAGGTTGTAGAAGAGCATACTCAGAATGTGCCCACAGAATTTTTGTTACAGCAAAATTTTCCAAATCCTTTTAATCCGATAACAACAATTCGGTTTTCAATCAGCAGTGAAGAAGCAACGATGCTGAAAGTGTATGATGTGTTAGGACGTGAAGTGCAAACATTGGTGAATGAGCCGTTAAAGGCGGGAAATTATTCCGTGCGATTTGACGCGAGCAGATTTTCGAGCGGTGTGTACTTCTATCGTTTGCAAACCGGAAATTTTGTTGAGACGAAAAAGATGTTGCTGACGAAGTGAACATAACGCAGTATTGATATGAATACTAATCCCCGGTTACTTACATATCGGGGATTATTATTTTCAGAGGGTAACTACTCAGCGTTATTGTTGATTCAACTAATCCCCCTAACCCCCTTTTCAAGGGGGAATTCTTGCTTTAAATCCCCCTTGAAAAGGGGGTGTCCCGATTTGCTTTTTAATCGGGACGGGGGATTCGTTTTTTTTGGAGATACTGAAATTAAAAAAAAATACGCTGAGCAGTTACTAAAACATACAGTTTTCAGAAAAACCATAGACAAACTAATGGCATGACTGAGTAGTTACAAATTCTAAACACATAGAAACATAGGACACATTCGCCGCGGCGAATGTGTCCTACTGTGCCTATTGTGTGTGCGAAGCCATCACTTTGTGAGTTAAGTTTTTCTCGGCAATTTAGCAGGATATTGTTCTATACATTTAAAACACTGAGTAGTTACTTCAGAAGTACAGATTAAAACATAATGTCTGTCAATAAAATTGGGGGGAGTTCTATAAGAATCCATTGCACTCGCCATAATAATTTCCTATAATTAAAACAACTCCAAGCGTATTTTATTATCAAAACAAAAATGAGATCTTTTTTGAGATACTGTTTTTACTTTTTGATTAGTGTCTTTTCTGTTTTTGCACAAACACCTGTCAAACGCCACATTATTGTTGGTATCAATAATAATTTCCCGCCATACGAATTTGTAGATAGAAACGGTATTCCAACCGGTTACGATGTAGAATTAATTCAAGCAGTTGCTGAGATCGCCAATATTGAAATTGAAATTCGTGCCGGTGCGTGGAACGACGTACGCTCTGCTGTTGAACAAGGGAAATACAACGCACTTGCGGGAATGTTGTATTCACAAGAACGAAGTGAAAAAGTATTTTTTTCAACCCCGCACTTAATTATCAATTACTCAATTTTTGCCCACAGCAATGTGCAAGATATTACTTCAGTGGAAAGTTTGCGCAACAAAACAGTCTTAGTGGAGCGCGGAAGTTTGATGCATGATTATTTGCAGTCGTTGCAGTATACAGACTCTCTCATCTTGGTTGAAAGCGAACCGCAAGCTCTTCAACGACTCGCAACCGAGAAGTACGATTGTGCTCTCGTGCCGCATGTGCAAGGGTTACTCTTAATTCAAAAAAATAAATACCCAAACATTACACCGGTTGTACAAAATATTTTCTCTACAAAATTGTGTTTTGCTGTATCAAGACAAGATTCATCGTTGCTTGCGTTATTGAACGATGGACTTGCAGTTGTTAAAAAAACAGGAAAGTACAACGAAATTTATGAAAAGTGGTTTAACGAAACGGCGCCGCACATTACGTTCGTCATTGTTATGAAATACATTCTCGTAGTAGTAGTGCCGCTGTTATTGCTGTTGTTCCTGATCGTTGTTTGGAATCGGTTACTTAAGCACAAGGTGCAATTGCAAACAAAAGCATTGGCGCAAAGTGAAGAACGCTATCGTGTTTTTTTCGAACAAGCCAACGACGGAATTTTTGTTCTGAATAAAGAAGGTAATTTTCTTGATGTGAATCCATGCTTTTGCAGCAGTCTTGGTTATTCAAGAGAAGAATTGCTGAAGTGCAGTATTGCCAGTCTTTTTCCGCCTGAAGAGTTGAAAAAAAATTCCATCCAGTCCGATAAAGTTTTACGCGGTGAAAATGTTATGACACAGTGTAGTGTTGTAAAAAAGGATGGCTCACTGATTGATGTTGAGTTAAATATGAAGCTGCAATCTGACGGAGATATTCATGGCATTGCACGCGATATCACATTCCGCCGGCGAATGGAACAGGATCGGATTTCGTACAGTCTGAAGTTGCAGGGAATTATGGAGAGCACGCAGGATATTGTTTTTGCACTCGATACAACTATGCACTACACCGCTTTCAATGAAAATCATTTCAAAGCAATGAAAGCCATTTATGGAATAGATATCGAAATAGGAAAAAATATTATTGAGTACATGAAGGTGAACGGCGATGATGGTACAGCATATTCAGATATTTTGCGCGCGCTGCATGGCGAGCAATATAGTATTGAACAGGCGTACGGCAACGAAAAATTATACCGTACGTATTTTGAAGCATCATATAATCCAATTAGAGAATCAGATGGAACAATAACAGGCGTTGCGGTTTTTGTGCGTGATGTTTCCGAACGCAGGCAGAATGAAGAACGTTTGAAGGAAGCAAAAAAAATAGAAGAAACATTCTTGCAACTTGGCAGACAATTGAGTTCCGCCATTACCCCGTTTGATGCGGCAAAAGTTATTGTTGAAGCGGCAGACGCACTTATTGGTTTTGATGTATGTGTCGTTGAGCTGCATCTTCCCGACGAAGACCAAATGCTTGTGTTGCTGCAGATGGATATCATTAATGGTACACGAACACAACTTGTCTCTGATCGCATGAAGTGGAACGTTACTGCGCGGATCCGCCGCACAATGAACGGTAACGGAGAATTAATTCTTCGCACTCCAACTTCGATTATCGAAAAAGATTTTAAACCGTTTGGCGATACAGCGCGCCGTTCCGCCTCACTGATCTTTATTCCAATTCGAAGACTTGGAAAATCAATTGGAGTGCTTTCTATTCAAAGTTACACGTACAATGCCTACACAAAAGACCATCTTACAACATTGCAGGCACTTGCAGACCATTGCAGCGGTGCTCTCGAACGCATTCGAACCGAAGCTGAACTGCAGGAAAATCAGCGCATGCTTTCGGTACTTATCGGAAATCTTCCCGGCATGGTGTACCGTACGTTGAACGATGGAAAAGGAACCATTCAATTTGTCAGCGATGGATGTTTTGAATTGACAGGATACACAGCGAAAGAATTAATCGGTACTTCGGCATACACAATAACTTTACCGGAAGATGTTCCGCTTGTTCGTGATGTTGTACGCAATGCAATTCCTTCTCAACAGGCGCTGCAACTTTCCTATCGTCTTCGAAAAAAAGATGGTTCAATACGATGGGTTTCCGAATATGGAAACTTTGTGTATGGAACAGATCATTCTGTTATTGCGATAGAAGGTTTTCTTATTGATACCACCGACCGAAAAGAATCTGAAGAACGCTACAAAGAATTGTTTGAAGAATCGCGCGATGGTATTTTTATTAGCACACCCGAAGGTAACTATGTAGATGTGAATCCTGCGTTCATCACGATGATGGGGTATGCATCAAAAGAGGAGGTGTTGAAATTAGATATTGCGCGTGATGTCTATTGTAACGAAGACGATCGCAAGAAATTTGTTTCTATGATTAACCGGCAAGGATTTGTAGAAAATTTTGCATTACGTGTTAAGAAAAAAAACGGCGATCTTATTTCTATCGAAACTACCGCAACACTCGTACGTTCGAATGATGGTTCCGTTGTGGCGATTCGCGGCATTATGCGCGATGTTACCGAACGCATACAGTTACAGCAGCAACTTGTGAATGCACAAAAACTGGAAGGGTTGGGAACACTCGCGGGCGGTATCGCGCACGAATTCAATAATTTACTTGCAATGGTGCTTGGCAACGCAGAGATTATTAAACAAAAAAATCCTGAAAACGCCTCAACGAATAAATATTTGAGTCATATTATTGAAGCAACACATCGCGGGGCATCAATCGCTAAACAACTCTTGCTTTTTTCTCGTCCGCACGAAATTTCATTTAAAGCGATGTCGCTTGTTGATGTTATCGGCGAGGTGCATGAGATGCTTCACTATCTTCTTCCAAAATCAATTACAGTGAATATTTCTCTTGGCGTTGATGATGGAATAATTATGGGCGATGCGGAACATGTACAACAAATCATTGTAAATCTGGCTGTCAATGCAAAAGATGCAATGGGCGAAGTTGGAACTATGTCTATCGCAGTGAACAATGTATCGCGAGAACTCATGCAAACTAAATTTCCGGCGAGCGAAGCAAAACCCTATCTTTGTATTAGCGTTAGTGATTCAGGAACCGGCATAGACGAAAAAATTCGACAAAGAATATTTGAACCATTTTTTACTACGAAAGAATTAGGAAAAGGGACAGGACTTGGACTTTCTATTGTGCATGGCATTGTGCAAAGCCATCAGGGATTTATTGATGTGCAAAGTGAAATTGGCAAAGGCACTACATTTTATATTTATTTCCCGCTGATTACCACAACAGTTGATGTTCAGGAAAAGACCAACATCAAAAAATATACACACGCAACAATCTTGTTTGTTGATGACGAAAAGATGCTGCGCGAAATGATGGTGGAAATTTTAGAGGAAGCCGGTCACACCGTATTTCCTGCGGTTGACGGATACGATGCATTGGAAACATACACGAAGCATAAAGATAAAATCACACTCGTTATTTCTGATCTTGGTATGCCGAAAATGGGCGGCAAGCAGTTATTTAATAAATTGTACGACATTGATAATAATGTCAAAGTTATTGTTGCCTCCGGTTATTTAGAAGCGACGACGAAGTCCGATATGTTAACTATGGGTGTGAAGGATGTGATTGCAAAGCCATATAGAGCGCAAACTGTATTAAATACAATTGAAAGGGTTTTGAACGGATAACGGTACGTTCTGCAACAAAGCTATTTTTTCCACCTCTCGCCTCAATCAATAAAAATCTTTCTTCTTGGGATTAAAGGGCATCTCTAAAAACTAATTTAATGGAACACGTGAGCGAAGTCCCGAAGGGATGGCTTCGCCACCATCCCTTCGGGAGATAACACTGATGGGACTGATTTTCACTGATAAAATCCGTATTAATCCGTTTAATCCGTGTCATCAGTGTTCTATTTTTATTCATTCGTGAGTTTTTAGAGATGCCCTCATGGTATTAAAGTATGGAGAAAATTATACGATAATAGAAGTATAAAACACCATGCACGGCAGAGGTGTGTATTTCGTTTATGAAGTGAAGTTGGTACTACACGCCTTCCTTGCCATGAACTATACCGACAAACTGAAATTTCCCAAAGAAATCTTTCCGATGAGTATTGATCCATTATCGCAACAATCAGATATTGCTTCCGTTCGCTACGAATGGTTTAAGGAATATGAAAAGTGTTCCAATGTGAATGAAGTATGCAAGCGATTTGGTATCAGCCGGAAAACATTTTATAAATGGTTGAAGCGATTTAAAGAAAGCGGCAAAAGTATTCACAGTCTTACGGACCATGCACGAACACCGCTGCATTCGCCAAACCAAACTTGCAACGAAACACAAAAACTTGTATTAGCGCTTCGCGTGCAAACAGGAAGCGGTCCGAGAAAAATTCGCGAAAAGCTTGCGCGCGAATATAATATTTCACTTTCCGAACGAACAATATGGAAAATTTTTCAACGTGCACATTCTACTGCCGCAGTAACGGGTGAACCGGCTGAGCAATATGTGAATCCCGATTTTCCGGGACATGTTGTGCAAGTGGGCGTGTTGCCGATTACTTTGTACGCACCAGGTTTTCACTTTGTGCAGTACACTGCATTAGATAGCGTAACAAGATTGTGCGTAATAAAACTGTATCCACGGCAATCTACTTTGAACGCGTTAGATTTTGTGCAATATATGCAAAAACAATTTCCGTTTCCTCTGCGTGCTCTTCAAACAAAAGTAGATACAACATTCACAAGCATCATTAAACCCGGGGATGCGAACCATGCTTTTACGATGAACGTAGAACACTTGGGCTACAAACATATTGTTACAACACCAAACAGTCCCTTTCGCAATAGAAAATTAGATCGAACACACAGAGTTGATATGAAAGAATTTTACAGTAAATATATTTTTCAGTCAGAAGATTTATTGATGCAGCAGTTTATTGACTTTTTGGAGTTCTACAATAATAAACGCAAAGCAAGCGAATTAGGGAATAAAACTCCAATTGAAGTGCTGCGTTCATACGACCAATACAAGACCATCGAATCATTTAAAGCCGCGTAAAATAGTTTCCATCCTCCATTTTTTTTTCTATCTTCTTGGTACCAAAAAACCATAATGTTCTTTCATACGGAGAACCCTATTGCATTTCACAGCATTCCATTTCCCCAAAAATTTCTTTTAGGGCATCTCTAAAAACTTGTTACGAAACCTTCAAGGTTTTTTGTTTTTGCG
>CAYHZL010000152.1:0-8778 GCA_964361075.1 uncultured Chitinophagaceae bacterium
AAGGTGTCTGACATCTTCTTTCGCTAACAATATTTCAGATGTTTCAACACTCTCACTTACTGTGCTGTGAATCCCATCTTTCTCAATTCATCTCGCAACTTTGCCGCGCGCTCATAATCTTCTTTTTCAATCGCCTCTTTCAGCGACGCTTGCATCAGTTCAAACTTTGAAAGATGTTGCTGTGCCGGAGATTGTACTTCGCCATCCACAGTTTGTTGCGCCTCATCTTCATCTGCAGTAACACCGGCTTCACTCAACACTTCTTCATCAACATAGATTGGCACACCATACCGAACCGCCAGCGCAATCGCATCACTCGGGCGAGAATCAATTTCTTGCACGTCGCTTAATCCTTCGATAATAATTTTTGCATAAAAAGTTCCATCACGCAATTCGTTGATGTACACTTCGTTCAAAGAAATTGCGAATGTATCAATAATATTTTTCATCAAGTCATGCGTCAGCGGACGCGGCGGTTTCATCCCTTCTAATTCCAACGCGATTGACTGCGCCTCGAACGCACCAATAATAATCGGCAGACGGCGGTTGCCGTTTGTTTCCCGCAAAATAAGTGCATACGCACCTGCTGTTGACGGACTTGTTGATAAACCTAAAATATCTACTTGAATTTTTTCCACAATTATTTTCCTAATACTTTTTTCAATTCCGCATTCAGTGCGGGAATAACTTCAAATGCATCGCCGACAATGCCATAATCTGCGACAGAAAAAATCGGCGCATCTTTATCTTTGTTGATCGCAACAATATATTTTGAAGACGACATCCCTGCCAGATGCTGCACCGCGCCGGAAATTGCAACTGCGATATAGAGCGATGGTGAAACTGTTTTTCCAGTTTGTCCGACTTGTTCGTCATGCGGACGCCAGCCGGCATCTACTGCCGCACGCGACGCACCAACTGCTGCACCAAGTGTACCGGCAATATCTTCAATCATTTTAAAATTCTCCGGCGCTTTTAATCCACGTCCGCCGGAAACAATAATATCAGCTTCAGTAACATCCTTCCTGCCGCTCGCTTGTTTTGTTTCTTTAACTACTGCGCTAAAATCTGCATCACTCAATTCAATAATTTTCTTTTCAACGACAGCGCTTTCGCCGGAAGAATTTCCTGCTGTAAAAACATTCGGACGAAGTGAAAATAATTGTACAGATGATTTCACGACAACATCAACAATTCCTTTGCCTGCGTACACCGGACGCGATGCAACGATTGCACCGTTATCAACACGAAGCGCTGTGCAATCAGGAACAAGACCGGCATCAAGCTTTACCGCAACACGCGGGGCAACATCTTTTCCCATTGCACTCGCAGGAAGAAGCAATACATCCGCAGATTCTTGTACAGCAACTTCAGCAATTATTTTTGCGTACGCTGTTGTTGAATAATTTTCGAGACGCGCATCTTCTACAACAAAAACTTTTGATGCACCGTATCCGCCAAGCTGTAGTGCGATGCTGCTCGCATTATTGCCGACAACAAGCGCAATACATTCTGCCTGTAACTGATCTGCAAGTGTTGTTGCGGCACGAACAGTTTCAAACGCAGTTTTTTTGAATTGATTATTTCGTTGTTCTGCAAATGCGAGTATTTTCATAGAATAATTATTATTCTTGCAACCAGTTAATTATTGTGTTTTTGTAACTACTCAACGTCTTTTTTGTAATTTCAGTATTCCCAAAAAAAACGAATCCCCCGTCCCGATTAAAAAGCAAATCGGGACACCCCCTTTTCAAGGGGGATTTAAAGCAAGTATTCCCCCTTGAAAAGGGGGTTAGGGGGATTAGTTGAATCAACAATAACGCTGAGCAGTTACTTTTTATTCGATATAATCTTTTAGAAGAAATTTCTCCAATTGCTCCCACCAACATTTCATCTACAAATGGAAATCTCACTATAACGATTTGACCGGATTGTTTCATTGCCATTTTTCTTTGAATGTTGCATTATCATAGATTGATGTGTCTTCGTTTTCCATCCCGCGAAGTGCAGATGCAACCGAAAATATATTCCAGTTCTTTATGTCTTTATTCACATCGTATTTTACCGATAAATAATCTGAATAATCAAGCACTTGCCGTTGAAGGTATTCCGGCAAATGAGATATTTTTTCCTGAATTTGTTGTGCAACTGTCATATTGCCTCCAGTTAAATTACTTTTGCTTCTTCATGTAATAGACGAACAAGTTCCGCAACTGCACTTGCATCAGTACCAACAATTTTCCCGGCATTCTTTGCGGGTGGTTTGCGCAATGCAATGACTTCGGTTTTTGATTCGACAGCCGCAACTGTTCGTTCTTCAATCAGCTTGCGCTTTGCATCCATAATTCCTCTGAGTGAAGGGTAGCGCGGAGTATTCAATCCTTTTTGTGCGCTGATAACTGCCGGAAGCTGCGCATGCACTACTTCGTGTCCGCCTTCAATTTCGCGTTCCGCCATAATATTTTTTTCATTCACTTCTAATTTTATCACGACGGAAATCGAAGGAATCCCCAGCATCTCTGCTACTAATCCGGAGACTTGCGCATCATCGTAATCAATTGATTGTTTGCCACACAGTATAATGTCGGGAGAAATTTCTTTTGCAAAATCTGCAAGCGCACGCGCAACAGCAAACGAATCGTGCACCGATGCATCTTTCAACAAGACCGCTTTGTCACATCCCATTGCGAGCGCCTTGCGCAATGTTTCTTTGTTCGCATCAACGCCAAGTGAAACGACAACAACTTCGCCGGTAAATTTTTCGCGAAGCGTAAGACCTTCTTCAACAGCAAATTCATCATACGGACTGAGCATATAATTTACTCCAGCCGGATCAATTGTTGTACCGTCAGCGCCGACATTCACTTTTACTTCTGTGTCGGGAACGTGATTAACAAAGACAAGAATTTTCATAGCAGTCGTTTTGGTTTCAGATTATAAATTTTTATGTAACACCGAAATAAATTTTTTATTTTCTTCTTCTGTTCCGGCATTCACGCGAAGTGTCTTTTCAAGCATTGGATACGAACTCACATCTCGCACAAGCACATTATCATCGAACAGCTTTGTGAACAATGCACCGGCATCATATTCCGTTTTAAAGATAAGGAAATTTGAGTCGGAAGGAAACACGCGAACTTTTTTCATTTCATACAGCGCGTGGTACAAAAATTCTTTCTGTATTTTAATATAATGAATTCTCTCTTGAACCAGGCTCGCGTTCAGCATTAACTTGATTGCAATTGAGGCAGAAAAATTATTTACCGTAAACGGAATTTTTGGTTTTAACAATTCATTACACAGCGCGGGCTGCGCAAGTAAATAGCCTATGCGCAAGCCTGCCATGCTGAATGCTTTTGAAAATGTCCGCAGCACAATCAATCGGTCATAGCGAGCAACAAGCGATTGCGCACTTTGCTTATTCGAAAATTCAATATATGCTTCGTCTACCACAACAATTCCGGAAGTTCCATTCAGAATGCGTTCGACATCAGCAATTGAAATTGATTGTCCGGTTGGGCTGTTGGGAGAGACCAAAATAATTAATGACGGATTTTCCTTTTTTGCCGCTGCGAGAATTTTTTCTGTATCAAATTGTAACTCATCGTTCATTAACACCTCAACAACTTCACCTTCAAATATTTTTACTGCTTTCTCGTAGAGAAAAAATGTTGGAGACGGAATCAATACTTTCGTTCCGCGCGAAACGGTTGCCATCAAAATTGTGTACATCAATTCATTCGAACCGTTGCCGGCAATAATTCCTTCCACCGGATGATTGACATAGTTCGACAATGCGCCGAGTAAATGCGTCGGAAATACATCGGGATAACGATTCCATGATGTGTGAAAAAATTCTTCGCTCAATTCGCGTTTCAATGCATCAGGAAGATCGAACGGATTTTCGTTTTGATTCAACTTTATCAATTCCGGTGAAAGTGGTTTTCCCTTCACTGCGTATGTTTCAAGCGCGCGAACGCTCGGCTTTATATTTTCTAAAAAACTCATTGTTATTTATTTCTTTCGTAATCGGATAGAGAGCGCGTGTGCCGTTAATCGCTCGCGTTCCGCAAATAGGGCAACATCATCGGCAACGTGCTGCATTTTCTTTTTTGAATATTTCACAACACTGGAACGTTTCACAAAATCATCGACAGAAAGCGGTGATGAAAAACGCGATGTCCGTTCCGTGGGCAGCACGTGATTTGAGCCGGCAAAATAATCACCGATTGCAACGGGCGAATAGTTGCCAAGAAAAATTGCGCCGGCGTGTTGAATTTTTTTCAGCGCTGCCTCGTCGTTCTTTGTAATAATTTCCAAATGTTCCGGCGCAAGATAATTGACGACATCAATTCCCTGCTGAATATTTTTCACCAAAATACACGCACCACGATTTTTCAACGAGACCGCAATTATTTCTTTGCGCGATAATCCCGGAATAAATTTTTGTAATGCTTCTTGAATTTTATCAATAAGTTTCACGCTTGGTGTTACAAGAATTGAAGAAGCAAGTTCATCATGTTCTGCCTGCGCCAACATATCCGATGCAATAAATTCCGCATTGGCACTATCATCGGCAAGTATTACTACTTCACTCGGACCGGCAAAACTATCGATGCCGACTTTACCAAAAACCATTTTCTTCGCTGTCGCCACAAAAATATTTCCCGGTCCAACAATTTTATCTACAACGGGAATAGTTTCTGTGCCGTATGCAAGCGCAGCAATTGCTTGCGCACCGCCAACGCGATACACATTGTTAATTCCAAGTATCGCTGCGGCTAACAACACATCGGAATTGACATTTCCATTTTTGTCGGGCGGAGAAACAAGATGTATTTCTTTTACACCGGCAACCTGCGCAGGAATAACATTCATCAAAACGGTTGAAGGATACGCCGCTTTTCCGCCGGGAACATACACGCCAACTTTTTCCATCGGCAAATACAATTGACGCAATTCTGAACCGAATTGCTCTTTCAATTTCCAGTTTGCGCGACGCTGCTTGTTGTGAAATGCACGAATATTTTTTATTGCTTGACGAAGAATCTTTACAAAACGTGTATCGCCATTGCGAAACGCGTTCTGTATTTCTTTTTCATCCACACGCAACGAAGTAAGTGTTGCGTGATCAAATTTCTTTGCGTACAATCGCAATGCGGCATCGCCGTTGCGACGCACAGTATTAATAATTTTCGTTACTGTCGTTTCAATCTCGGCTGTTGATGCCGGTGAAGAATTTGAAAGAGACAACGGGATTGCTTTTGAAGTGCGGAGATCGATCGTTCTCATCATAAAAGAATTGCTTTCATTTTCACTTCAGGGCGGTTCTATAAATTGAAAAAAAAATTTCTCGCAAAGACGCGAAGTCGCAAAGTATTGATTTTATGTAACTACACAGCGTTATTGTTGATTCAACTAATCCCCCTAACCCCCTTTTCAAGGGGGAATACTTGCTTTAAATCCCCCTTGAAAAGGGGGTGTCCCGATTTGCTTTTTAATCGGGACGGGGGATTCGTTTTTGTTCTTTGGAAATACTGAAATTATGCCGAAGGAGTCATTCGGACCTTCGGGAAAAAAAACACACTGTGTAGTTACGATTTTATTATGCTTTAATAATTGGCAACTACTCAGCAGTGATGTTTTTTTTGCCACGAAGGCACAAAGAAACACGAAGAATTCCTTACTAAAACTTTGTGAAACTTGGTGTTTTCGTGTCTTTGTGGCATATTTTTACTTTCTTTTTTTGCTGCTGCTGAGTAATTACAATAATTGTTTTCTTTGCGCCTTGGCGGTGAAACAATGAATTTTTAGAACTGCCCTTCAATATACTTACATAAAGCAAAAAAAGGAAACCCGAAATCAAGTTTCCTTTTCTGCAGATATTGTTATGCAATCTAATGAAATAAATTTATTTTCCTGCGAGCAGTTCTTCAATCTTCTGTGTTACTTCTTTCGCAAGCGGTTTTGTTGCGGAAGGATACTTCGCAACGACATTTCCATTTTTATCAATTAAAAATTTTGTGAAGTTCCAACCAATATCTCCTTTGAAATCAGTTTCCGTTGTTAAATATTTATACAAGGGATGTTGATCGTTTCCCTTCACACTAATTTTTGAAAATAAATCGAACGACACGTTGTAGTTGCTTTCACAAAAATTCTTGATGTCGGAATCGCTGCCCGGCTCTTGCTGCCCGAAATTGTTTGCAGGAAATCCAAGAATGACAAATCCTTTTTCCTGATACATACTATAGAGCGATTCTAACTCTTTGTATTGCGGAGTGTAGCCGCAGAACGACGCTACATTGACAATCATTACAACTTTGCCTTTATAGGAAGAAAGTGATCTTTCTTTGCCGTCAATCGTCTTCATTGTGAAATTGTACATTGGCGACATTGCATTCTCCTTTTTGGTTTGCGCGGTTGCAGCGATTGTAATTGCTGCTGCTAATAACATTGCGATGATCTGTTTCATATTTCTCCTTGTTTTGTTTAAAGGCATGTCAAATCGTAAAGATTTGACAAGTTTTTAATTTATTTACACTCACTATAACATCAAGATGGAAATAAATGTTTCATTTGACAAGGAGGTTTTTTAAGTTTGAAGAGATAACACAATATTTTTATAATTTCGCATGCTCGAGTTCGGCAAATATTATCACATCTTTAACCGCGGCAATAATCGTGAAAATTTATTTTATGAAGAGAAAAATTACAACCATTTTCTCAAACTCTATGGTTACTACATCGAGCCTGTCGCCGATACGTTTGCATATTGCCTGATGAAAAATCATTTTCATCTTTTAGTGAGAATTAGAGATGAAGAAGAAATCGAAAGACTTGTCAAGTTTCAAAAACTTGACAAGTCTTTAAAACCACTACAGCAATTTAAAAACTTTTTTATTAGCTACGCAAAAGCAATCAACAAGGCATACAACAGAACCGGATCGCTTTTTCAACGTCCATTTAAGCAAATCGAAATCACTTCCGATACATATTTCGCTCGACTCATTCATTACATTCACTTCAATCCGCAGAAACACAGATTCACCAATGATTACACAACATACCGGCACTCATCATATCAATTAGTAATTTCTGATAAACCTACAGCCTTGAATCGAAAAGCAGTTTTGAATTGGTTTGGAGGAAAAGAAGAGTTTATTCAATTTCACAGGAATGTTGCCGATGAAAAAGGAATTTTGAAATTGATCAGTGAAGATGAATAATCCAGACATGTCAAGTCTACAAGACTTGACATGTCTATGCTGGCTTCACAATTTATTTATTTGTTGCAGTTTCTTTTTTGTACATCATTCCTATAATTGAACCAACAACCATTCCCCATATTACACCGTAAATAGTAAGCACCCACGATAAGCCGTACGGAAAACCGTTAAATAAAAAATGTGCAAAGAGCCATGCCGGGAAATTCAAAAAAATGCCGGCATACAATCCAAATTTCATTCCGCCTTTCATTCCTCCTTCAAAACTTTTATACACTACATCATAAAACCACGCGAACACTGCAACGGCAATAAAATCTGTCAGCGTTAACCACAAAGGATTTCCAGTTTGATTGTACAATGCAGGAAGATTTGCATAAAACATTTTCCACAATAAATTACCCTGCACAATAAAATCGAAAACATTTGCAGCAAAACCGGCTGCCAGCACTGCGATCCAAAATTTAGAACTCTTCATACTGCCTCCTACAAATAGTTATGAAATGTGATAGGGTTATTTTGGTGTAACGATAACGCTCGCAAATGTAGCAGAGTTTATTGTGAACTGCAAGAAGATTTCCGTACATAAAAATGCCACAGAATAGAAATTATTTGTTAATCTGTGACTATTTTTTCTTTTCAGGGGTTCCCATCACCCGACTCACCTTCCTATTTTTTTACGACCGAAGATGACGTAATGACGAGCGACAAGACTTTTGAATGAGAATAATCGGAATCGATCATGAAGGCTCATTTCTCCCTTACTGAGAAGCAAGTAAAGAACCTGCAATGGATAGATGATCAAAGCAAATGGCATCAACAGGTAATCTTCTAGTCTCAGACTAGTATATTCAACTTTTTCGATCACAAAATTATTGGAGATAAATTGTTTCCATAAACCTTGGATTAATACCACATTCCAATTTCCCTCTGTCGGAGAATATAAAAGTTTGAAACGCCTCAACCGTCCAAACAGTAGGAATGAAAATCGATCGCGAAGAGTCAATATGTTGTCGTTAGTAACGACTAAAATACCACCAGGATTCAGATGTGCAGAACATCTTTGGAACAAACCAGAAACATCATCGAAAACCATAACTCCACTAATGGATGTGATCACATCAAATTTTTCACCATGCAGATGGGAGAAATCCTTAGCATCAGCCTTGATAATGGCTGATTGTATTTCAGGATGTGGAGTGGTGTAGAGATCTTGACCCCTTACTTTTAAATCAGGAAAAAACTTTTTAACAGCTCTCAGGAACTGTCCTTCCCCACATGGAATATCAAAAAGGGAGTCCACTGGTGCTCCTCCCTTTTTTTCTTCAAGCAGGAACAAAATGACAGCAGCGTTTACTCCTATTTGAGTATTTCCCTTTTCAATCTGATTTAAACTTTCCAAAGACATCTCCTTATCAATTAATGACTGATGTTTTTTACAGAAAAAAAATTATTCGCTACTCTGTGGCAGTCTTTTTTTTCAGAAGAACGATTTACGTAACTACTTAGCGTTATTGTTGATTCAAAAAATCCCCCTAACCCCCTTTTCAAG
>CAYHZL010000153.1:0-8503 GCA_964361075.1 uncultured Chitinophagaceae bacterium
TTCAAGTTGCGCGGCTGCCAAAAGATGCTCTTGTTGAAATCGAAGTTGTTGCTCTGGTCGTATAAGTAGTTCGGCAGTTAGTATTCGGTAGCAGAAATACAAACTGATTACAGAATATTGATTGCTTGTTGTGTGCAATTTTAATGAGCTACGAGAACTCCCTGCGGTCTTGCCGCAGGGTAGTCGTCAATTTGAAAGAAATTTATTTACAAACCAACGACAGCGACAATTTTCAACCGACAAAAAAAATGTAACTTAGGCAACGACAATAAACAAAATCAATGAACGACATGACACTTTTAGAAAAAACAGACCTCGCAACAATTCCCATTGACTATTCTTGGTCGTTTGCCGACAAGACAATCAAAGACACTTCCTACATTACGCACGGCTACTACACTTATCCCGCTAAATTTATTCCGCAACTTGCATCACGACTGATAAAGGAACACAGCAACGAAAACGACATTGTTATTGATACATTTTTGGGCAGCGGGACAACTGTTGTAGAAGCAATCGTAAATAACAGAATTGGAATTGGGACAGACATCAACGACATTGCATACTTAATTGCAAAAGTTAAAACAACACCAATTAAGACAGCAGAACTTCTGCAAGAATTCAGCAAGATCGAATTTGATTTGCAGAACAGATTAAATGGACAATATGATTTTTTTCTAAAAAAATCTTTAAAGGTTGTTCCACAAAACGAAAGAATTGATTATTGGTTTTTACCACAGCAGAAAGAAAAATTGTCAATCATCTTTGCAAGAATTTTAGAAATAAAAAACAACGATATCCGAAATTTCTTTTTAGTTGCGTTTGCACAAATTCTAAAATCTTGTTCAATCTGGCTACAAAAAAGTGTTAAGCCGACACGAGACCAAAACAAAAAAATTTACGAACCGCTGACTTTGTTTCTCAAGCAATCAAAGAAAATGATTAAGAGACATTTTGAGTTTGACAAAATTTTAAATCCGAAAATAAAACAGAACATTAACAAATATAGAGTAGTGCAATGTGCCGACTCCCGAAACTTGCCTTGCGAAAAAAATAAAGCGACACTAATCGTAACAAGTCCTCCCTATGTAACTTCTTACGAATATGCTGACTTGCATCAGTTGCCGTCTTTGTGGTTTGGATATTTGAGCGAGTTAGCAGAGTTTAGAAAAAAGTTTATCGGCAGTGCTTACACAGACAGAGAAAAAATTGATTTAAAAAGTTCTTTGGCAGAAGAAATTGTTTTACAATTAGGAGAGAATAAAAAAGGCAGAGAGGTAAAAAATTATTTTGCTGATTTGCTGGAAACATTTGTTGAGATGAAAAGGGTTTTAAAGAAAGGTGGTAGGGCTTGCATTGTCATTGGCAATACGCAATTTCAAGGAGTAAATATTTTAAATGCAGAAGTTTTTCAAGAGCAATTTGAAAATATTGGTTTCAAAACTCACGACATCATTCACAGAGAAATTCCCTCTAAAATGTTGCCATCAACAAGAAACTCCGATACTGGACAGTTTGTAAAAGCAAATGATAAAAATCTAAAATTGGCTTATCCGACAGAATATATTTTAATAATGGAAAAACTTTAACTTATATGATTACCAATAAACAAGCAAAAAAAGAAATTCAAAACTACTTTAATTATTGTGGTTTTGACAAAGAAAAAATTAACAAAGATGTGATACAGGGCTTTGTTGAAATGTGCAATAGTGATTATGAAGAATGGGTTAACCAAATGCTTAACAGTTATTTTAATGATAATGGACAAAAGTTTGTAGGCGGTAAATTTTTTTATGAAAAGTAATTTTTTATGAAAGCAAAAGATGTTATTGTTCTATATGAGAAATACAAAAACAAGTATGGCAAACACGCCTATAAGTATATTTCAAAAATATTAATTGAAGCAAAAGAAATTCACTACCAAGATTTCCTTAAGAATCCAACTCCCAAGGGCGACTTTGAACAATCTTGGAAAGGAATAAAAGGCAGCGCATTAGAAAAATTAATCGATTTCATTTTAAATGAACAGATTACTTTGCTTGGATTAAAAATTATAAGTGGTAAAACATTTGAAAATGCTAATCCAAAAAATTTATCAATCGAATTACAAAATGTAAAAAGAAATTTATCAATTGATTTTGGTAAATTTGGATTTCATATTCCAGATGTTGATTTGGTCGTTTATGTTCCAAAAGAACCCTTTAAAGTAATAGCGATTCTATCAAGTAAATCAACCTTGCGAGAAAGAATTGCTCAATCTGGATATTGGAATATTAAAATAAAGCAATACGCCTTAACAAAACATATCAAAGTATTCTTTGTTTCTCCAGATGAAGATGGAGAATTTGATGTAAATGACAAAATGAGTAAAAGCAGAGCTATTGTTGAAGCAGATTTAGATGGAGCGTATGTAATGACAGAATCTGAAGTTAAAGAGAGTGAAAAGGTAAAAATGTTTGATAAATTCATTGACGACTTAAAAAATCTAATCAAATGAAAAAAATTGATTTCAAAAAAGAAAAAAAAATTGAAACTTGAAATGAAACAAAACAAGCAAAGAGAAACTCTTCCTCACAAATTACTTGCTCCAATAGACATTTTATTCCTTGCACAATGTTTTTTAGAAAAATCAAAACAAGCATATGAAAACAAGGACGAAAAATATTTTAACTTTCATTATCAACTTTATTCAGTTTCAATAAATCACTATTCAAAAATGACATCGCACTGAATGAAAAAGAATACAGAGTTAATTCTTGAATCCACTACTCTTTGGGATTTCCCTACTCAAAATTACGGAGACAAACCACACGGCAACAACAAATACAACGGAGTAACTCCCGCCTTTATAATTTGGAATTTATTACAACGCTACACAAAAGAAAATGATTTAGTCGTTGACCCGATGTGCGGAAGCGGAACAACAATAGATGTTGCAAAAGAACTAAAGAGAAAAGTAATCGGCTACGATATAAATATTGTGCGACCAGATGTAATAAAAAATGACGCAAGAAAAATTCCACTTGACGACAACAGCGCTGATTTTGTTTTTATTGACAGCCCCTACTCTGACAACATAAAATACTCCGACGATAAAAACTGCATTGGAAAAATTTCTTGTGAAAAGACAGAGTTTTATGACGAGTTAGAAAAAGTTGCAAAAGAAGCCCACAGAATTTTGAGACCAGAAAAAGTAATTGCTTGGCTCATTGGCGACCAATGGATAAAAAAGAAATTTACACCGACTGGATTTTTAGTTTATCAACGACTTGAAAAATATTTTGAGCCAATGGACGCAATTTGTGTAACACGACACAACCAGACATCAAACACTGGACTTTGGCACAACAGAGCGAGACGATTTAATTTTTATTTGCGAGGATTCAAACATTTATTCATAATGAGGAAAAAATAAAAAGGCGAGTAAAACATTCTTATAACAAAGCGTAAAATCATTTACAAAAATCCAGTATAAATTTCTTCAACTAAAACAACTAAAATGAGAAAAGTAATTTTTGACACCGAACCAATGATTTATACTACTGGTGCTTTCTTGCAACCAATGAAGGTAACGGATAGTGAAGGAAAAGAAATTTGGGTTTGGTATGTTTCAGAATTCAATGAGGATACCTTTAGAGATGGAGAGCATTATGATCCAAAAGAGTTTGGAAATTCCAAAGAAGAACTGATTTTGGAAATTGCGTAGGGAAATAGATTTTTATTTTCTCAAAGACGGAAAAGAATTTTTGTGCGAAGTAAAACTGATGGGCAGAGGAAATCCTGAAAGTGCGGACGCAGTAATTGCAAGAGCCACAAATGTTTTCGTAGCAGACAAACTTTCACAGCAAAACAAAAACCAACTTGACGATTTGAAAATAAATTGGATTGAGTTGAGAACACAAGACGGCTACAAACGCTTTAAGAAAGCATTGGAGAAATTGAAAATTCCACACAAGGACTACAACGGCAATCTGGATAAAGACCTTGACAAGATTTTTGCAGAAATATTTTAATAGTATGAGTTTAAAAATTGAACAAAGAATTATCGGGAATCAAATCACAGAATTTGAACCGAGAATTTATTCAACCGGTGTTCATTTAATCCCGATGAAAGTGAAATTGAACGGAAAAGAAAAATTTATTTGGGTTGCAGATGAATTTGAAGGTGATACTTATTTTGACGGTAAAGATATTTCAGCAAAGGTTCTTTCAAATAGAATAGAAGAAATGTTTGTTGAATAATTCAAGGTGACTGTTTGAAATTACAGAAATACTTGAACTAGTGCGAAGAATGGATTACTGAAATGGTTCGCATTACAAAATTGAATGGTTCAATCCTTCTTCACAACGTTCAAAAGTGGCTGACATACTACCATGAAAACCCTCTCGCTCTATATTGTTGCACTCTTTTTTTTTCCTCACTTTGTTTTTACACAGCACTCTTTTCAATACGAAAAACCGATTGCATCGCCACTTTTTATTTCTGCGAGGACTGATTCGCTTCCGCGTATTCTGAACGAAGATTCTCTCGTCGCAACAAAAATTTCAGTGGTTGATACAACAATTCGTTCACCGAAATTTACAGTGGTGGCAATGCTCGCTTCCGGATTATTGCCGGGTGTTGGTCAGTTGTACAACCAATCGTATTGGAAAGCGCCTATCGTGTGGGGATTCGGATATTATTTTTATTCCGTCTATCGCGAGCAGGATAAGTTGTATGCAGAAAAACGTGATGCGTATGCAGCGTCATTATTAGCCGACTCGTTGCATATCGGAAATGCAACGTTAAAAGATCATCGAAATTTTTATCGCGGGCAACGCGATACGTTCGGCTGGTATTTGGCAATTGCATATCTCATCAACGTGCTCGATGCGTACGTTGATGCCGCGTTATTTAATTTTGAAGTAAGCCCAAACTTGCAGCCTCGAAACGAAATTGAAATGCGGGCAAGTGTTCGCATTCCGATACAATAAATATCCACGAAGAAAACGAAGATGTGCGAGGAATTTTTTAAGGGCGGTTCTATAAATTGAAAAAAAAACTTCTCGCAAAGACGCGAAGTCGCAAAATGTTTATTATTATTTGTTTTCTTCGTGCCTTTGTGTATTAGTGGCGAAAAAAACTTAATTTTTGAAACTGCCCTTAAATATTTTTCGTATATCGTTGTGCTTTTTACGTGAGAAAAAAAGGAGACACTTATGAAAATCAGAAACGAAGATGCACTTGAGTACCATCGTATGGGGCGCAAAGGAAAACTTGAAATCACGCCGACCAAACCATTTACTACACAACGAGATTTATCACTTGCCTACACGCCGGGTGTTGCCGTGCCATGTCTTGCCATCAAAGAAAATATTGATGACGTCTATCTCTACACTGCAAAAGGAAATTTAGTCGCAGTTGTTTCCAACGGAACTGCAGTGCTTGGTCTCGGCAACATCGGTCCCGAAGCGGGCAAGCCGGTGATGGAAGGAAAGGCAGTGCTGTTCAAAAAATTTGCGGACATTGATGTGTTCGATATTGAAATTAAAGCGCCGACGGCTGAAGAAATAATCCGCACGGTGCAAGCATTGGAGCCGACATTCGGCGGAATAAATTTGGAAGATATTAAAGCGCCGGAATGTTTTATGGTTGAAGAGGAATTAAAACGAACGATGAACATTCCTGTGTTTCACGACGACCAACACGGTACGGCAATTATCAGCAGTGCGGCATTGTTGAATGCATTGGAACTTACAAAGAAAGATATTTCGAAAATTAAAGTTGTCTTTAACGGAGCCGGTGCAGCCGCTATTGCATGTGCAAAATTGCATATTGCGCTCGGAGTGAAAAAAGAAAATCTTATTATGTGCGACAGTAAGGGTGTTATTTATGCCGGCCGCAAAAATGATATGAACAAGTATAAAGAAGATTTTCAAACGGACACTTCAGCACGCACGCTTGCCGAAGCGTTGGTCGGTGCGGATGTGTTTGTTGGTTTGTCGGTAAAGGATTGTGTTACAAAGGAGATGGCAAAAACAATGGCGCCGAATGCAATTATTTTTGCTATGGCAAATCCTGATCCCGAAATTACTCCTGAAGAAGTGTTGAATGTTCGCACCGACATTATTATGGCAACCGGTCGTTCGGATTATGCGAATCAAGTCAACAACGTACTCGGATTTCCATTTATTTTTCGCGGAGCGTTGGATGTTCGCGCAACAACGATTAATGAAGCAATGAAAATCGCCGCCGTTAAAGCGCTTTCTCAGCTTGCAAAAGAAGATGTGCCGGATTCTGTCATCAAAGCGTACGGCGGAAACGATATTCGTTTTGGTCGTGAATACATTATTCCAAAACCGTTTGATCCGCGCGTGCTGACGTGGGTTGCACCGGCGGTGGCGAAAGCGGCGATTGATAGCGGTGTTGCGCGCGTGCAAATTTCCGACTGGCAAAAATATCGTGAAGAGTTAGAAGCGCGTGTGAGTCGTTCAAAACCATTCATCAATTTTATTATCAGACAAGCGCAATCGAAACCGCGGCGCATTGTGTTCCCCGAAGGAGATCAGATAAAAATTCTTCGTGCCGCACAAGCTGTGGTCGATCAAAATATTGCAAAACCGATTCTTCTCGGTTCGCGTGAAAAAATTGAAGCCGGCATTCGTGCTCTCTCACTCGATATTGAAAATGAAATAGAAATTATTGACACATGGAAAAGTCCGGTGTTTGAACGCTACGCAAAAGAATTGTATTCTCTCCGTCAACGCAAAGGTGTTACGTATTCGGAAGCGGAACGGCTGCTGCGTAATAAATTTTATTACGGCGCAATGATGGTGCGTATGGGTGATGCGGACGGTGAGATTGCCGGATTGACAACACACTACAACGAAACAATTCGCCCCGCGTTGCAACTTATCGGAATGAAGTCCGGCGCATCTCGTGTTTCCGGAATGTATGTGGTGATGGCGAAAAAAGGAATGTACTTTTTTGCCGATACGACAGTGAACATTGATCCGACGGCGGAAGATCTGGCGGAGATTGCACTGCAAACTGCTGATGCAGTACATCGGTTCGATGTCATTCCGCGTATTGCGATGTTGTCATTCAGTAATTTTGGAAGCACAAAACATCCGTCGGCAGAAAAAGTTGCTCGCGCAATTGCGCTGATAAAAAAGAAAAATCCTGAATTGATGATTGACGGAGAAATGCAAGCCGACACAGCCGTTGTTCCGGATATTGTCAACACAGATTTTCCGTTCAGCACATTGAAAGGCGGAGCGAACGTGCTCATCTTTCCGGATTTGAATTCTGCAAATATAGCGTACAAACTGATGGGACGCATCGGCGAAGCGGAGTTAATCGGACCGGTGCTGACGGGAATGGCGAAACCTGTTCATGTTTTACAGCGAGGTGCCGAAGTGAACGACATTGTAAATATGACTGCGATTTGTGCAATGGAAGCAGGCGAGCGGTAGCACGTTGTAATACTATAAGGGCATCTCTAAAAACAAAGCTGTCATTGCGAGCGAAGCAATCTCTTTTTTTTGAACGGAAGAAAAAGATTGCTTCGGTCGTTCCTCCCTCGCAATGACTGTCTTCTTTAGATTTTAGAGATGCCTATAAATTAATCGCTCTCAATTTAAAATAAAAAGAAAACCGTATTGAAAAAAAATATTTGCATCTACTGTTCATCGAGCAACACTGTCCCTTCAATTTATTTTGATGTAGCGCGTGAAATTGGGAAACAACTTGTTGAACAACACTATACGCTTGTGTATGGCGGCGGTAATGTTGGATTGATGGGAGAGCTTGCACGTACCGTGCATCATCACGGCGGGAAAGTGATTGGTGTAATTCCACAAAAATTAGTTGATAGAGAAGTTGCATATCACGAATCGGATGAACTCATTATCACCGACACCATGCACGAGCGAAAAGAAACGATGGAAGACCGCGCCGATGCGTTTGTTGCATTGCCCGGCGGATTCGGTACGCTCGAAGAAATTTTTGAAGTGTTAACGCTGAAGGTGCTGCATTTTCATAACAAGCCTATTATATTTTTGGATGTGGATAATTTTTACGAGCCATTGTTTGAGATGTTCGAGCGATTGTACCGCGAACATTTTGTCAAGGAACACTACCGTTCGCTCTATTATAGAGCGTCCGATGTCGCTTCTGTATTTGAGTATCTTTCCTCGCTCCAGACAGAAAAATAAATATCTTCATTTATGAATTCCGGATCCAAAGGAGTTAAGACTTTCGTTGAAATTATGCAAAGCGTCAGGGTATCAGATCCAATAGTAAAAAATTTTGAATCTTGAAATACTTTCGATAAACTAATGTTGTTGTATTGCTGTCTAACGTGTAACAGTTTATAGTTCACTCACCATTTTATCGTTACGTTTATGAAGAAAAAATCTATTTGGATTACTCTTATTTTTATTATTGCGCTTGGGTCCGGTGCGTATTTTATATTTTTCAAGACAAAGACTCCGGAAGTTCAGTATCGCTTCGAAAAAATTA
>CAYHZL010000154.1:0-8490 GCA_964361075.1 uncultured Chitinophagaceae bacterium
CGTCCTCGTTGGGAACGCAACTGATCCCCCGTCCGCTAAAAAACAGCGGACACCCCCTTAAAAGGGGGATTTGAATTCCCCCTTGAAAAGGGGGCGAGGGGGATTACTTAAATAACGTACAATGTATTTGTCTTACAATAAAAATCTAAAGCAACACGCCAGAGAACTTCGCAGCGGTTCAACTCTTAGTGAAGTATTGTTGTGGAAATATTTACGTGCAAAACAACTGAGAGGATTTCAATTTAACCGCCAGAAACCGCTGGGGAAATTTATTGCAGATTTTTATTGCAAGGAATTAAATCTGGCGATTGAAATTGATGGAAGCAGTCACGAAGGAAAAGAACAGTATGATGCAGATCGTGATAGTGAATTACAAAAACGTGGTCTTACAATTTTACATTTCACAGATCAAGAAATAAAAAAAAATTTACGGGGTGTGCTAATGGTGGTTGAAGATTGGATGGAGATGCATTCTAATGGAAAATCCCCCTAACCCCCTTTTCAAGGGGGAATGTATTGTGCAAATTTGAGATGTCTGACACATTGAAGGTGTCGGACATCAGTTTAAATACTCGTCCCTTAAAAAATGCGAGTGATGCCATGAGTGTAATACAATGATTCAGAAATAATTCAAATTTTCACGTTCTTGATAAACAAACTCATGGCATCACTTTGTAAATAAGACTTTTTAAGGTTCAACTAAATACTCTGAGTTATGGCATTACTTTTTTTAGAAAAATTGGAAAGCAAATCAAAATTTTGTATTTTTATTTAAATAATTTTACAAAACCAGTCAGAAAATATCTTAGAAGAAGTTTCATTTGCTATTGGGTATAATACCCCGACGTCACAAAGTGATCCCTTCGGGACTTGCGTCGTCATTCCGGCATGTTTTTGGCGGGAATCTATTTGTGGATGCCCGATAAGAGCATTCGGGCATGACGAAGATACCCCGCTGCTTGCGGCGGGGAGTTTCATTTGCTATTGGGTATAATACTCCGCCGTCACAAAGTGATCCCTTCGGGACTTGCTGCGGAGATAATTTATTTCTGTCAAACAATGACGTTATCAAAAGAAACAATATTGTCAATTCAAAATTTCTTTCACAATAAACCTGTTTTGAAAGCATATCTTTTTGGTTCATATTCTCGTGGTGATGCTAATGAGGAAAGTGATATTGATATTCTTGTTGAACTCGACTATTTTCAGCATATTGGTTTTGAATTTGTTGGAATGGCATTAGATTTAGAGGAACTGCTGAAAAAAAAAGTTGATTTTATTTCAGCAAAGATGATTAAAGAAGGATCAAAAGATAATGTCAACAGAGATAAAATTCTTATTTACAAAAAATATTCTTCAACCAATTAATTTTTAAAACATTGCCGAAACGAACAGATATCAAATCAATTCTCATTATCGGCAGCGGACCGATTGTCATTGGGCAAGCGTGTGAGTTTGATTATTCAGGCACACAGGCGTGCAAAGTGCTGAGAGAAGAAGGCTATCGCGTTATTCTCATCAACAGCAATCCGGCAACAATTATGACCGACCCCGATCTTGCCGATGCAACCTACGTTGAACCCATCACTCCCGAATTTGTTGAACTCATTATTGAAAAAGAAAAACCCGATGCAATTCTTCCCACAATGGGCGGGCAAACTGCGCTGAACATTGCAGTGGCTCTTGCAGAAAGCGGCGTATTATCAAAACATAACGTTGAATTGATCGGTGCGAAATTAGAGGCGATTAAAAAAGCGGAGGACAGACGACTCTTTCAACAAGTGATGAAAGAAGCCGGACTTGAAATGCCGCGCGGCGGTTTTGTGCACAATGTTGATGAAGCAGTAAAAGTTTCTCACGATATTGGTTTCCCGATTATTATTCGTCCGTCGTTTACGTTGGGCGGAACCGGCGGCGGCATTGCCTATAATATAGAAGAGTTCAGATCGATTGTTGAGCACGGATTGACAAACAGTCCCGTGCACGAAGTGTTGGTGGAAGAATCGGTGATCGGTTGGAAAGAGTACGAACTTGAAGTGATGCGCGATCAAAAAGATAATGTCGTTATCATTTGTTCGATTGAAAATTTTGATCCGATGGGTGTGCATACCGGCGATTCGATAACGGTTGCGCCTGCACAAACACTGACCGATAAAGAGTATCAACACATGCGCGATGCGGCGATTAAAGTAATGCGTGCCATTGGTGTTGATACCGGCGGATCGAACGTGCAGTTTTCGCTCAATCCGAAAAATGGAAAAATGTATATCATCGAAATGAATCCGCGTGTGTCGCGCAGTTCTGCCCTCGCATCGAAAGCAACCGGATTTCCGATTGCAAAAATTGCGGCAAAGCTTGCTGTCGGATATACGCTCGATGAAATTCCAAATGACATTACGAAAACAACGCCGGCTTCATTCGAACCGACGATTGATTACACGGTAGTAAAAATTCCGCGATGGGATTTTGAAAAATTTAAAGGCGTGGATGATACACTCGGCGTGCAGATGAAATCTGTCGGCGAGGCGATGGCGTTCGGACGCACATTCAAAGAAGCTTTGCAGAAAGCATTACGCTCGCTCGAAACGGGACGCAGCGGCTTGGGCGCGGACGGAAAAGATATTGTAGAAGTTGAATCGCTTTCCAAAACGGCAAAGACAGAATGGACTCGAAAAGTAAAAGACCAACTTCGCAAACCGAAACCAAATAATATTTTTTACATTCGGTATGCGTTTCAACTTGGGCTTTCGATAGATGATGTGCATGAGTTGACAAAAATTGATCCGTGGTTTTTATTCAACATACAACAAATTGTAATTTTTGAAAAAGAACTTCTCACAGCACAACATACAAAAGAAATTCTTCTTAAAGCAAAGCAGTACGGATTTTCTGATCGTCAATTAGCGTATCTCTGGAAAACAGATGAAGCGCGTGTGCGCACGCTTCGAAAAGAACTTGGTGTATTGCCGGTGTACAAAACTGTTGATACATGCGCGGCGGAATTTGAAGCGAACACGCCGTACCATTATTCAACGTACGAACAGGAAAATGAATCGAAGCGCTCAACAAAAAAGAAAGCAATTGTGTTGGGCAGCGGTCCGAATCGGATTGGACAAGGTGTGGAGTTTGATTATTGCTGTGTGCACGGTGTGTATGCGCTTCGTGAAGAAGGGTACGAAACAATCATGATCAATTGTAATCCTGAAACTGTTTCGACCGATTACGACACGACCGACAAATTATATTTTGAACCGCTGACGCTGGAAGATGTGTTGAACATTTGCGATTTGGAACAACCGGAAGGTGTCATCGTCAGCTTCGGCGGACAAACGCCGTTGAAGATTGCAAAAGCATTGGAAGCGAACGGTGTAAAAATTCTCGGCACCTCGACCGAAGGAATTGATTTAGCAGAAGATCGTCAGAGATTTGGCGACCTTCTTCGTAGACATAAAATTCCATGTCCGAAATATGGAACGGCATTTTCTGTAAAAGATGCGGTGCTTGTTGCGGAACAAATTGGTTATCCGGTGCTTGTGCGTCCTTCGTACGTGTTGGGCGGACGCGCAATGCAAATTTGTTACAACAGCGAATCGCTGACAGAGTACATGAAAAAAGCAGTTGACGTTTCTCCAGAGCATCCAATTTTGATTGATTGCTTTTTGGAAGATGCGTTTGAATTTGATGTTGATGCTGTGTGTGATGGAAAAGATGTGTTGATTGGCGGTGTGATGGAACATATCGAAGAAGCAGGAATTCATTCCGGCGATAGTTCGTGTGTGCTTCCGCCGTTTATGATTAGCGAAGAAAAAACGAACGAAATAATTGAATATACAAAACGACTTGCACACGCTTTGAACGTTGTCGGTTTGTTGAACGTGCAATATGCAATGAAAGATAATGTTGTGTATGTGTTGGAAGTAAATCCGCGTGCATCGCGCACTGTTCCGTTTGTCAGCAAAACAACCGGCATGCCTCTTGCAAAAATTGCGGCAAAGGTAATGATTGGAAAAACACTGAAAGAACTTGGTGTTCTGAATTTTGATTTCCGTTCTATTAAACACATTGCAATGAAAGAAGCAGTCTTTCCGTTTTCGAAATTTCCAAAAGTGAAAGTGTTCCTCGGTCCCGAGATGCGTTCAACCGGTGAAGTGATGGGAATTTCACACTCGTTTGGCGCAGCGCTGGCGAAAGCACAAACTGCAGCAGGTAACGATTTGCCGAAATCTGGAACGGTGTTCGTGAGTGTGAACGATAACGACAAGAACAGTAAAACTGTTGATATCGTTAATGAGTATGTCGCACTCGGTTTTAAAATTATTGCGACTGAAGGAACGTCAAAATTTTTACAAGCTCATCATATTAATGTCGGCGAAGTCTTTAAAGTAAACGAAGGGCGACCGAATATTGTTGATGCAATTAAAAACGGCGATGTGCAGTTGGTTATCAATACTCCGCTTGGTGAAGAAGCGCGGTACGATGAGTATGCAATTGGCTGGGCAGCTATTCAACATAAAATTGCAATTGTTACAACGCTTTCGGCGGCATCATCGTGCGTGAAAGGTATTCAACGAAAGAATCGCGGTAAATTCCATGTGCGAAGTTTACAAGAATACCACAAGCAATGAATAATTGATAATGGATAATTGAAAATATTTTTTATTAGTCACTTTTCATTTTCAATATTATGGCGCGTGTAAAACTAGAAATTCCGAAACACATTCACTACACCACTGAACTTCCGCTGCGTATTTCAGATATTAATTACGGCGGACATCTTGGGAATGATGCAGTGTTGTCTCTTATTCATGAAGTGTGTATTCGTTTTTTACTTCAACACAAATTTACAGAATTCGATATTGATGGTGTCGGTATTATTATGAGCGATGCTGTTCTTGTGTTTAAATCGGAATCGTTTTATGGTGAAACAGTTCGTATTGATGTTGCGGTGGATGACATTCAAAAACACGGCTGTGATATATTCTACACACTGAAAGAAAAAGAAACAGGACGAGAAATAGCACGTGCAAAAACGGGTATTGTTTTTTTTAATTATCAAACGCGGAAACTTGCTCTGACACCGGAGCGTTTCCATTCACTCTTTACATGATGGCGCATTAGCGCTTATCTTTCTTTTCACACAAACAATAATCGGGGATTATTATGATGAAGAAACTTTTTTACGCACTCTGCTCTCTCTGCATTGTTCTCGCTCCTTTGTGTGCCGGCGAAAATAATGAAAAACATTTTTCTCTTCTCTTTGGCGGCGGCGTTGGTTCATTTAAAATGGATGATGGTCGTTTTTTAATGGTTTATTCAAATCGAAGTATGACACGCCACGGATTTTTTGCACTTGGTGATTCAAGAACATATCTCATTGGTAAATACCGTTTGTTTGATGCAACCGGAAAATCTGAATTAACAAATATCAATGTAACAGGATTTTCGGAATGGAGAGAAATTTTTTATTCGGCAGGATTTCGATTGACGGTTCCACACAGTCCATTCTACGCCGATGTTTCGTATGTCATCATCAAAGCGGAAGAAAAAATTTCTACGGTACAACCTGTGGTGAATGAACTCACGACGTCGCAAAAAATTGAGAACAGAGGTCTTTCGTTTGGCGGCGGGCTTGCAATTGAAATACTTAGTCCGTTTGCAATATATGGCGAAGGCGAATATACATTCATGTTACAGAAAGTCCAGAATGATAAAAAACGAGATCTGCCGGGTATAGGTGGATGGAATATTAGCACAGGAATTATTTTTATTTTTTAGGGAGAAAAAAAATGAACAAATATCTTTTGATTGTACTGGTCATTATGAGTGTTGCAGGATGCAATATTAATCCTAAGCCACCGGAAGAAGTTCAGAAACAATATTCTGCATTAAAAATTTCGCCCGCTCCTGATACATTGTTTATGCAATTTAATGGTGAGAAAAAAACACTTGCATTATCGGGAAGTTATATAAACGAATCGCAACGCACAATAAAAAATTCCGGCTTTATCATCGATGCGGAATACACCGTGCGCACCATTGATACAGTGTTTGAAACTGTTGATGCGTCGAAAGCAATTTGGCATTCTTCCAATTCGTCTGTGGTGAGCGCAGCGAATGGTGTACTGACAAGCGGTGCAGCCGGTGTTGCATCAATTACAGCACAAATAAATTCAGCCATGACCGCGCCGTTAATTATTAGTGTGCATTCTGTTGATATGGCTCCGGGATTATCACTTGATCCGCCGGAAGCACAAATTATTTTTGAAAATAGTGTTGCGGTTTCCGGCAGTGTTCAACAAAATGCAACGCTGAGTATTGCTGAAATAAATTCCGGGTTTTCCAATACGAATGTTGCGTACGATGGAAATGGCTCGTTCGCAACGCGCGTAACAGGATTAAATCCCGGCACGAGAACTATTTCTGTAACGGCAACGCATCCGACACGAGCAGATTTATTTACGACGAGAACAAAAACAGTGTACTACTATACATTCGGAAGTACAGAAGCAAATCAACTTATCGGCAATTGGAAAGGAACAACACTCGGTTACAATTTCTTCTTCAAAATATCGAACAGCATTATTCCCACACGTTATGATATTGAAGGGAAGATAGATATTCAGTTTGAAGGACTTGGTTTTGTGCGAGACATTGATATTATTGGCGTGCTTGGCAGTAACGGAAAAATTAACGCAACACTTTCAAAACAGAATGAAGGATTCACAATCAAGGGAAATTTTTCGGGAATGTTTAAAACAACAGGTACTGCACAAGGTGCTTATAGTGCAAGTGCAGAAAAATCAGGCTGGCCAAAATTAAGTTTTGATGATACATGGACTGCTGTAAAAATAAATCCGTGAGTATGAAGAAAAACATTTTTCAAATAGGCTTTGTTTTTCTTCTGATGATAGCAATCGAAGGTTGCGGAGTAACACAGCCGGTGCGTGTGTTGAAGGAACACGAGACAGAAGCAATTGCTTCTCTGGGCGGTCCGGTTGTTACATTAGGCGGCGTGCCTGTTCCGATTCCATATTTAAACGCCGGTGTTGCGCACGGCTTTTCAGAAAATATTACTTTCACAGGCGACCTTCATCTTACAACTCTCGCATTTAAAAGTCTCGGTGTTGATGCCGGCATTGCATCGGCGTTGCTGCACGAGCATGGTGCACTTCCCGAAGTAACACTGCACGGACAAATATATTTCTTCAGTGATTTTATACGTGGAAATAATCCCCGGTTATTTCCGATGGCAACAGTGAATGCGAGTTACCACATCGGCGAACAGACGCTTGCGTACGTTGGTGCCGACAATGTATATCAACTACATCAGCCGCAGTTTTTCTTTTCGCCGTTTATCGGAATGCAATTTCCGTTAAGCAGCGTTCTTGCAATGCAAGTGGAATCCAAATGGATGGCATCGAACACGAATACCGCGCATGGAGCGTTTGAAGGAACCGGTTCAATTGGCGGCAAGGGAAATTTTGGTTTGTTTGTAGGATTTCACTATGCACTTCAGCGCAGTGGAACGGAGGTGTCGAGAAAATGAAGAAAATTATTTTTTTAATTTACGGAATTATTTTTTTCTTTAGCGGCTGCTTCGATTTAGATTCCGCTCTGTTCAATAAAAAAACTCTTTCATCGTATTCACTTCGCACCGGCGTAATTCCGGAATCGAGCAGAACGCAAATCGTTCTTACTTCACAAGGAAAAAAAATCTACGGCTATTTTGTAAAATCGAATGGAGTAGATTCGAGCTACACCATTCTGTATAATCACGGCAATAAAGATCATCTTCAATATTATTGGGATAGAGTTGAGTTATTGTACAAAACCGGCTGCAATGTATTTGTGTACGATTATCAAGGATATGGCATGAGCGAAGGTGAGCCGTCGGAGGAAGGATTATATTCTGATGCTGAAGCAGCATTAACATATATTCGTTCCCGAGGCGGTGTGAATCAGACAAAAATTGCTTGCTACGGATTTTCACTTGGTTGTGCGGCAGCAATTCATCTTGCGGCAAACGTGTTTACACCGAACGTGTTAATTCTTGAAGCGCCGTTTGCATCAACTTCGGCGTTGGTGCAAAGCGGAACATTGCTCGATATGCCAAGTTCGTACGTGATGAAGGGCGAATATAATAACGCCGAGAAAATTAAAAAAGTTATTGCGCCCTTACTTCTTTTCCATGGCGAAAGTGATAAGTTTATTGACATAGAAAAAAACGGTGCAGTGGTTTTTAAAAATGCCAAAAACCCTAAAACATTTATTCGTGTTGCCGGAGCCGACCACTCCCAAGTGCCTGCAAAGTTTGGTGAAAACGAGTATATCTCAACAGTGCGAGACTTTATTCGTGCTCACTAAAATAACGTGATTATGCTATTGATAAAGGTTGAAAAACTATTATATTGTACCCAATCCAATAAACAAATTAGCGTAACTACTCAGCGTTATTGTTTATTCAAAAAATCCCTCCGCCAAAAAGACGGC
>CAYHZL010000155.1:0-5396 GCA_964361075.1 uncultured Chitinophagaceae bacterium
CTTATCCAATGTTTGAAGTCGGCTTGCTTGTTGAGAAATGAAGCGTAGTATGTCAACCACTTTGGAATATTGTGAACGAATATTGAACCAGTAGGCTTTGTTACTCGTACCATTTCAGTGATCCATTCTTCACACCAATTCAAATATTCTTGCAACTTCAAACTGTCCTTATAACTGTTGTAACCTTTTTTCAGATTGAAAGGCGGATCGGCAAAAGTTATATCAACGGAATTGTCTGGAAGTTGCTTTAACAATTTCAGACAATCACCTTGAATTATTTTATTTAGAAATTTTTTTACCATTCTAATAAAAGGTTATTTGTTTTTTTTGCTGACTCAATTGGGTTAACTGATTTCCCATTATAAAAACTATCGTCTTCAAAGGTACTCTCAACCCATCGCCATTCATCAACTCCATCCATTTTTACTTTGACTGGAGTTACAAACGCACCATTAGTAAAAATAGAATCTCCAGAATAAAAATTTTCTACTGCCTTTGATTTGTCTTTTTTCATTGGTAAAATTATTTTAAAAATTCTTTTTGTAAAAAATTTATGAATCGTTCTATTTCGGATTGATGAAAAGTAAAAACATCATCAAAGGCGGAAACCATTCGCATCAAATCGCCTTTGCGAACATACCAGCCAATACCGTCAACAAAGCCGATGAACTTTGCTTTCGGATAATATTTGCTTATAAGTTTTTTGATATTCCCCTCTGTCTTTGCTTTATCTCCTTGTCCGGATGAAGTAGTTACTACAAAAGAACTTTCAATGATAATTTTTGGATTTTTCTTGTTGGGAAGAATGAAATCCATTGTGCGTTTGGCAATTTTTTCTTTCTTGAAAAGTTTTGTCAAATCACCTTTTTCAAAAGGCAAATTATTTTCTTCAAGTAGTTTTGTAATTAATGTTTCAGAGTTGTTTTTACCTTTTCCAGAGTAAGAACCTTTCTCTTTGTAGCGGACAAGAGTATCAATCATTGCTGGCACTTCAAATTTCAGTTTTGAAATACTTAATTTTTTCAATTCAAAAAGCGGAAGTGTCTGCGCTAAAAACGGGATTGTTGAACCTTCAAAAAAAAGATTTACAATTCCTTTTCTGAAATCGGAATTGTCTTTGAGTAGTTTGATAATTTTTGTGTCGCCCCATTCTGAAAGTTCTATTCCATTTTCTTTTTTCGCCCATTTATCCTTGTAAAGGAGTTTTGAAAGTTCTTTGTTGTCGGCAACACGCACAACGGTTAGTAACCGTTTCAAACTTTCATTTGCAAAACCTGTCAAGGCAAGCAAGGCACGAAGTCCATTTTCTTTGTCTAAGAGTAGGGCTTCAAAAAATTCTTTTTTCAGTCCGTCTGTTTCAATCTTATTTTTGAGAACGAGCAGCGTTTCTTTGAGAGAGTTGATGTAACTTTCATACTTCTCTTGAAAAACAGGGTTGTAGAAGTAGAAAGTATTTTTGTCTATTACAGTTTTAAATTTGCTGTTGTTATTTTGCATTTGTCAAAAGTAGAAATTTTGGCTGTCATTACGAAAGCTTGTTTTGAGCACTGTCGTTTTTAAGGTAGCACTCTCTTACGTACTTGCGATACAGCGTAAGAAAATTCTACCTCAATTCAGAAGTGTGACTAGTAAATCTATCTTCGTAATGCCTATCCGCACGCACGCGATATCCTTCCGAAGAAATCAATTGTCGCGCAGCGCTGATACGCATTTGCAAATCGTCTTTCTTCATATAATTATTGTCGAAAATATCTGTTGAAGTAGGTGATGGTGCATAAATTTTTTCCAGAACAGTTAGCAACGAGGTCGGATCATAACCGGCTCGTTTTAAATAGAGCATCGTAAGCCTGTCTGCTTCATACTCGTATTCCAACAAACGCGGTGTAATAAGAGTGTTGTACGCATCATCCGCAAACTGATCCAATTCTTTTTCATCATCGCTTTTTTCTTCGCCCACTTCTTCTTCCAGTTCGTCAAATAATTTTTCAGAATTTACTTTTGCCTGACTTAGATGTAATTCTTTCAATCCGTGACGTTGAATAACATGCGTCATTTCATGCGCAATCACCGCTGCAAGCTCGGACTCATTTGAACATGCGTGCAGCAAACCTTTCGAAATAAAAATATATCCGCCCGGCACAGCGAACGCATTAATTTTATCACTATTCAAAATGAAGAAACGGAAACCGGCATCGTATGCGCGCGTGTATGTATTAAGATAACTGCCGATCATATTAATGTATGCAAGTGCAGTAGGATCATTCACAACGCCAAGTTTTGCAATACGCTGCGCAATGCCATAACCGATTGCATCTTCATGAAACCGAAGATCGAACGGTTTTTCGATCGTCATGTAGCCGCGTAATTGTTCGGCAGTGAAACTATGTTCAAACTGTTCCATCTCATCCGCCTTCACAAGCGACGAAGAAAATTTATTCAATGCGGGCATCTCTGCATCGCCTTCCGGAACATATTTTTTTGCAAAACCTTTCACTGCGGCACCAAGTTCTGCACGCGATGCGCGCGCGGTGGCTTTCCCTTGCATCAACTTTTCTTCCCGCTCGGCAGTGGCACGTTTCGCAAAACTATTTTCTGAAAGCCAGCCCATCTCATTGGCTTCAGTTTTTACTTTCCACCAGCTTCCTTTTTTATCAACCACATCAACCGACATTGCAACCGGCACCATCGTAATCACATCATAGTATGAAGCGGGACCTTCACGCAAATAATTATTCGGCTGCGTTGTGCGTACTTTTTCACCCGGCGAAAATAAAAACATTGCTGCAAAAAAAATATTTGTCAACAGTATCATAACTATACTCCTCCACTATAAAGTGTATTATTTCGATTTCATTGTGTACACACCATCCCACGTTGTGCCGGGCGGATTGTCGGCGTATTCAGCGCATCGTTCGATGTACATATTTGATGCATCATCAGGAAGTGTATGCAGTACCGTATTAAACATTTGAATTGCATCATTCCATTGTTGTGCGCGATACAAGTGCAATGCCGATTCGAATGTTTGAATGCTTTTCAACAGATGTTCTGTCGCTTCTTCTTTCTTACACACAAGTTCATAAATGGTGATGGGAAAATTTTTTCCTTTCACACGAATTAAATCCATCTCGCGGATAATAAATTCGTCGCGGGCTTGCACTGCGGTTGTTTCGCTCATGATAATTGATGTGCCGTAAAATTTATTGACGCCTTCCAACCGCGAAGAAAGATTCACCGTATCGCCAATCGCCGTGTATTCCATTTTTCGATGGGCACCAATATTACCGACAATCATTTTCCCGCTGTTAATGCCGATACGTGTTGAGAACACAGGCTCACCTCGTTCGCGCGCACCGCGTGCCATTTCTTTTACGTGTTTGCTGAATTCATACGCGGCACGACATGCATGAATCGCGTGCTTCTCGTTCGGCAGCGGCGCACCAAACAACACCATCACTGCATCGCCAATAAATTTATCAATGGTTCCATTATGCTTAAACACAATATCGGTTGCCTGCGAAAAATATTCATTCAAAAATTGCACAAGTTCGCGCGGACTTTTGCCTTCCGAAATTGTCGTAAATCCTTCAATGTCCGAAAACATGACGGTCGCTTCTACTTCAACGCCGCCAACTTGTGCCGTGTCGGGATTTTCTACAAGCGCTTGCACCACATGCGGATTTACATACCGTCCGAATATTTTTTCCATGTTGCGTTTGGCGCGTCCTTCAGTAGCAAAACTCCACCCGATGGAAATCATATAGGTAAAAAGAATTGCGCCAATCGGAAAAATAATTTTAACCCACCAGAGCAGGTACACAAATAGTTGCACTGAACAAATTGATACAACAATTGCCAACAGTGCTACTGCAATCGTGCTCGTGCCGACATTTTTTCCATAATTAGAAATAAGTGAAACAATGCATGCAAGCGTAAGACCAATAACAAACAACAATAACATCGATAGTTCACGAATAAAGTGATGTTGCAATAAATTGCTCAATACTGTTGCGTGAATTTCCACACCCGGATATGGCGCCTCGGAAGTAAACGGAGTGTTGCGTATATCAAGCAAGCCGGCAGCATTTGATCCGATGAAAACAATTTTGTTTTTAAACACAGTAGAAGGAATATCGGGAAGACGACCGGCATTTTCTTTTAAGGCAGATACTATGGCTGCATGAATTGAATAATATTTAAATACACCATCAGGTCCGCCTTTACCGTACCAATAAATGAGAAATGGAGAAAATATTGTAGAAGCGCTTGCTGATGGATCAGCAATATTTTTATATACTTGATACGACAATGTGTACAGAGGTTTTTGGTGCAGTGTGAACTTTAGTGGAATCCTTCTGCACACACCATCTTCATCCGGAAGGAAATTAACAACACCGATACCTTGTGAAGCTTTTTGAAATTGCAACAGAGGTGCATAGCTTTTATCAAAATTAAATTCTTCTTGTGTTCGAACAAAAACAGGAGCAGGATAATTAATTACTGTATCGCCCGGCTGGTCTTCATCGTTGAAGTGAGTTAGCTGCGCCGCAAGGTACACATTTTTTGCCGCACCAATTGCCTCTGCAAAGAGACTATCGTTTGCCGCACCGGAAGAATTCACGCGATCTTCATCAGGTTCATTAAAATGAAAATCGTACACAATTGCCTTTGCACCGGCGCGAGCAAGATAGTCTGTCGTAATCTTATATAAATCGCGGGGCCACGGCCAACTTGTATTGCGTTTTTTGAAATATTGCAGAGAGTTTTGATCGATAGCGAGAATGACAATGGAAGAATCCGGAACGCGGGACGAGCGGGAAAATTGAAACAACACGTCGTACATGTTCAATTCAGCGCCGCGACCAAACGAAGAAATACTAATAAGATACGCGATGAGTACACCAAACAATGCCGAGAAAATAAATCGAATATGTTTAGCAAAAATTATTTTTTTTGCCGTATCAGAAAATTTTTTCGGCATTGTTCAATAATTAAAATTCAAATCCTACTTTTAAATAGAGACGTTCGGTTGGTGATGAGCTGCGTTCAATTCCAAATTCATTATTATCTCTTAATTCACTTAGATTTTTTGGTGTACCTTTATCAAATGTTATCTGGTCAAAACCGGTATTACCGATAGTTGTCATTCCGTTAATTAAAGAGTAGTTCACACCAACAAAAATTGTGCTGATAACATAAAAATCAAGACCTGCGAGAATGATACTTTGCGGCGCAAATTTATCGAAACTCGCATTATCGCTTGCAACAAACGCAAGGTATTGTCCTGACGCTCTAAATTTCCAAAAGCGAAAACCTAATCCACCCCCGGCATAAAAATGATTTGTTGCACTACGGAGCGGAGATGTCTCGCCCATATCGTACGCTTTTTGAATTAA
>CAYHZL010000155.1:5496-8462 GCA_964361075.1 uncultured Chitinophagaceae bacterium
GTTGCTTTTAAGTACGCGCCGGTGATTAACGCAAAAACTTTCGGCGAAAAATTGAAATTAATTCCACCCGCTAAAAAATCGTACGATGTTTTTGAAAACGCACCAATATAACTTGGAACACTGTCAACCGGCATAAATGCAACTTGAATTCCCATACCAATTTTTCGATAATCCGGCGGACCAAAAATCGATCTCCCTTCAACCACATCATCGAAGTCATCAAAAATATTTTCTTGCAGAGATGTCAATTGTGTTTTCATACTTTCTTTCACATCGCCGCTTTCGCTGTACGATGCGTTGAGTTCTGCATCATTTTTATTATTGACTCCTATCAGAGTAAATTTCATAATAAATGAGCCGTCACTATTTTTACGAACAGTGCACATCAACATTGCATCTACACCAATCCGCTGTCCGGCATCGCGCAGTACTTCTTTTACAGAAAGAGTCGGATCGAAAACAACTTTTCCAACTTCAAAACGGTTCTTCACTTTTACCGGCGCATTTTGCTGCAATATCGCAGTAACATATTCCGTAATAAAAACCAATTCGCGCTGTGTTATCGGTATTGAACGAGTATCGGCAGTAAATTCAGTAATACCAAGCGTACGCGTCAACGGTTGTTTCTCTGCAAGAAGAGTATGTGTACTACATACTTCGCAGAAAACGATGGTGAAAATAATTTTAATGACTGTTTTCATTTTCTTCTCCAATGTTATTTCACAATATATATTGGAATATCAACAATACCGCCGGCGCTTGCATTGAAATTAAGCGCGGGATGTTGTTTATCATTCGTTGATTCAGAAACTTTTTTTCGAACAAACCGATATAACTCGCCAAGAGTAATATATTGGTTCATATCAGAATTTGCAGCGCCATTCAATCCCATACCGAGATAATAGGTAAAGGCACCATGACCGCCGCCGTATTGTTCGCCTTCGTACGCAAGCTCGCCTTTTTCAGTGGAAGTGAGTGTTGCCATAAAATTTTTCTCTTTGGAAATTTCTTCGTAAAATTTATTTATTTCTTCCGTTGCTACCGGTCCTCGTGTCGCAAGTTGTTGACCCATACCGCCGCTATTACACGCATCATAAATGAGAATCACTTTTTTATCCTTACCATATTCTGAAACAATATTAAGAATATCAGTCGCACGCACTCCGGTTTGACGCAGTTTATTTGGATTAGTATCGTGCGCCATATAATAAATTTCACCTTTTTCTGAAAAACCATGGCACGCGAAATAAATTAACACCACATCGTTTACAAATGCAGTTTTCAGTGTTGTTTCTAACTTACTAATAATATTATCTGTCGTTGCTTGGTCATCTAATAAATACGTCAAGCGATCGGACGAAATACCGCCTGCCTGCGGATCTTTCAATACTTTCAAAAAGAATCGTGCATCATCCGAAGCATATTTGAGATTGTAACTTTTTTCTTGATACTCTGAAATGCCAACGATGAATGCATGTGTTTCTGCGCGGCGTTCCGATTTTGCTGCAACCGATTCAACTTTTTTCTTTTCAACACGCACAACTATTTCATCGAAAAGAATATTCTTTCTGCTATCGTAAGCAGCAATAGAAAGTGTATGTTCGCCGACAGGAAGTTTTATTTTTGAACTAAAAGAATAAATATTTTTTTGTTGAAGTTTGAATTTTGCGATATCCAACGCACTCGCTTTTGTGATGCTCGCAAGTGTATCCTGTACGACCACAGAATCCAGCGTATTCATCGAAGCAAAAATACCGCTCACATTGATGAGTTGATCTTCTGTTATTTGTGCCAGTTTCATTCCGCGTGCATCTTTGGAAATATTCGGCTCAAGCACAAGCAGTTCCGACGGCACCTGTTTTACAGGTGACGATTCGATTCCTTTTACAGAAAATAGTTTTATGAGACCACTGTTCGTTGCCAATGCAAACTGCGTTCCTTTTGGTGAAAAAGTAAATGCACTAAACTGACTTGTAGCAGGAACCATTGTTGTAATAATTTTATAATCCGTCATACTCATCCATTGCAACACTCCGCCAACATTGATGTACGCAAGCACAGCTTCATCAGGACTTAACGAGAGCATGTGGGAATTCCAAATTCTCGCCGGAAAATTTTTCACTTCTTTTTTTGCGCTCAATTCCCACAAACGACACATGTTATCTTGTGAACCGGAAATAAGATTTTTTCCTTCGTTATAAAATTCGAGATACATAATTGGCGCAGTATTACGCACAATAGTGGTAATCTCTTTTCCCGAAACCAAATCCCACAACCAAATTTTACCTTCATCATCTCCGGACGCTAATTGATTTCCATCATCCGAAAAAGCAAGGACGGAAATTCCGGTTCGATGTTTCAAAAATCTGCTGCTCATTTTTCCGGTACTATTATCATACACTTCTACCACTCCGGTTTCGTAACCCAGCGCAACCACACTGCCTGCATTAGAAATTGAAACTGCAGAAACTTTTGCGCCTTCAACAATTTTTATCACTTGCTCTAAACGTGCAGATTCATCAACCGAAAATAATTTTACAACATTGGGAGTTACTAACGGAACAAGATTTTTTTCTTTTGCTGCACGCAGCGAAACCCACATGTGCGGTTTTGCAATTGCAGAAGTAAACATCCGTCTCATCGTCGCATCGGCTGCAATATCCCAGAACTGCATTGTTGCATCTACTCCGGCAGAGACTAAAATTTTTTCATCCGCAGAAAAAGAAAGAGAAGTAATAATATCGGAATGTGATTTAGGATCGGTGAACTTATCGCTGTACGAAATCTGGCTTTGTGCTAAAGAAAACATTGCGAGCAACAAACCAACACTCAAAAAGAAAATACGCTTTACACAAATGTTGAATTTCATTTTATCCTCCTGAATTATGTTACGCTAATTTGTAACTACTCAGTATTTTTTGTAATTTCAGTATTTCCAAAAAAAAACGAATCCCCCGTCCCGATTA
>CAYHZL010000156.1:0-8438 GCA_964361075.1 uncultured Chitinophagaceae bacterium
AGCGGATTCAATATGAAGTTGCAAAATATTTAAACTAAATAACTGATGCTACGCACAACACCGGTAAAACTACCGGATGAAGGATGAATTATGAGGGATGAACAGCTGTACGTACCATCAGTACATAATTCTTCAAGAAAGGATCTGCTATGAAATTTCTGGTTGTTGATGATTCGCCCACCATGAGAAGAATTGTCAATAATTCTCTCAAGGGGCTCGGCTATACCGATGTTGTTGAAGCGGAAGACGGCAAAGACGCGCTGGCAAAAATTGAAGGGATTGAATTTATTATTACCGATTGGAATATGCCGAACATGACCGGATTAGAATTTACTCGTTCCGTGCGTTCCGATGAAAAATATAAAAATCTTCCCATCTTGATGGTAACAACCCGCGGCGTGAAAGAAGATATTGTTGAAGCGCTGCAAGCAAAGGTAAACAATTATGTGGTCAAGCCTTTCACCCCGACAGTGCTGAAAGAAAAAATCGACCAGATTCTTAAATCAATTACTGCGTAAGGAAGAAGGAGACTATAATGGACTCGAAAGAATTTGGAAAGGTACTTGGCAAACTCGACGATTTGAAATCATTATTCAACTTTGGCAATAAATTGATGCCGTCGTTGAAAGCATTGTTTGATTTTCTCCACGAGATAGTTCCGTTGTTAGAAAATATTAATCAATCTATTCAAGAAAGTAATTCCAAATTACCGACTGCAGCAACGCAGTTGAATAAAGTAACATCGGCAACCGAGTTGGCGACAACGGAGATTCTCGATCTCGTAGATAAAATTGCAATTCAATTAGGCGAAATTAAATCTGCAGTCGGGCAAATGCGAAATGATGGAGTAAATGAAAAACACGAACCGGCGCTGAAAACTATCGAAGGGAAACTTGAAGACATTGAAATGAATACAACATCCATTATGATGTCGCTTCAAGTGCAGGATATTACATCGCAGCAAATTGCAGCGGTAAATCATTTGATGGAATCTGTTCAGAAAAAGCTTGGCACATTGGTCGAACAATTTGAAGATACTGAATTACAAAATGTTCAAAAAGAAATGGTCAACACAGAATTTCCTTCCGATGTTACATTTGATGCTAATGCCGTCTATACAAAATCATCTGATCGTCAAGATTTGGTTGAACAGGTAATCGGCGGATTGCAAGCGCCGGATGTGGTATCGTCGCAAGCAGACATTGATGCACTGATCAATGCAAATAAATAAGTGATGTTACGCAGAACGGAAAAAAACACCCGTCATTCCCGCATGTTTTAGGCGGGAATCCATTTATAGATGCCCGATTAAAGCGTTCGGGCATGACGAACTTAGTTTATTAGGCGAATTTTTCAACTGCGTAACATGAGTAAATAATAAAGTACCACGCGTACAACGTAGAGATTCCATTGCGTTACTGTGGCGCCATTCATTCTTGAATAATTTGAGATAAAGAGGCAGATATGTCAGAACCACATCCGATGTTTGAACCAGATTTGAAAGAAATTCTTGAAAGTTTTCTCATCGAGACAAAAGAAATTTTGGATAAACTCGATCAGGATTTAATGAAGATGGAAAAAGATCCGAACGATATGGAATTACTGAACACGGTATTCCGTTCGTTTCATACCATCAAAGGTACGTCGGGTTTTCTTGGCTTCGATCAGATGATGGAAATAACGCATAACTGCGAGGACGTATTAAACAAACTCCGTAAATCGGAACTTCACCTGAACGGTCCGATGATGGACGTGATCTTTGAAGCGTACGATATTATGAAAGCGCTCATCGCCAGTGTTGAATCCGGAGTTGTGGAAACTATGCCGATGGAAGAGACAATTGCAAAACTTGTGTTGATTGGTGAAGGAAAAGTATCTGCTGATACAGTGCTTGTTGCTGCTGAAACTGTAACTGCAGTTCCGGAGAAATCTGTCGAAGCTCATGTTGAAAAACAAGTCGAACACAGAGCGGAAGAACATGAAGAGAGCATTGTTGAAATTCCCATGAAGGATGTGCTGCACCCTGTACAGGAACAAACAAAAGCGGCTGCACCAAAAGAGAAGGTTGCCGATAAATCAGTTGATAATACCATCCGTGTTGATGTTATCCGTCTTGATAATTTGATGAACCTTGTCGGCGAGTTGGTGCTTGGCAGAAATCGTCTTGCGCAGCTTTCCTTGCAGAATGCACAAGAAAATGAAGGCGCTGTGCTGGCAAAAGAAATGCTCGAAACAAGTTCACAGATCGATTTTATTACTACCGAGCTGCAAACTGCAATAATGAAAACTCGCATGGTACCGATCGGAAAAGTGTTCAATAAGTTTCCGCGTTTGGTGCGCGATCTTGCAAAAGAAACAGAAAAAGAAATTGATCTCGTTATCGTCGGCGAAGAAACCGAACTTGACAAATCTATCATTGATGAAATCAATGATCCGCTTGTGCATCTTATTCGTAATTCGTGCGACCATGGTGTTGAACGTCCGGACGTTCGCACGCAAAAAGGAAAAAATCCACGCGGTCAAGTACTATTAAAAGCTGAGTACGAAGGCAATACTATCGTGGTGAGTATCAAAGATGACGGCAATGGCATGGATGCCGAAAAATTAAAAGCGAAAGCCATCGAAAAAGGAATGATTACTGCGGCAGAAGCAAAAGAGATGACAAAGCGCGACGCATTAAATCTTATTTTCGCGCCGGGTTTTTCCACAGCAGCAAAAGTTACCAATGTTTCCGGCCGCGGCGTGGGAATGGATGTTGTGAAAACAAACATTCAAAAGTTGAAAGGCATCATTGAAATTGAATCCGAACTTGGTGTAGGCAGCACCATCACTATTAAACTGCCGCTGACACTTGCAATCATTCAAGGGTTGCTCGTTACTGCAAAAGAAAACACATTTGCCATCCCGCTCAGTTCTGTGTTGGAAGTTGTGCGCGTGAAGAGAACAGAAATTTCTACAGTGCACGGACACGAAGTAATTCGCTTACGCGACAGAGTGCTTCCTCTCGCACGCATTGATGAACTGCTGCAAGTCGGCAATGCAAAATCAGAAGTCCGTGACTGGGAGTATGTTGTTGTTATCGGACTTGCAGAAAAAAGTCTCGGGCTTGTTGTAGATTCTTTATTGGGACAAAAAGAAGTTGTTATTAAATCGCTCGGCGAATATTTCCACAATAGCAGAGGAATTGCAGGTTCGACAATTCTTGGCGATGGGCGGGTGATTATGGTTGTAGATGAAAACGAACTGTTTAATTTAGCTCACGCGTAACCACTTTTGTTTTATATGGTAAGAATGGTATACGAAAATATTTTGTAACTAATCAGCGAAAACAACCCCATCCTTTATCCCTCCCCTTTTAGGGGAGGGAATTTTCTCCCCCTGAAAGGGGGAGAATCAAAGAGGGGGTGATGTGAAGTAAAAACGAATTTATAATTTGCCACGCTGAGTAGTTACTTTTAAAATCAAAAAACCATCAAGGTCTTCAAAACCTTAATAGTTTAAAAAACACAATCCAATAACTTTCTGAAGTCATAAACAGATACTCTCCATGGCGAAACCAGTTAATGTTCTCATTGTTGATGACTCTGCCTTCATGCGAAAATCTCTTTCGATGATGTTGGAATCTGATCCGCAGATAAAAATTATTGCAACCGCGCGGGACGGCATGGAAGGATATGAAAAAGCAAAAGAACTGCGTCCCGATATTATTACGATGGATGTTGAAATGCCGCGTATGGACGGATTAACTGCGCTTGCAAAGATCATGAAAGAGTGCCCGACACCTGTCATTATGGTGAGCTCGATAACAACCGAAGGCGCAGAAGCAACATTGAAAGCATTTGAACTCGGCGCAGTAGATTTCATTTCGAAACAGATGTCGTATGTCAGTCTCGATATTGTAAAAATAAAAGAAGACCTTATTGATAAAGTAATAACAATTGCACGCAGTTCATCGTTAACGCGGCGATTGGCGAGAATCCGCAATAATGTAACTCCGCAACTGCGGCAGACATCAGTTTCACAAACTACATATACGCAGCCAACAACTGATTTTCAAATTGTAACACTCGGGGTTTCTACCGGCGGACCGTTTTCGCTTCAGAAAATTATTCCCCAACTTCCGAAAGAATTTCCGATTCCCATTTTGATAGTGCAGCACATGCCGCCAAAATTTACGAAATCCCTTGCCGACCGAATAAATAGCATGAGCAAAGTAACGGTGAAAGAAGCAGAACATGGCGAAACGATACAACCGGGATGGGTGTATATTGCACCGGGCGGTTTTCACATGAAGGTGCAGCGAAGCGGATATAGTAATGCAACATTACATATTTCTACGGAACCATCCACAACACTGCACAGACCAAGTGTTGATGTGATGATGGAATCTGCCGTTCAAGTGTATGGCGGAAAAATTCTTGGCGTGATAATGACCGGCATGGGGCATGATGGTTTGGATGGATTAAAATTAATAAAACAAAAGGGAGGCTACTGTATCGCACAAAACGAAGACACCTGTGTTGTGTATGGAATGCCAAAAGCGGCTGTGGATAATAATCTTGCAGATGCAATTGTGCCATTAGAAAATATTCCGGAGACCATGGTGAAGGCTGTGAAGTCCCAAAGGGATGGCTTTGCCACAAAAAAAAACAGCGTAACAACAAATTAATGGCGGTTCTATAATAAGAGGAAAACATTAACAAGCGTTATGAAAGGTAGTGTAGCAACAACTTAATTGTAGTAGTGCCGTTTCAAATAAATAAAGTTGTGATTCTAAAACATTTATATAAGGAGTACACCATGCATTACTTTAACAACCTCAGTTTAAGAAATAAAATTATACTGCCGCTTGTGTTAGTTTCAGTAGTAACAGGTGTGGCATTTTATTTCTACTTCACAAATCTCTACCGCGAATCGGAGATCGATACACTCACAACGAAAGCACGCGCAGTAATTCTTTCAGCGGAATCTGCCAGAGAGTTTACCGCAGATCAAATTGCGTTTGGTGTGTTCAAGACTGATCTTAAAAATCTTGATGAAATCTTACGCACTGTGCCTATCTTTGCTGCAATGCAGGTTGCAGAAAAAAAATCTTCTGAACTTGGTTTCAAATTAAAAGTACCAAAACATTATCCGCGTAATCCGAAAAATGAACCGACGGAAGATGAAGGAGTGGTCTTAGATCTTTTGGCAAAAGGCAGCGTGAAAGAAGTATCACAGTTAAATGAAAAAAACAATACACTCGAATTTTATCGTCCGGTTGTTCTCACAAAAGAATGTTTGAATTGCCACGGCGATCCGGCAACATCAAAAGCGTTGTGGGGAAACAGCGAAGGCAAGGATGTTACCGGCACAAAAATGGAAGGATGGAAAGTCGGCGAGGTGCATGGTGCATTCAAAGTTTCGATGCCGTTAGAGCCAATGCAAAAAGCTATTGCAGAAAAATCGATGACGATTGCAGGTATTTCGCTGCTCAGTGTAATCGCGATTATTGCAATAGGATTATTTCTTGTACGTGTTATTACACGCCCAATACAAAATCTTCTTTCAGCCTCCGGTAAAGTTGCAGATGGAGATTTAACAATCGAAATTCCGCAGACCACAAACGATGAAATCGGTGCGCTCTCTGCTGCGTTCAGCAAAATGATTTTTAACCTGCGCGATGCGATGGGACAAGTAAGCGAAGCAACATCTGCTGTTGCAAGTGCGAGCGCAGAAATATCATCAAGCACAGAAGAAATGTCTGCCGGCGCACAAGAACAAAGTGCACAAGCGACAGAAGTTGCCGGTGCAATGGAAGAAATGACTGCAACAATTATTGAAAATTCCAGCAATGCAACAAATACTGCAGACACAGCGAAGAAAGCAAAAGATGCAGCAGAACAAGGCGGCGCAATTGTGTATGAAGCAGTGAAAGGAATGAGACGTATTGCAGAAGTTGTTCATCAATCCGCCAATACAGTGCAAACACTCGGCAATTCGAGCGAACATATCGGAGAAATAATTTCAGTGATTGACGAGATTGCCGATCAAACAAACCTTCTTGCGTTGAACGCTGCTATTGAAGCAGCTCGTGCAGGTGAACAAGGTCGCGGCTTTGCAGTTGTTGCTGATGAAGTGCGAAAATTAGCGGAACGTACTTCGAAAGCTACAAAAGAAATCGCACAGATGATTAAAGAAATTCAAACAAATACAAAAGAAGCGGTAGAATCAATGGCGAAAGGTACGAAGGAAGTGGAAGAAGGAATTCGTCTGGCAGACAAAGCGGGTGATTCCTTAAAAGATATTGTAACCATTTCGCAAAAAGTTACAGAGATGGTGGCGCATATCTCTACGGCAAGCAACGAACAAACAAAAACGAGCGAATCAATCTCTCGCAATGTAGAAGGAATCAGCGCGGTGACGCAAGAAACTGCAACCGGCATTTCTCAAGTTGCGCGTGCTTCTGAAGATTTAAGCAATCTGACGGACAATCTGTTAAAATTAGTCAGCAGATTTAAATTAGATGATGGTGGAAGACGTACAGAAACGAGACCGTCATCGCATCAGCAACAATCAGCGTTGGCTGTAAGAGGAAAACATTAACAAGCGTTATGAAAGGTAGTGTAGCAACAACTTAATTGTAGTAGTGCCGTTTCAAATAAATAAAGTTGTGATTCTAAATTTTTTACGTCAAACTACTAACTGACCTCACCCTAACCCTCCCCTTGCAGGGGAGGGAAATATTCCTCTCCCCCTGCAAGGGGGAGATTGAGAGGGGGTTACAAAAATATTTTTATAAAGGAAACATACTATGAAACGAATACAAATTCTTCTATACGCAATATTTGTACTGACGACCAAATCGTTTTCGCAAGATTTTAAAAAAGTGATTGAGATTGTTGGAGGAATGGAAGCATCATTGAAAAAGATGATTGCAAACGAAGAACAAAGTCGTCGCGCAGGAGATGATTCATTAAAAGCAGATATTGCTGCGTTAAAAAAAACATTGTCATCAGGAAACAATGAAGTTGCAGCGAATGCGAAAAGTGTACTTGAACGGCTTGAAAAACTTGAAACAAGTGCAGATTCCGCAAGACCAAATTCCAATGTATCGGAAATGGCGCGTCAATTGAACCAACTTATTGGTGAATTAAAAAAAGTTATAGCGCAGAGCGCCATGCCGTACAGCGGCATTAAAGATGGAAAACAAGCACAATGGTCGGGTGAAGCGCGGTTCCGTTCCGAAGTTGACGGAAGGGATTTCAAACTCAATACGCCGATGAATACATATACACTTTCCCGTATTCGTCTCGGTGCGGAAGTAAAACCTGTAGATCGCGTAACGGTTAAAATAACAATACAAGACTCTCGCACGTTTGGTCAGGAAGCATCAACAATAGCAAACAGTGCAAACATTGATCTGTATGAAGGATATGTAAAAATTGATTCTCTCTTTCGTGATGATGTTTCAATAAAGTTAGGACGCATGGTACTTGCGTACGGTAACGAAAGAATTCTTGGCGGACTTGGATGGCAAAATTATGGTCGCGTGTTTGATGGACTTCTCGTACGACATGCCTGTGAAAAAATGATGATTGATTTTCTCGCTATGAATATCGTCGACGTAAACACAGCTCCGCCTTCCGTAAATGCAACAGGAACTGCATATAAATATGACAATGGTGTTGCACTGTACGGTTTTTATTCTACCATTAAATTCATTGAAAACCTTCCGTTTGATTTTTATGTGTTACACGAAAGAAATCAAAATTATTCAAAGCCAGACACGATTGATTACGGTTTCACCACTATCGGCGGATTAGTAAAAGGAAAAATGAATGCAATTTCGTACGATGTAGAAGCGGCGTATCAACTTGGTTCAAACAAAGGCGTTGATGTGTCTGCTTATACTGCTGCTGCAATGGTCGGATATTCAATGCAAGGTTCAACCCTTTCTATGGTGAGCGCACACGCCGATATTATTTCGGGAACATCGCCAACGGGAAAAGAGTATAACACGTTCACTGTAAATTATTCAACTGCACACAAATTTTACGGCTACATGGATTATTTTATCAATTTCCCGGTTCAAACATTTAACCGTGGATTAATGGATTTATATGTACGCGCAGGTATAACGTGGAATGACAATGCAAAAACCCAAGTAACAGCGCACAACTTTACTACAATGGAAGATTTTTCTGCAACTGCGCCGCTCAATAAAAAAGATCTTGGTCAGGAAGTTGATCTTGTAACAAATTACAAATACAATAAAGTGTTTGGTTTCGAGTGCGGTGTTGGCGCATTCATTCCCAATACACTTATCCGTACATCCTTTGGCGGAAGTGATATTGGTGTGTGGTCGTATTTTACAACACAAGTAAACTTTTAATTAAAAATTTTTGTAACTGCTCAGCGTGTTTTTTGTCCCGAAGGTTCGCCACGGCGAATGGCTT
>CAYHZL010000157.1:0-8436 GCA_964361075.1 uncultured Chitinophagaceae bacterium
TGAAACAGATATATTTTCTTTTTTTAATTTGCGTGGTTCTAATTTTGAGAACCTCTCTTGTTGCACAAACCGAACAACAAAAGACCAACGAATTCCTTCCGCGTTGGAAGACACCTTTTAACATTGCACCCTCTCCAAATCCCGAACAGAAATCCTGGAATCCCGCGGTCACAAAGCGTCCGGGACATTACACAAAAAAAGATTGGAGAAATCTTATTGACTCATTATGGGGTCCGGGCATTTCCACGGCAGAAAAACTAAAAATATTCGACGACTATTGGACAATGGTCGATCAAACGTGGGGATCGTTTCCGAATCTTGTTATCAATTGGGATTCATTGAAGAATGTGTATCGCCCTGAAGTTGCGGCGGGTGTTAGTCGCGGCAGATTCTATGGAATATTATCGCGGTTAACCCGTGCTCTCAATGAATGGCATGTGTGGACAATAGATCTTGGTATTGATAGCACTTTTGGTGCTTATAGTGGTGTTGCCGAACATCCGAATTATCCATCGTACAAATATCAACCAGGAATTCCCATATTCAATACAAACCCGACGTATTTTTTCTGCACAAATTTTGGTGCAGGCGTTACACCTCTTCCTGATAGTACTGCATTAGTGTACAGTGTCATGCCAAATCATCCTCTCAATCTGCAGCCGGGTGATATCATTCTTGGCTATGACGGAGTACCATGGAAATATCTTATCAAAGAAATTCTCGATGCGGAATTACCGATTCTTTTCGGAGGTACTGGTTTGGCTTCGTCTCCATCCGCGGCATTTCACGTGGCAATGTTGAGTGTCGGAATGAATTGGGGACTGTATGATACCATTGACGTGTATAAGTTTTCTACAAAAGATACTGTGCACTTTCCGACATCACTTCTCAAGACGATCGCTCAACCATATCATATTGCAACGGAACAACTGCCGGTGAAAGGTGTCCCGTTCCCCGATCTTAGCGCAAAGAAATTAGTCTCGTGGGGCGTTGTGGAAGGAACAACCATCGGGTATATCTATGTATTGGATTGGTGGGGTGTGCCGCGGGGGGCGACAAAAATTCTATTTGGACAAGCCGTGAATGAATTGCTGCATATAAATAATGTATCGGGATTGGTTATAGATTTCAGAACAAATTTCGGAGGTGTCGTAGATTATGCAAATGATGGCTTGAAACAACTTTTCAACTTTGATCCAACAAATAACTTTTCTCGCGCTCTTAGAATTGCCGGAAGTGATCATAATGCATTTACTTTCAGTCCGCCTGAAGCATACCTCAACTTTACACCAGGTCATTCAATATTTGATCGTCCGATCGCCGTTCTCACCGGACCTCAAGGCGGAAGTGCAGGTGATTACAATGCTTTCAGATTGCGGTTCCATCCAATGGTCCGATTTTTTGGAAAAAGAACAAATGGTGCCTATACAAATAGTTCAGTTGTGAATGAGGGAATTTGGTATAACTTATACTCCTACCGTATCGATAACGGTTCAGTCTATTCGAAGTACAACAATGAAGGGTTCATGACTCACAAGAGTTTTCCTGTTGATGAAGAAATATGGCTGACGCAGGCTGGAGTTGCTAAAGGAGAAGATGATGTTGTGAAGCGAGCATTGGAGTGGGTAACGACATTAACTCATACACACGGCACTGTTGTTGATCGTCCATTTTTCCGACCCGGATTGGACAGTGTATTTCTTAAAACGACTCTATCCAATCCACTTAACCATGCAAGTGCAATAAGCGCAATTGTTACAGATGCAAGTGGTTCTACGCGTGATAGCATTCTATTATACAATGACGGATTACATGGAGATGGGAGTGCTGGTGACAGCATATGGGGATGTCGATTTCTTGCACCTTCAGATGAGAATATGTTTACTGTGAGCATACGAACGGATGATCTTGCGAATTCTGCTTACCGCCGATTGCCGAATGTTCAGCGCTTCACTACGGCAGGCCCGCTGGTGCTAGATAGTCTCGAGGAAGGAAAAATTTTTGGTGCATACAAAGTGAAACCGCACATACGAAATGGCGGCAAGAATGTGATCATCGGCGGCGCAATGGTGAACCTCCGATGTAGTGATCCATGGGTTACGAATATTCTGACGTTTTCATCGTCTCTCCTTCCCGATCTTGCGCCAGGTGCGTCCTTGCCGATGGGCGGACTTTTTATAGTCAGCTACGATACGGCAACATTTCCGGGATATTTCAACTTCAAGGTCGAGGTGAATGTCGGCGGGTACGCCTACTGGACCGACTCCACGAAGCTCGTGGTAACTGGCGTGGGAGAGAATAGAAATGCACTCCCCACTGTATTCAACTTGGAACAAAACTATCCTAATCCGTTCAATCCTTCGACAGTGATCAGTTATCAGTTACCAGTGAACAGTAACGTGAGTTTAAAAATTTATGATCTGCTCGGAAGAGAAATTGCCACACTCGTGAACGAAGAACAATCTGCAGGATGGAAGGAAGTGAAATGGAATGCAACTGGAGTTGCGAGCGGAATTTATTTTTACAAATTAACAGCGGGAAGTTTTGTTGAAACGAAAAAAATGTTGATGCTCAAGTGACTTGTCGCTTGAGCTGAAACCCCGCCGTTGTTTGGCGGGAATGGTGGTAAAATAAAAACTACACAGAGATGGAGTCCACTTTTTAAGTGGGCTTCATCTGGTGAATACAAATAATAAATGGAGGTTATATGAAACACTTTATACGGTTTATGATTATTACTCTCTGCATCTCTTTCTCACTCTCAGCGCAAAATATGACAAATGAGAATGTGCAATCACCTAAAGACCCTTCTCTTCGTTCGCATATTTCAAAAAAGGCGTGGGAGAAATCCCATATCATTCCAACACACGATCAGCACTCCTTTTCTAAAACTTCTTCCGGTGTTGATACTGGATGGGTACGGCATATAATGTCGTCGGTTAATGGTCTTAGTGAAAGTTGGGCTACAGCAATACAATCTGATGCTAACGGAAATGTTTACGTAACAGGGTATAGTCAAAACACATTCACCGGCTATGATTTTGCCACTGTAAAATATAATTCAGCAGGAGTTCAGCAGTGGGTCTCCCGATACAATAGCGGTGATAATCAAGATGACGAACCCTCTGCCCTTGCAGTCGATCCGTCCGGAAATGTTTATGTAACAGGAATAAGTGCGAATGATTTTGCAACAGTGAAGTATGATCAATCAGGTAAAGAATTGTGGGTTGCCCGGTTCGGAAACAGCGCTATTGATGTCCCTTCCGATATTAAAGTTGATACTTCAGGAAATGTGTATGTAACAGGTACAAGTAATATCACTCTTGATTCTATCTACGAGGTCGGCGGTGATTATACCACCATTAAATATAATTCTTCCGGTACGCAACAATGGATTGTGTATTACGGTTTCGGAGATACCAGCGAGGAACGTGTCGCTGCGACAGCACTCGACGATTCAGGTAATGTGTACGTAACAGGTTACATTCATCGGGAAGTTAATGGTAATGTCACCATTACCCATAGTGATTTTGGGACAATAAAATACAACACAAACGGAGTAAAGCAATGGATTGCAATATATAATAGTTCGGCAAATAATGATGACGAAGCCATTGCTCTTGCTGTAGATAAATCCGGTAATGTTTTTGTTGCTGGAAATAGTCTCGACAGCGTTGGGCGTTCTGGCTGCGCCACAATTAAATACAATTCATTGGGTGAGCAGCAATGGATTTCAAAATATGACGACGGCAGAGTTGTTGCTCTTGGGATACATCCATCGGGTGATGTTTATGTATTAGGTGATAGTTTCGGTGACTTCGCAACAATAAAATATGATTCGACAGGTCAGGAGAAGTGGGTAGCAAAATATAGTCTACAATATTCATCTAGCCATCCATCGGCGCTTGTTGTTGACCTTTTGGGAAATGTTATTGTTACAGGAACAGCTGACCGATACGAATGTAGTGTCTGTCAAACTTCTCTAATATCTTCAACAGTCAAATACAATTCATCAGGAGTTCAGCAATGGGTTGCACGTTTCGATAGTACTTATGCTACTTCCTCTGCGGTTGCTATTGATTCTTTCGGAAATGTATATATCACTGGTTCAAGCGAATGTTTTCGATCAGGAAAATTCGGGTATGGACCGTTTGTAGGAGGAAATTATGGTACAATAAAATACGATCCCAATGGTGTTCAACAATGGATCACCCGGTACAATGGTTTCGGGAAATTAATTGTAACAGGTGCTGCTCAAAACATAGAAGTTGACAAGCTGGGGAATAGCTATGTTGCTGGAAATGATTCTATACAATACATAATGAAATACAATTCAAAAGGAGAAGTTCTATGGAGGGCACTAGACACCAGCGGAAATATTTATTCAAAATTTAAATTTCTTTTTGTTGATTCTGCCGGCAATGTCTATATATCCGGGATTTACCGAACTAACATGTATAACACCGCAGGTGTTCAGCAGTGGAACGTCCAATATTCTCAAAATTATCCATTTCAATATAATTATTTTTCCCCTAACGCTGCGACTGTTGATGGAAAAGGTAACGTGTATGTAACGGGTAAATTCAACTCGTATATAACAACTGTCAAATATAATTCAGCAGGTAAACAGCAATGGGCTATCGGTTATCACGAAACAGATGATGATGAAGCTTACGACTTAACTGTCGATCGATCCGGCAATGTCTATGTTACTGGTTCAACGGGGAGTGATTGTGTTACAATCAAATACAATTCTTCGGGGGTAAAGCTTTGGGCTGCTGTATATAATGGTGTTGGAAACTATGTTGACGATGCGAAATTTATTGGACTCGATTCCTTAGGAAATGTCTATGTCTCGGGCACGAGTACTAGTCGGACTGGTAATGGATACAATACGGATATTATTACGCTCAAATATAATTCTGCAGGAGCACAGCAGTGGGTTGTGTATTATAATGGTCCTGGAAATGGGGGTGCCGTTATTTCGGATTTTGCAGTTGACCCTGCCGGAAATACATACATTACAGGAAGTAGTTCTGATAGTCTGAATAATTATGAAAACCCGACGATTAAATATAATACAGCAGGAGTTCTGCAATGGGTAAAGACTATTAAAGGATCGGGTAATTCGTGGGGTAAAGCAATCCTAGCTCTTGGCCAGACCGGAAATGTTTATGTTACCGGTACGAGTGGTGTTGCAATTACTGGAAACTTAAATGATAACTTTACAACAATAAAGTATAGTTCAACCGGAATTGAAGAATGGATTGCACACTATAAATATCCGGGAAATAAAGGTGGTAGTGCAAACAGTATTGCTGTTGATCTATCCGGAAATGTTTATGTTGCGGGAACTTCCAATGTGATCGGAGGAAGTATCTCAACAATTATAAAGTACGTTCAAACTCCAACATCTGTTGCTCAAAAAAATTTACCACATCCAAACAACTTCGCATTACAACAAAATTATCCCAACCCGTTTAACCCTTCAACAGTGATCAGTTATCAATTACCAGTTATCAGCAAAGTGACGCTGAGGATCTACGATGTGCTGGGGCGCGAAGTTGCCACACTCGTAAACGAAGAACAATCTGCGGGATGGAAGGAAGTGGAGTGGAATGCGAGCGGTGTTGCGAGTGGAATATATTTCTATCGCATCAAAGCAGGTTTTTTCACAGCATTAAAGAAAATGACCTTGTTGAAGTAGTATCATCAGGAAGTTGTTAATCGCAAGGGCAGATTGTAAATCTGTCCTTGCGTTTTTTTAAACTTTTATTGTATGTTGCTAAAATTATTCTGAACAGAAAGATTTGAATTAAGTTACCAACGTCCCGATTTCAGATGTATGAGAAATCGGGCGTTGGCGTTTTATGCCGATATGAAATATTTGTGAATAATTAGAGATGGCAAAGCGTTTAGCGTATGTGTGTTACCGAGATGAGTTAAGCAGGTTTTTTACACCAAAAAAGGACAACCTGAAAAGCTGTCTTTTTTTATTGAAGAATTATCAAGAACAGCCGATACTATAAGCAGTAGATAATGTGCTGTTCTTGTGTTGACTTCTAATAATTTTTTAGTACATTAAACACCGCGCGGAATTATACATACATACATTTTGTTGAGAATAATACAAGGTTTTCGCGCTCGTAATAGTGCAAACCCAAAAGAGCTATATTTTGTTGTACATACAACCTATCTGTTTTTATTAGTGTTTATATTATGGAACAAACTTTACAAATTAATCAAAATGTAACCGAAGATGATGTCGCAATTGTTTTGAGTTTGATGGCGCACGAAACAAATGTATCCAAAAGTCTTCACAAAAATGGTGTTGATACTCAATTCACATCATTTTTGAGAAATTTTCTTACTGCTCCACACGAGATTTTTCTAAAGATGAATGAACAGTTATCTGATATGTTCCCCGATATATTTATTAAACTTCTCGACAAAAACAATTTATTAAAAAAAATTACAAAGATTGGTTTTGCTCAATCAGAATCATCGTTATCATTTTGGATTTATATAAACAACGATAATTATAATTTTGATACCCGCGGGGAAATTTATGAAGCACATGCGTCACTTGCAGGTATGGCAATATTTTCTACTATTAACCCTGAACTTCTTGTTCTCAAAGAAGACGAAATAGAACTCCCCGAGAATTATACTCTTCTTAAATTATCCTGATGCCGCAAAAAGATTCCCATGTCAATCAAGCAATAAGGAATCTTAAATTTATTGATGCAGGTGCACAATGCTATGATATTGTGGGTGAATATTGCGAGTGGTATATGACTGTTAAGTTTTATACCGCGTTGCATTTGATTGACGCAGTATTGGCAATAAATCAGTTTCACCCTTCCGATCACAAGGCGAGAAATACTGGAATATTTAAATTAAAAACAATGTTCTCATTAAATTGCGCAAAAAGATACCATGAACTTTACAATTTTTCTAAAAAAGCAAGGTATCTTCAAGGAAATGCTATCAATAGTTTAAAACAAGATTTAAATGACTTTGAAATAGCATTTGAAGAAATTAAGAACGAGATAGAAGAAAAACACGGAATTAAAATTTAAAGCCGAGTCTAACTCGGCTTTTTTATTTACATCCCCTTTACCCCTTAAAAGGGGGATTACATTCGTAGCTTCAACTTCTTCGCAATATCCTCACCAACTAATTTCGCCAAGCACTACTGCTCTTCCTCTTTTGTAAATCCCTAAAGACATGTTTGCATTTTATACCGACTGAAATATTGCATTAAGCCATGAATATTTCCGATATTTGTTACAGTCAGATCGTCTAATTGAGTAATACAACAAATAACTTTTAACGCGGAAACGCAAGAATACGGAAGAGATATGAAACTCGTGAGAAAATATGAATTGCTATTATTGTGTTTGTTCATACATGCAGCATTTGGTTGCAATAAAAAAATCGGCGGCGATGAGCCAACTGCATCTCAAACTCCTGTGCCTTCTTTGGATGGATGGACACTTGTATGGAACGATGAATTTGACGGACCGAACATCGATGCTACAAAGTGGAGTTACGAAGTGAATGGCAATGGCGGCGGCAATAATGAATTGCAATATTACACAGATCGCCCAAAAAATTCTTACATCGACAGCGGAAAACTTGTGATCCAAGCGCTCCAAGAAAATTATTCCGGAAGAAATTATACATCCGCTCGTATGCGAACGCTGGGTAAAGGTGATTGGTTGTATGGACGTTTTGATATTCGCGCAAAACTTCCATACGGCACCGGAACATGGCCTGCGATATGGATGTTGCCGACCGATAAGTTTTACGGCGACTGGCCGCAAAGCGGAGAAATTGATATTATGGAACATGTCGGATACGATCCGAATGTGATTCATGCTTCAACGCATACTCTAAAATACTACTTCAAAATTAACACTCAAAAAACTGCGACAATTAAATTGACAAACGTCTTCACCGAGTTCCATATATACACTATGGAATGGTATTCGGACAGGATTGATTGTTTTGTAGATGGCACGAAATATTTTTCATCATTGAATGACAGCACAGGATGGCAGGCATGGCCGTTCGATAAACGCTTTCATCTCTTACTCAATGTAGCAATTGGAGGCGATTGGGGCGGAGTAAAAGGCGTGGATAACTCCATCTTCCCGCAAAAAATGGAGGTGGATTATGTGCGTGTCTATAAAAAATCAAATTAAAAAATAAGGTAACTGCTCAGCGTGTTTTTTGTCCCGAAGGTTCGCCACGGCGAATGGTGGCGAAGCCATCCCTTCGGGACTTCGCCAGATGTTCCAAGTGAATGGCGTTGCCACCTTCGGCATAATTTCAGTATTTCCAAAGAAAATGAATCCCCCGTCCCGATTAAAAAACAAATCGGGACACCCCCTTTTCAAGTCCCGAAGGGATGCCCTTGGCAGGGGATTT
>CAYHZL010000158.1:0-6360 GCA_964361075.1 uncultured Chitinophagaceae bacterium
CCCCCTTTTCAAGGGGGATTACCACGCTCTTATTCCCCCTTGAAAATGGGGCGAGGGGGATTTCTTTTATTTTCTTTTGGAAATACTGAAATTGTGCCGAAGGCATCCCTTCGGGACAAAAAAGACGCTGAATAGTTACGATAAATATACCAAAAAATGTTTTCGCTTTCAAAGGATAAACCCCCTACACTTCAAGAAGTTAAAGAGACTCAACAAGTTTTTTTGTAATTCGTTCTGCCGCTTTTCCGTCCCACAATTCAGGAATTCTTCCCTGTTTTGCATTACCATTTAAAATCGAGCGAACAATAGCAGTTACATTAGAAAAATCTGTTCCGGCAAGATAATTAGTTCCTACTTCTACGGTAATCGGACGTTCGGTATTATTGCGAACTGTTACACACGGCACTTTTAAATATGTGCTTTCTTCCTGAATACCACCGCTGTCCGTAACAATAAGCGCAGCATTTTTTATGAGAGAAAGAAAATCAATGTAGCCAATCGGTTCTGTGAGAATTACTTTTTGTTGTAATGCAGAAAGTAATCCGTGCTGCTCAAGATTTTTTCGTGTGCGCGGGTGGACAGGAAATACAATCGGTACATTTTCAGACACCGATGAAAAAAAAGAAACAATATCTTCAAGTCCTCCTTTCGTATCCACATTGCTTGGTCTGTGTAGTGTTGCGAGAATATAGTTATTTTTTTGAAGTTGCAGGTCGGAAACAATTTTTGATCGCTCGGCTTTAGGAAGATAATGCACAACGCTATCAATCATAACATTGCCGACGAAGAAAACTTTTTCACCCGCAACCCATTCGCGTTTCAGATTTTCGATGCCGCTTTTTTCTGTTACAAAAAGAAAATCAGAAATTGCATCCGTCAACACTCTGTTCACTTCTTCCGGCATAGTACGATCAAAGCTTCTCAGTCCGGCTTCCACATGAGCTATTGGAGTTCCCATTTTTGAGGCAACCAAACTGCAAGCGATGGTAGAATTCACATCACCAACAACAATAATGAGATCAGGTTTTTCAGCAAGTAAAATTTTTTCAAACTCAATCATCACTCGCGCAGTTTGTTCAGTATGAGAACCTGAACCGACTCCGAGATAAAAATCTGGCTGCGGTAATTCGAGATCTTCGAAAAAAACTTTCGACATCTTTTCGTCGTAATGCTGACCAGTATGACAAATGAGATGAGTAACTAAAGAGCGGTATTGTTGAAATGCTTTATGAATCGGCGCTACTTTCATAAAATTAGGTCGCGCACCAACAACCGAGATAATTTTTTTCATTTTTTAAGATAGTTAATAGTGAATAGACTCAACTAAACACTCATCCAATCTCACATAAATACTAAGAAATGCTATGCACGATATAAAAACTTAACCACAAATAGCGGGATTCAATATGAAAATCATTGTTCACTGATAACTGGTAATTGTTAACTGTCTTCTGTCCTTCATCCTTCATATCTCATCCTTTGCCGCTGTACGGCATGGCGCTTCGCTCCACATCCTTTATAATTCATCCTTTGCCGCTGTACGGCATGTCGCTCCGCTCCACATCCTTTATAATTCATCCTTCATCCTTGTTCCACATCCTTACTCCTCGTTCCATTCACCATTTAACATTTACAATTGCTCTTTTGATCACTGATTATTGATAACTGATAATTGCTCATTGTTAATTGTTAATTGACCAACACTGCTTTTACCTGTGTCTTCTCCCCCTCGACCATTCGCACGCCCGGCGCAGGAAAATGTATGTTGTCAATAACTTCAATAAATGTATCCCACGCTCCGCTAAATGATGGTAACTCAGTTAAATTATAATCCAAGCTGATGACAAATTTTCGCAACGGTAATCCATCACTTTGAATAGGAGGAGCAAAGGATTTAGAACGACCCGAAAGATTTTTTCCACCATACCCGATTGCAAGATTTAATTCTTTAGGCCAATAACGATCAATTCCTTTCGGCAACAGATTATGCATATTCATGCTCAGCCAATATAAATGCCCATCGTAATCATCGGTGAGTATCCAATATTTATCCAATGGAATTTTATCCGATGGATAGTAGCTCCATTTAATTTTAAAGTTCTTGAAAAAAGAATATCGGTATTGGAGATACCCATATCCCATTCCTAAGCAATTAGAAATTAAATCGTCCGGAGAAAACTGATATGTAGAAAATCCGTCTCCAATTTCAATAGAGAGTGCATACAGAAACGGAATGCCGAGTGCAGTCCATGCTATTGTTGTGCTATCAAAATTTGCCCACTGCATCACCTCTTTCAAACCGTTAAAATATAAATAGGAAGTATAAAAATGCCCTACTTTATCAACACCGAGTGAATAATCATTTTCAAAACCTTCCCATGCATACTGAAACGGATGATAGTTCCCTTCCCACCACCATTTGTATTCCACATAAAATGTATAGGCACTGTGCGCAATTGCACCATAAGTAAAAAGTTCTTTTTTGGAAAGCCCAAGAAAATATTTGCCGTTCTGAATTTCAGGTTCTGCTTTGGGTATTTCCGGCGTAAAAACTGTTTGCGCAGAAAGTGTTGCGGAGAAAAATAGAATAAGAGTAAAAGAAGAAATGGATTTCAAGTGCGGAGAATGCAATTAGTAAATGGTTAATTGTATATGAATAATTTTTAGTTACGTCATTCCGTAATACTTTTATATTACAAGGATGAAGGATGAGTTATGAAGGATGAACGAAAAACTTAACCACAAATCCCAAAGGGATCACTCCGTGAGTCGCGAAGGAGTAAAGCAAACAAAAAATAGAACTATGTTTATTTTATCCTTCATAATTCATACTTTATCTTTGCTCCACATCCTTTTCTTCACATTCATCATTGCTCTTCTGTTCACTGTTCATTGATAACTGTTAACTGTATTTAATACGCTCCTCTGCTAAACAATACCGCCGGTATCGTTTCAAACATAATTTCCAGATCGAACAACAGAGAATAATTTTCTATATAATAAAGATCAAGAAGAATCATTTCCTTAAACCGTATATTGCTTCTGCCGGAAATTTGCCACAGCCCCGTCATTCCGGGTTTTACACTTGCACGATCTTTTACTGATTCCCAAAACTCTTCAGGCTCATTCGCTTTGTCAAAATCACTTAACGGCAGTGGGCGCGGACCGACAAGACTCATCTCTCCCTTCAGCACATTAAACAATTGCGGCAATTCATCAATGCTTAACTTGCGGATAATTTTCCCCACCTTCGTAATTCGCGGATCGTTTTTCATCTTAAACAACGCGCCGTCGGATTCGTTGTTCTTCATTAATTCATCTTTCAATTCATCCGCTTTGTTTACCATACTGCGGAATTTAATAAACTCGAACTCACTACTTCCCGGAAGTGCGGCACGTGTTTGCAAAAAAGAAAATCGGTCCTTTGCTTTCTATATAGATTGCCACCACCGTTAATAAAAACAACGGACTCAGAAAAAGAATAATAAACGATCCGCACACGATATCGAACCCACGCTTAAAAAATTGTTTCAAAAGATTCACATGTGAACGTCTGGGCGACACCAATGTAATTCCGGCAATATCATAAATGCGGGCAATCTTCAACAACTCCTCTGCATGTGGAGAAAGAACTTTTAGTTTTACGTTATGTCGCTTGCTGATCGCTTTTAGCGATGTATACCCATCTACAATAATTTCTGTGGAAGGAATAAAAATACGATCGATTCCTTTTAATTCAATAATCCCATCAAGTTCCTGCATCGTATATTGCGGCTGTAGAGCACTGCTTGTTGCAAGTTCCGAGTTCTGACGAACGACAAATCCTTTTACTTTATATCCTAATTCCGGAAATATTGTAAACCGTCTGAAGATCTTTACCGCATCGTGCTCAAACCCAACCACTAAAGAATTATGCACGCCGTATCCGTATTTCTGGCACAAGAGATTAAAAGAGCGCAGCAATATTCTTTCCAACAATAAAAACAGCACTGCAGAAAAAACGAAACCAACAAGTGCAGTTCTGCCGATGTATATACGATTCACTAATGATACAATTGCCAAGAATATAAGAAGCGACGTAATAAAAATTTTGGCAATAAGCATGATCTGAAGGCGCAAGCTGAGATGAAACGACCCGCGGTAGAGACCCATCATCGAAGCTAATACAATATAGACACAAGCAAAAATACCAAACCCTACCTGCAACTGTTCTATGGACATTGCCGTTCCAATCATCGGATTCCCACGCAATGCAAGCACTACCATCCCCGCACAAAGTAGTGCAAGAAAATCGCCAATCTGCGAAAGCATGATAAAGAAAATTTTCCAGTTACGTTTGAGCATAAGTTATATTTTCTGTTAAGGGCGGTTTTAAAAATTGAAAAAAAGTATTTCTCGCAAAGACGCGAAGCCGTAAAGTCCCGAAGGTCGCAAAGCGATGACTTCGTCAGATTCCCTTGGAATATTTATTATTATTTGTTTATATTTTTTCTTCGCGCCTTGGTGTCTTTGTGGTGAAAAAATGAGTTAGGCATCTGCTATAATAATTTTCACACATCTCTCAGTTGTTTCAATAATTTGTCATACTCCGAATGTGAACCAATCCAGAACCATATCATTTCATCATTTTGGAGAAACCCTACAGCACGATAATTTTTGGTAACCCGAAGTGAGAATATTGGATCCGCCTGCGGCGGATGAATGTACCCGTTTGAAATGTAATCCAGGATGATACGGATCGACAACAAACAATTTGTAGGTTTCTTTTGCCTTCTTCTTGATATCGCCAGGCAATACAGAATGGCATTTCCAAAAACGGATTGTCGTTTTGGAGTTCACAGTTCGCCAAGGTTTAATGTTCTCGTTTTGCCTTGTTTATGTTCTTCAAGTGCTTCATCTGCAAGAATATCAAGGATATCCTCAGACTCTGCAAATTTCTTATCTCATTGTTTTTCTGTTTCAAGATCCTCAAGCAGTTGTTTTGCTAATGCGTTTTGCTCAACATCCGGCAATTGTGAGGCTTTTTCAAATGCTTTTTCAAGCAATGTTGTCATAACGAATTCCTTTCTTTTTCCATTTTCCATTACGCGCTTTTCAGCGTCCCGCGTTCTTTGGCGGGATCAATTCTCAATTGCTTTGCTTCATCCTTTATCCTTCATCCTTTTTTTCGCATCCTTGTTCTTCTGTTCACTGGTAACCGATAATTGTTCACTGATCCCTGTTAACTGCCTTTCATCCTTCATCCTTTGCCGCTGTACGGCATGGCGCTTCGCGCCACATCCTTGCCCTTCCTCCTTCATCCTTTTTTAACGTCATTCCACCTAAGAAAAAATAGGACAGCACCGTCAAACCAACAAATAGAAAAATGGAAAAAATGCTTTGATCATTGAAATTTTTCAAATCGTGATGTGATAATTTTTTGAAAGTCAGGTGACACGGCATTCCAATCAACAACGTCCACGCGAAATGGCAATACCGATTCGGAGAATTTTTCCCGCAATTCATAGAGTTGCAACAAAGAGAAACGGTGATGTCCAACGACAGCAAGATCAAGATCAGAATAATGGGCATGGTTGTTTGACAAACGAGATCCAAAAACCAATACTTCACAATTCGGTATCGTCGTCGTCAGAACCTGTTGAATAATAGTTCGTTGTATCTCAGAAATACTAATCATTATTATTCTCAAGAAAGTAAAGCAGTGCTTTTCCGGCAGGTAAAAAATTTTTTGCAATAGATAACACCTCAGCAGCAGTCTCTGTATCATAGATATGCGAAGAACTGTTCCTGCCTGAATGAAATTCCATCCAGATTTTTACGGATTCGATGATGCGTTGTTCTACGGCAACCCTAAAGAGTTCCCTGCGTGATAATCCATCCACAAGTGATACCGTCCCTTTTTCTTCGACCCACCGCTTCATCAATTTCCATGACAATTCGTATGAAACTTCGAAATGCTGAATGATGCCTGCTTCAATGGCTTCGACCACGTCACTATGCAGATGTCCGGCATTCTTTTGCATTGCTCCGAGTGAACGCTCCAGCGCATCCAACGATCTCTTAAAATGTTCCAAAACTAATGGCATATACAAAAAGTATTAAAAAACTAACCAAGAAACAAATAGATTAATTTTCCATTCCTTGATCTTCTTTTCATTCATCCCTCGTAATTCATCCTTCATACTTGCCCTTCCTCATAATTTGCCGCTGGAGTTTATCACGCTTAAGCATGGTCATGTCGCCGGAGTTTACCACGCCTTAGCGTGGCTCCACATCCTTCATCCCTCATACTTGCTCTTAATAATTGCTCTTCTGTTCACTGATAATTGTTCACTGATCCCTGTTAACTGCCTTTCATCC
>CAYHZL010000158.1:6460-8396 GCA_964361075.1 uncultured Chitinophagaceae bacterium
TGTTCACTGATCCCTGTTAACTGCCTTTCATCCCTCATCCTTCATACTTGCTCTTCAGTCCGCTTCTTATACCTCTTCTTCGGTGGCATAATCCATATGTCGGAGCTCTTCAAGCTCTTTTCGTAAGGGATCCCAATAGCGGCGGTCTGACTCCCTCTCTTCTATTTCCTCCTTGTATAGTTCAGCTTCAATAGCAATCTTGTTTGCTCTCCTCGCAAACTGAAGAACTTGGCGAACATTGCTCAACAATTCACTTTCTTGAACATAGGTTTGAGCTAGCTCTATAATCATTTCAGGTGTGCGTGATTGTAGAAGCCAAAACCTCACTTGTTCCATCGTTGGATCGTCTTGCCGGACATAATCTGCTTCAATAAGTCTCCGGATCATAGGCCAATCTTTATCGCGTTGCGTTTTTTTTGCACGGACAACATCTGGCAGAGACATCACCGTAAATGAAAGACCATGGCCAGCCCGAAGCACATTCCGCCGCTGCCACAACTGATCAAACGGATCAACACCGCGCATCACTGTCATAACATCAATGCGCATGTTCATCGCATCCGGGTGATAACTCCGAAAGTGAATTGCATGTCCTCGTGTAAGGTAGTGTTGTTCAAACGGGGGGAGCGCGATTCGTTTTGCACAAAGTTCACGAAGCGCATTTTTCAATACGGTAAGATTTTCTTCTGATGCAAGAACTGCAATATCGGTATCACGACTAAATTCGGCTGCTCCGTACCATATACATGCCTGTCCCCCCATGAGCAACGCCTGAACGTTGTGTGAAGAAAGTGTCGAAAGGACTTTGTGAATCGGGTTCTGTATCAAGCGAGCCTCCAACCTCTAAATAAAATGACCAGAGTTTTTGAGTTTCACTCCAACGTTGTTCAGGTGTAAGCAAGTACCAATCCAACCATTCATCTTCTATAAGCAATTGTGCTTTCATAATTTAATATATTCAATACTTTATGAGGTTGCAAGACATTGATGCTTTCAGGTTAAGAGTAAAATATGTCAACTGCTCTTAGCTCTTCTTTGTGTCCTTTGTGCCCTTCGTGGTGAATGCTCTTGCTTTTCTTTATAATTCATTCTTCATCCTTTATAATTCATCCCTCATCCTTGCTCTTCCTCATTGCTCTTCTGTTCACTGATTATTGATAACTGATAATTGTTCATTGTTCATTGTTCATTGTTCATTGTTTTTCTCATCCTTCATCCTTGCTCTTCCTCATTGCTCTTCTGTTCACTGATTATTGATAACTGATAATTGTTACCTGTTCACTGATCACTGATCACTGATAATTGCTTCATCCTTTGCCGCTATGTAATACATTTCGAAGCTTTGACTCAATACCTTCAGCAAGCAGTATCTTTATTATAGCAGAATATGGTACATCATGCTGCCCTGCATAGGCTTTGATCTTGTTCAAGAGCACAGTCGACACGCGCAAACTTAATACTTTGGTAGGTGTTTCAGGGCGCAATTCAAAACCAAGATCCGCTAATTTCATCCCCTTTTTTCGATCAACGTATGCTGTGGTATCATGTCTATCATACACATGAATTTCGCGCTTCTCAGCGTCCCGTTTTATTTGCGGAATATTTTCTCTTTTCTTCTTCATAAATAGCCCTCTCTTTCTTTGATGACGGCCGAACACTGATCAATCTAATTTTTTTTGTTCGAATTGTAAATGCACACATCAACACTTGTTGTGTATAGCTTGTGGCGTATGCGATGTATCTCGTTTCTTTGGGGGTAGAATGTCGAACATCCGGAAAGAGAATGAGATACTCATCGTAAAAAAGGCTCTCAGCTTCTAACTTTGAGACTCCATGTTTCGATTCATTTTTTTGAATATTCCACTGATCCCAATCAAACTCTATCACCATGCATCAATATAAAAAAATTGGTATGTAGTGTCAAACACTACACAAT
>CAYHZL010000159.1:0-8282 GCA_964361075.1 uncultured Chitinophagaceae bacterium
GCCAGTAAACTTTCCAGCCGGCGTTTCGAGTGTATCGCTTGTAGATACCAGTGAATACATTAGAGTATCTTTAATATAGAATATCTCATTCGAGCGAGAATATCTCAGACCAATCACTTGATATGAATCATTTTCTACGGACGGATATTTTAGCTTGAGATACATTGTTATAAGGGTATCTGTTTTTGTTAATCCTCCAAGTACATATAATCCATCGGATTTGTTGGAAAAAAGCCACTGATAATCAGGCTGGGCACTCCCTTTTAGGTAATAATTCATTCCATAGGCTGTTATTTTTCCGCCACCTATATCCACGTCAGTTTTGCTCAAGACTTCCCATATTATCGTGTCTCCCTGTCCGTAACTATACGTAGTCGCATAAACCCAACGGTTGCCAACTGTAAGCGGCATGATTTGGTCTTTTTTTTCTATCGGTTTAACCGGTTCAAGAGTAGAATTATCCTTGCAAGATGTTAAAAATACCAAAGCATAAAAAATTATAACAGCTTTCATTGCTATTCCTCCGTAGGGAAATAATTTCTTATTAAGGGCAGTTCTATAAATGCGTTTCTCATAATGTTACAATTTTAGGTTTCTAATTTTCAAATTTTTTGTGATATTTTTTTAAAAAAATATCTATATCTATAGTTTTTTCTAACCTGCTTTTTGTTGCTTTTTTACTTGTCCCGAATGGATGTCCGAAGTCACGAAGTGTCCCAACGGGATGGAGACTGTGTCAAAAGTAGATTCGTCATGCTGAACTTGCTTCAGCATCTTCGAATCTATTCTAAATTCAGTATGTGAGATTCCGAAACAAGTTCGGAATGACGGTTTTGACACAGTCTCCATTCCGTTGGAACTTCGGCAAAAAACGCCTCGCAATGACGCACAAAGAGTATTTAAGTGAGAACTAAGTAAAAACACTTCTGAAAAAAAATATTCATCACAGAGAACCTTCAAAAGTTAACACGATGTGGCGCGGCGGCGCCATGTTACCGACAAGTTCAACGTAATTGTAATTTAAAAGATTATTAATGTTGAGCGACGCACGAAACGGCAAACCAAATTCAAGAAGAGTTGCGGCGATGCGAACATCGGTGATGTAAATGGGAACACGCTGCTCGCCATTCGTAATTGGCGCAAGTTTGATAAGGTTGTCATCAATTTCTTCAACTCTGCTGAGGTAGCGAAAATCAATTCCGGCAGTGAACATTGTATATTCGTACGAAATGTTTGTGCTTGCAATATGCCGCGGGCGGTATTTCAAAAACGTACCTGTCGTTCTATCAACAGCCCAGTTGTAATTGTAATTAACCGAAAACGACAGCGCACGGTTACACCACTGCGCGTTATATCCTGCTTCACATCCTTGAATACGTGCTTGTGTGATATTGCGGAAATGAACAACTGCTATATAAATTGGATCAGGTTCCACACTCACTTCTATCAAATCAGAAAAATCACTTTGGAAGAATGCAAGATCGAACATACCTTCAGGGGAGAGAAATTGTGTCCCGCCGATTTCGTACGTCCAACTATGTTCAGGTTTTAAATATGTACTGGGAACAATTATAACCGCGCCTCCTGTGTTGCTCGTGGAAACATACAACTCTCCGATTGACGGCGTGCGAAATCCGCGACCGACCGATGCACGCAGTGATGTTCCTTCATATGGAGAATAGCGAATACCAAATTTGGGATTTGTTTGTTGATTCTGCGATAATCCTTTTACTTGCTGAATGTCTTGCCGCACTCCAAGAATTGCAGAAAAATCTTTTGTGAACTTGAATTCATTTTGAAGATACAACGCGAAGCCGTTGCTTTCATGTGTTCCGAATATCTTCGAACTGACAACTTCACGATTTCCCACAACACCGAACGTGAGAAGGTTGTGTTCGTTGAATATGATATTCCCTTGTGCATCTACCGTAAATGCATCGGAAGTAGATTCATCCAAACGTTTCACATCCAAACTATCGCGGCGCCAGTTGCTGTGAAAATGAATTGCTTTCACGTCGCCGAAAATATTTTCGTTCACCAACAGTGTGTAATGCAATGCATTGTTTACACGTAATGATGTAACATTGGCATTTCTCTGTCCGGCATCGGGACGAAGCGCATTGTTCAAATCTTTCCACCATAAAAAATCTCCGCGCTGTTGTAAAAATCCGTTTGTGGTAAATGTCAGCGTTTGAAAAGCCGAGATGTCGTACTTCGCTTTTACAAATCCGCTGTATCGCCGCAGCCAGTCATTCTCGCGATAGCCATCGTCCGACGTTCGATGAAGTGACGCAGCAATTCCAACGTCGCCAAATTTTTGTTCGTAGCCGATGTATTGTCCGTTGGTGAAACGAGAGTTGCCGCTCCATTTCCATTCGTCAAATTTTGGAGAAGCATACATGCCGCTGTACACTTTCCAACGGAAGAGCGGCTGTTCAGAAATTTCTTTCGTCAACACATTGATGACACCGCCAAGCGCGCCCGAACCGTACAACGCTGAACCGGCACCTTTCACCACTTCCACTCTATCAATTTGAAAAACGGGAAGCGACTCGAATGTAATTTCACCGGTGTCGCCGGCAAGCAGCGGCATGCCGTCAACTAACATCAACACGCGGCTGCCAACACCGCGGCTGTATCCGCTGGATGCTCGTATGTTCACTTGTGTTTGATTAAAATGAACACCGGGAATGTACCGCAACGCATCATCAATCGAAATTGTCGTGCGCGAAGACAACATCTTTGCATCTAGTATACTCATACTGATTGGCACTTCTTCGAGTGTCTGCTGTCGTTTGTTCGCTGTAACAACAACGGTTTGCGTTTGCACGGGCGATGTGGAAAGTTCAATCAGCATTTCTTCGGCTGAATCACTCGACGCCGCAACATTCACTGATTTAAATCCGATGGCAGAAATAATAAGAGAAATTTTTGTTGATGGAAGATTCTTCAGAATAAATGTTCCGTCTGTGTGTGTTGATGTACCATGAGAAGTATTTGCAATCAGAACGGATGCACCGGCAACGGGCGTCTTGTCTTCGAGAGAAATCACTTTTCCGCGCACATTAATTTTGTTTTGCGAAAAAGTGATGGAAGAAACGAGCATTACTGTAAGAATGAGACATCTGATAAATCCATAATCGATGTCATTCCGAGGAGCGAAGCGACGAGGAATCTCGCCTTTTTCCTTCAAAATGTAAAACGAGATTCTCCCGAAGGGATTCCTTTGGAACTCTCCGCGGCGGATCGGAATGACAATAGACCAACTATTTTTCAGATGTCTCGAAATAATTTTTTTCATCACTTAAATGGCTGCGGCGGAAGATTGTAAAAATCTACATCCATATTTATTCCTTCAATAAACTTTCCATCCGGCACTGTAACAGATTTTGGTGTCGGGCTTGCAGTTGAATATCCATATATGCCAACAACACGCCACTGCGTAAACACCGAAGGTCCGTATTGCTGCATTACTGCCACGTAATAATACGTTTTAGGAGAAACGAACATTGCATACTTTATTGTTGCACCGGAACCTACAGTTGAAAGTGAATTCGGGCTATACGCAATTTCGCCTGAGAACACTTTGTTAAGTATGTTTTGGAATGACGAATCAATCGGGTAATACGGAACAGCAACAACTCGTAAATCAACTAAACTATCGGGAGGCGGAAATTTACTTTTATACGTAATGGTTCCGCCGAAGCCGGGAGAGACAACGGTATCGGAAAGAGGCGCGAGACCTTTATCGCATCCAGCGAACAGAATAAAAAAAATGATGCTACAACGCAGCAGGGCTTTCATTGTTTACCAATGGACATCATGTAAATGTTCGAACTCTTTGTAAATTTTTTCGATGCGGTCTTTGTATTTTTCTTCGATGGTGCGGCGGCGAACTTTCAATGTCGGTGTAAGATCGCCGGTAACGATGGTAGGTTCCGCTTCAATAAGAATAAATTTTACAATACGCTCCCACGGATTAAGATTTTTATTCACTGCATTAATTTCTTCCTGATATAGTATTTCAACTTCAGGAAGTGCAAGAAGTTTTTCTCGTGGAGCCACAGCATACTCTTTTTTGGCTGCCCATTCATTCAAAGCTGTGAAATTCGGGAAGATGAGTGCCAAAACAAATTTGCGGCTTTCTCCGATTACCACGGCAAATTCTATAAAGCGGCTCTCCATCAGTTTCATCTCAATCGCGCCGGGCGCAACAAACTTGCCGCTGCTTTTTTTGATGAGATCTTTTTTTCGACCGGTGAGAAAAAGAAAACCATCGTTGTCCACATAACCAAAATCTCCCGTGCAAAACCATCCATCGCGGAATACTTCTTTTGTCGCTTCGGGGGCATTAAAAAATTCCTTCATCACGTTTGGACCTTTTGTCAGAATTTCTCCGTCGTCAGCAATCTTCACTTCAACATGAGGAATAAGCGGACCGACAGAACCCAGACGATTTCGTTTGAGATAATTTACCGCAATCACAGGAGATGTTTCCGTGAGACCGTATCCTTGCACAATCGGAATTTCAGCAGCGAAGTAGACTCTGCCCAACCACACAGGAAGCGCCGCGCCGCCGGAAATGATAAAGCGAATTCTTCCGCCGACAGCATTGCGCCACTTAGAATAGACAAGAGCAGAAATAATTTTTCGTTGAATGGCATACCACAACGAATTTCCTTTTTCAGGTTCGTAAGCATTTGCCAGTTTTATCGACAAATCAAAAAGTTTTCTTTTAACACCGGTAAGCGCTGATCCTTTAAGTTTAATCTTGTCATATACTTTTTCCAACATGCGCGGCACTGTGGACATCACCGTCGGTCGTACTTCGAGAAGATTTTGCGCGAGTGTTTCGATTGACTCTGCAAAATAGATCGGCACACCATGATAGAGATAGAGATTAATAATTGTTCTTTCGAAAATATGTGAGAGAGGAAGAAAAGAAAGTGCAACATCACCTTCCGGATGCCATTCAATAACAGAACTTGCATCAATGGCATTTGATACAAGATTGCCGTGCGTCAGCACAACTCCTTTCGGCTCGCCTGTTGTTCCGGAAGTATAAATAACTGAAGCTACTGTTTCGAAAGTTATTTTGCTGCGAAGAGACTCAAACAGTTCAGGCTGCGTTTTTTCCAGCGCATCTCCTTTTGATTGCAACTCATCAAGTGTGCATATACCTTTGCCAGAAGTAAAATTACTAAAAACAACAATCTGTTCAAGCTTCAGATGAGACACGATTGATTGCACTCTCTCAAACAACACTTTGCTTGAGACCAGAAAAATTTTTACTCCCGCGTTGGAAAGAATGTATTCAACTTGCGATGCAACTTGTGTTGTATAGATTGGAACTGTTGCGGCGCCAAGCGATGTAATTGAAAAATCGGAGATGACCCACAGCGGTGAATTTTCTGAGAGAATGGCAACGCGGTCGCCGGGACGAACACCGAGTGCGTACAAACCAAGTGTTGTGCGCCGGACAAGCGCACGAAAATTTTGCGAGCTGATCCCTTCCCAAGAATTTCCATGTTTCGAATTCAATGTATTAGGATGCGCATACCGAGACGCATGGTCTTCAAGTAATTCGCAAAGAGTTGTTGGAGCGATCTGGCTATTGATTCCGTCGTGAGAAGACATCGCGATCTCCTTTTTTTTTAACGTGAACAGATATAAAAAAGTAATTTAGAGCAACTACATTCTTAACGCTGAAAAGTTGTTACAAAAATAAATGTTATGTTTTTGTGACCCCCTCTCAATCTCCCCCTTGTCCCGAAGGTCACGAAGTGATGGCTTCGCCAGATGTTCCAAGGGAATGGCGTTGCCACCTTCGGCACAGGGGGAGAAGATAATTTCCCTCCACTGTAAGGGGAGGGTTAGGGTCAATGCTGTCAACTTAAGGAATTCTTTTATGAGAAATAAAGTAGGACAAACATTCTTGTTTGTCAATTTATTTTTATTTGAACAAACAAGAATGTTTGTCCTACCATACCTCTCTTAAGTTGACAGCATTGGGGTTAGGGTGGGGTGATTTGTTTGAGAGAAAAACACATTCTTTTTTATTTGAAATGGCACTAGATGAAAAACTCTCACGCTTTGGCGCCACAGCGCCATGTTATTGTTGAATTGCAAGTTTGCTGTAGGAAGGATCGTGAAATTCTTCTGATTGGAAAAAAACTGTGTTGCATTCGGTTCAATGCAGGATAATGCGTGCTCTCTCATAGTATCTCCCTTACAAAATCAGAATTATTGCCATGCTATACATTGTGACGTACAGCGACACTTGATAAATGTAAGCATGGTCGTTTCGAAATGCAAGCGAAGAATCTATGTGAAAGGAATTTGCTTAAAACACAAACGCCCGGTCTCATTTCTGAAATCGGGCGTTGTGGTTTAAACTGGTTACTGTTTACTGACTACTGATTACTGTTGTTTTTATTTCATTAGCACTAACTTCTTCGCTTCAGTAAACGGATGCTGGCGATCATTATCTTAATTCTCGTTCCCAAACTCTGTTTGGGAATATTCTTTGTTGGAAACTCCGTTTCAAATGTTTTTGCGAAGTGGAACTTCGCTCATGTTCTGTTCCCAACGGGACGTTGGGAACAAGATGAACTATGTCGCACACTATTTGTGACATTCACGTAATAAATTTTTCAATTCGCAAATCTTATTTCTGCGGTTTCAATATAAACAGATTGTGTGTTGTATTCAATGATGAATTATCTGGCAATTTATACAAAAGGAATTTGCTTACAACACAAACGCCCGATCTCATTTCTGGACTCGGGCGTTGTGGCTTTTTTTTGCTTGATGAATTTACTTCACCAGCATCATCTTCTTCACCGATGTAAAGTTTCCTGCTTTCAACTTATAGAAATACACACCACTTGCTAAGTTGTTCGCGTTAAATGTTACATCAAAATGTCCAGCGGATTTGTATTCATTAACCAATGTTGATACTTCCCTGCCAAGGTAATCATACACCACCAAGTGTGCATTGCTTGCTTCCGGCAATTCAAAGGAAATTGTTGTTGATGGATTAAATGGATTGGGGTAGTTTGCAGACAATGAATATTCGGTTGGCGCTTTTTCAATTTTTACTACATTTTTCTTAAATGATTGCCCTTTCTCGTCACCCAAAGATGCCATTAAATTGTGTTCAGCCAAAGATAATTCAACATCTTTAGTCTTCGTATTCAACAACGGCAATAGTATTTCAGATGCTCTGCTTGCATCTTTCTCACGGTACAATGCAATATAAAATTGTTGAATAGTGGCATGTCGTTCATCGTCAGTGCCGGGATATTTCTTAATAATATCATCATTTACTTTTTTAGCATCCGAAACTCGATCGCGTTTAAGATATATTGAAGAAAGATAATGTGATATCATTGGAATATTATTCTTTGATTCTTTTTCAAAATATTTCAACACATCATCATCAGTGGAATCTACACCCATCTGAAATAGCTGCCCGAGAGCTGCACCGGACTCTTCATTATCCGTAATCATTTTTGTAAACACATCAAATGCTTCTTTGTGTTTTTTCTGATCGCGATAAGAAATTCCTTCAAAAAGATGACTTGTCTTGGGAGGGTCGGCTGCTGCAGTTGGATTTTGAGCCAGAGGCTCATCAGCCTTTGGCTGAGCAGAGGCAATAGAAACTGTTTTCGATAAAGCATTATTTGCCAACACTGGTGGAACCGTGGTTGATTGACTCGGCAATGGAGTAGTCCCCCAAGAATTTATACTTGATATATAAGGATAAGCATAAAAAGAAGAACTAGCATCTGTAGAATACGATGGATAACACGATGGGTACGATGGACCCCAGTAAACATTGTGAGCATAAACGGAACTATTGGAGGTTACTTGTGCTGACCAAAAAGCATTTCCATATATACTATTACCAGTAAAATAATCTGAACAATAGTAAATAATTCCTACGATTGGGTTACTAGAACTATATACTTCTATTCCATATAAACAATCTGTAATACGATTATTAATTCCTGTGTTTGCCGGATGACCAAACCATGGTGATGACCCCCAGAGCGTATATACTCCACAATCAAACCCACTGATGTCATTATGCCAAATATAATCATGCGATCCGTTAGCAAATAATATTGCTGCACCGGTATGATAATCACCGGAAGTAGAAGTTTTAAATATTGTATTGTGGTAACATGAAGGGGTTGAAGCTCCATCACCAATAATTCCATGATTGTACTGCTTCAACAGGAAAATGACTTTTTCAAAAAATAATTTGGTGGAGTAAC
>CAYHZL010000160.1:0-8236 GCA_964361075.1 uncultured Chitinophagaceae bacterium
GTATTCATTATTACCGTCTGAAAGAATCCTTCATCAGATATGAAGGTGTGCCGATAGAATCTCTTGAACCTTTCGACCTCAGGGCTGTAGCATACAAATTCACAGAACTTTCGGCTCAAGATCATCCACTGATTTCCGATATGAGGAGTCACGCCTCGAAGATACAGTCGCTTTACAGAAGTGTGTAGGACCCTGTTGCTAAACTCGATAAAGTAGTTCTGTATTCGATTTAGTGTCTCGGGACGAACCTTTCTCTGGTTAGTCACCCTGATGAAATCGTTTCCTATATTGCGGCTAAGAAAGTCTTGGATGTGCGTCTGCGACTTTAAGGGGAAATCCTGTGCGCTAAGGTTTATGAAGAATTCCCATTCCGAGTTGATCTTCAATAACTTCTCAATGCCTCGTAATTCAACATCTACCATGCTGTATCCCCCCCAAAGAATGCTTTGGCTTTTCAGCAAGGATGCGTTGGCAAAGCTTGACAAGAAATCTTGTATCTCCGTCTGTAATCGAACGCCTGCTCTCTTATCCACATGTACTAAGTAGTAGTTGGCGGAGTGGTAAATTGCCCTAAAAAGTCTTTTAAACTGGCCGGGATACCGATGGACCAAGATGAGGTATGCGATCATGTCCTTAACGATCTCCTAAGCACCGCAATGACACATAATATGGAAATTTCGGAATTAACCGCAATCACCTTTGCTTGCTGCATTAATCCAATTGCTTGGAGCGCAAGATGTTCATTTCGTACTTTCGAAATTTTTTTGAACACCTCAAAAATATTGATGACAGAAACAATGAGGACGTCTGTATTTTTGATTGGAGCAAATTCTATTTTTTCTCCAATTTGAAAGAGCTGTAATTTTTGTCCTGGTTTAAGTTGTAATTTGTTGCGGATTTCTTTTGGTATCACAATTTGATATTTTGGCGACACTGTAACTGTAAGCATATCTTCTCCTTTTATCTTACAATAAATATATCGATAAAGACAACGTATGTCAATATAGTAACGATATGGTTATTGTTATACAGATACATGGCAACAAATTTAGTCCCTCGTCTTTACTACATTTTCCGCTTCCCGTAATTGCGCTAATGTATTGACGCCGCGAATCTCGTTGTAATCATCCGTTACCATTGCAGAAACAACAAGTTTATGTTTGTAAAAATAACTAAAGACATCGGTCAGATAATATTCGTTCTGCACATTGTGTGGATTGATATGCTGAAGTGCGTCAAACAAATATTTACTGTCAAAAAGATAAATGCCGGAATTAATTTCTTTCACCGTGCGTTGTTCATCCGTCGCATCTTTGTGTTCTTTTATTCCGAGAACGTACCCTGTTTTACTGCGAAGAATTCTTCCGTAGCCTGTCGGGTCATCCAATTCGGCAGTAAGAATTGTTCCTACAGCATTATTATCGAAATGGTGTTCGATAAGTTTTTCAATAGTTTGTTTTCGAAGAAGCGGGACGTCACCGGAAAGCACCAGCACATCTCCAACGTACGTGCGAAGAAATGGTTCAGCTTGCATCACCGCGTGCCCTGTACCAAGCTGCGGGTCTTGCACTGCAATTTCAACCTTCGGATTTATTTTGTTGAGATGTGCAATAACAGATTCGCGTTGGAAACCGACAATCGTAATAATGCGGTCAGAGCCGAGCGCTTCGGCAATTTCCACAACATGCTGCACCATCGGCTTGTTGCACACTTCAAACATCACTTTTGCTATGTCAGAATTATTCATGCGCGTGCCTTTGCCGGCAGCCATAATTATTGTAGAAAAATTTTTTGACATCATTTCCCTTTCCTATGGCGCTTTACGCCATCACGTAAAGCGTGATTTTACAGTTACAATACAATTATCAATCAAACGTGTCGTTCCAAATCGAACAGCAAGTAGCACAATCACATTCGTGCCGCTCTGCAGCGTATCAACTGATGATAAATTTTCCGCATTCACAATTTCAACATAATCTATTGCCGATGTTTTTTTTTGAATCATGGCTTGCATTGCGGCAACAATTGTCCGAACATTCCGCTCACCGCTATCAATAAGTTGTTTCGCTTTTTCTAATGATTGAAACAGCACTGTCGCATCGGTCCGCTGTTGTTCGTTCAGATACACATTGCGCGAACTCATCGCAAGCCCGTCAGTTTCACGCATGGTCGGCACAATAACGATAGCGAGATTGAAATTTAAATCGCGAACCATCTTTTGTATCACCGCACATTGCTGCGCGTCTTTCTGTCCGAAGTACGCTTTGTCTGGTTGAACAATACTGAATAATTTCCCGACAACCGTTGTAACGCCTTGGTAATGTGTCGGACGAAATTTTCCTTCCAACACCGATGATACACCTTCAACAACGATTGATGTTGAATATCCAACGGGATACATTTCGTCAACAGTCGGCGTAAATAAAATTTCTGTTCCTGCGGTGTGTGCTAATTGCGAATCATGTTCAATATTGCGTGGATATTTTTCAAAATCTTCATGCGGTGCAAACTGTGTGGGATTAACAAAAATGGAAGTTACCACAACATCACATTCTTTTTTAGCTTGTCGAATTAAACTTAAATGTCCTTCATGCAGATACCCCATTGTTGGAACAAAGCCAATAGTTTTTTTCTGAAGACGACACTCGTCAGAAAATTTTTGCATAGCTGCAACGGATGAAATTACGCGCATGACTTATTGTGTATGAAGTATGGTACTGTGTTCTGTATCGCGCAGATGCCGTGCAATCTCATCCAACGAACTTTCAGACATAGCGCTTCGATACAGCCAGCGAAAAACAGCTATTCTCAAATCAACGCCGCAAATGTTAGGATGTTTTTCCTTTATGACAGATTCTGCAACAGTCTTCGCAGAAGAAAATAAGGAAGAACATTTCAATAATTTCTGTTCATCGGAAAGTTGCGCATACATTGCAGACATTTTTTTTCGTATTGCTAACGATGTATCAGTCATAATAATTTTTCGATATCATGTGCCAATTGCAATTTCGTTCCCCACTCTAATAAATAATTTCTATCGATGATTGTGCTATTGGCAAAAAATAAATTTTTACTATCAGTCCACTGTTGTGAAGACTCAGTTTCTTTCCTCCATAAAAGCTTTTGAATAATCAAATCTTCCAAAGCAATAATGTGAACATCATAATTCTTAACCTGTTTTGTTACTGCTCGATGAAATGCGTGTTGAGAGAATTCATCATCCTTCAAAAGAATAAAATCGCACTTTGTAATAGAAGTATTATGAATAATATTAAAAATCCCCACGCCATTAAAAGCATCATCAATTGCTGTTGCAGTAATATAAAACTCATCTTGAAAAAGTTTTACTATTTCATTTTTATTGTTTCGAAATGTGTGAATAACAATATCAACATCATTGGTAAACCGAGGTTCAGCATAAAAAGTGGCGGCAACAGAACCACTCACCATATACGGTATGACGGCGGAATCCAACTTTTTTGCAACAAGAAGAACTATATCAAAAATATCATTCACAAAATCTGAGTCCTAAATAATTTTTTTACCAAACCCTGACTGAAGTAATTCAACCGCAAACTCAGCCGATTGATTTCGATTATCCAAAATTGGATTTGCTTCAACAATTTCAAGCGATGACATGCGTTTCGATTCTGCAAGTGTCTCCATAATAAGATGCGCTTCACGATAACCGAGTCCGCCTTTTACCGGCGTACCAACACCGGGACAAATTTGCGGATCGATCGCATCCAAATCAAAACTGACGTGAAGAAAATCTACGTCTTTAATTTTTCGCAATGCTTTGGTGATGACAACTGCCATACCGTGTTTGTCAATATCTTCCATCGTAAAAATATTCACACCATTTCTTTTGATGAGAACTTTTTCTCCTTCATCCAAATCGCGTATGGCAATCATGACAACATTTTTCGCTTCAACTTTTTGAAAATCTCCGCCGATAGAAGTCAATTCTATCGCGCCTACACCAATGGAAGCAGCAAGCGGCATTCCATGAATATTTCCCGACGGCGATGTTTGATCTGTATTCATATCGCCGTGCGCATCAATCCATAACACGCCGAGCGTCAGATTATTTTTCCTGCAATAGTTGGCGACGCCGGCGATTGTTCCCAATGCGATGGAATGGTCACCGCCAATCACTAATGGGATTTTTTTTTCTTCTAAAATCTTTTCAACTTTTCCTGAAAGCAGCATGCACGCGCGAACAATTTCGGATACATATTTTAATTTTGGATTCTTAATTTTTTGAAGTTCCGGCGCCTTAATTGGAATATCGCCTTCATCGTTTACGATATGCCCGAGCGATTGCAATTTTTCTGTAACACCGGCAATGCGAATCGCGGAAGGTCCCATATCAACACCGCGTCTTCCAGCTCCTAAATCCATCGGCACACCAAGTATTTGAATATTCATAGGAAAGTCTTTGATGAGAAAAGAAAATTTATTCTACTCACTGCGTAACTACTCAGTTACTTATTGCATCATTGAAATCACATTCGTGATTGTTCCTTTTAATTCTTTTCGAGGAACAACCAAATCAATAAATCCTTTTTCTTGCACAAACTCTGCACGTTGAAATCCGGGCGGCAAATCTTTTCCAATTGTTTGTTTGATGACGCGCGGACCGGCGAAACCAATAAGTGCGCCCGGCTCGGCAATATTAATATCGCCGAGCATTGCAAAACTTGCAGTAACTCCGCCCGTTGTCGGATCAGTCATCAAAGAAATGTACGGGATTTTTGCTTCGGCAAGCTGCGCAAGCTTCGAACTTGTTTTTGCCAACTGCATCAGCGAATACGCAGCTTCCATCATACGCGCACCGCCGCTGGCAGAAATAATAATTAACGGAGCTTTGTGTTTTATTGCTTTGTCAACTGCTCGGCTAATTTTTTCGCCGACAACGGAGCCCATACTTCCGCCGATAAATCCAAAATCCATACACGCAATCACCGCTTCATGAGTATTCATTTTTCCAACGCCGGTTCTGATTGCATCGCTCAGCCCTGTTTTTTGAATTGTTGCTTTAGTACGATCTTTATTCCGCTTCGTATCAACAAAATTGAGCGGATCTTTCGACGTCATCTTTTTATCAAATTCTTTGAACGTCCCGGCGTCAAATAAAATATCAAAATATTCTTTGCTGCCGATGCGAAAATGATTTCCGCATTTCGCGCAGACCCAAAGATTTTGTTCGAGTGAAGTTTTGTGAATAATTTCACCACACGAATCGCATTTTGACCACATGCCTTCCGGCGTATCTTTTTTCTGATTACTTGATGAAATATTTTCTTTTGAACGTTTGAACCAAGCCATACACTTTCCTTTCACATTGTAACGGCAGTAATTTAGACAACCATTAGTGCAATTTCAATGGTATAAATTTATTTTGGCAGCGTTGTGAAAAATTCGCGCACATAGAGCGGTTCGAAGTGCGAAAATTCTTTTAGCTGAAGTTCTTGTCTGCATTGTTCGGCACGTTGTGCAACCGCTACCGGATTACAAATTACTGACGAAATAATGTTTTGATTTTCTGAATGAATAAACGGCGCTATTTTTTTTGCACCATCGCCAACAAATACAACAGAGTGATACTGAAGTGTTATTGAAACAATTTCTTTCACAGACTGAATGCCGTATTCAGAAATAAGTGAAACACCATCTGCAAGAACAGAGTACAATGCAAAATATGCCTCGTCTCGTTTTGCATCAATCAAAGGACAGATAATTGTTGAAGGTATCGAAGAATGCGTTCTGAAATATTCCTCCGCAATTCCATCAAGCGTCGGCACTGGAATAAGCGGAATATCAAGCGCGAAAGCTAATCCCTTTGCAACGCTCAATCCAATGCGCAAACCTGTGAATGAACCGGGACCGCTGGAAATTGCAATTCCATCGAGCTGCTTTGTTGAAATGGACGCTTCACGCAGTACATCATCAATCAAGCTCATCAATTTTTCAGAGTGAATATTTTTTTCGTTCACAATTTGAAATGCCAATGTAACTTGAGCATTGTATAATGCAACACCGCAAATTTCTGTTGCTGTTTCAATTGCAAGAATCATTTTGATATTGCCGTGTTAATTTGAAAACATATTCACCGCAAAGTCGCCAAGTGGTTTTTTTATTTGTTTATTTTTTCTTCGCGCCTTTGTGTCTTTGCTGTAAAAAAAACTTAATCTTGGGAGCCGTCCTTTATTTAGAAATTTCTATCGGAATTATTTTTTCAATTTCAATGATGCGTTCCGTTTCTTGTTCACCAAGTTGGAAGTGAACATCGTACCGTTGTAGCGGCAATTTTTTTTCAATCATATCCGCCCACTCCAACACACAGATGCCGTCACCATACACATACTCATCGAAACCAATTTCTTCCAACTCGTTGATTGAACGCATTCGATAAAAATCAAAATGATAGACCGGCAATCTGCCGTGTATGTATTCATTCACAATCGTAAACGTCGGACTTGTTACATGTTCGCCGAGACCAAGTCCTTTGCACACACCTTTTACAAAACGAGTTTTCCCCGTTCCTAAATCGCCATACAACGCAACAACATCACCACTGCGGAGTTGGACGGCAAGTTGTTCGCCGGCAAACATTGTTTCGTTTTCGCTATGTGAAATAATTGTCACGAAAATATTTTTATTTCTTTGGCGTCATGGTAACCACAGGCAGAATCATTTCTTCAATTGAAATACCGCCATGTTGAAAACTGTCGCGGTACTGCGCTAAATATTTGTGGTACTCAGTCGGATAGACAAAATAATAATCTTCCTTTGCGACAATATAATTTGTCGTAATTCCCCGTTGAGGCAAAAGAAAATCTTTCGGATTTTTTACAAACACCGCGCTCTTTTCTTCCGATTTCAAATTGCGGCCGAATTTATACCGCAGGTTTGTTGATGCTTCTCTATCGCCGATTACTTTCGTGCCGTGCATGCAGCGCACGCTTCCATGATCGGTTGTTACAATAATTTTTATATCCTTTCGTGTTGAAAGCATTTGCAGCATTGCCAGCAACGACGAATGTTTGAACCACGAATTTGTAAGCGAGCGGTATGCAGATTCATCGGGAGCAATTTCTTTTAAGATCGCATAATCCGAACGACCATGCGCGAGCATATCAATAAAATTCACAACAATTGCCGTCAACTTATTTCCGGTGTACGAAAGAATATTATTTTGAACCTGTTTGCCGAATTCTACATCGAGAATTTTTATGTACTTTGCTTCCGGTTTCAATTGCACTTTCCGGCGCTCCAACAATTTATCCAGTAACTGCTTTTCATATTTGTTATGGCTTGTTTCGTTATCATCTTCCCCTTGCCACAAATCAGGGAACCGTTGTTCTAATTCCAACGGAAACAATCCGCTGAAAATTGCATTGCGCGAATACGGTGTTGCTGTCGGCAGAATCGAATAATAATACTCTTTATCAATTGTAAAATACTCTCGCAAATATTCTTCCATCACCAGCCACTGATCTAAACGCAAACAATCAATCACAAAAAAGAAAACGGATTCTTTTCCATTCAGATGCGGAATAACGTAGCGGTCAACAATTTCTGTGGAGAGAACAGGGCGATTATCTTTTCGATGAATCCAATTTTGATAATTGCGTTCGATGTATTTGCTGAATTCAAGATTCACGTCGCGTTTCTGATCGGCGAGTGTCCGCTGTAATCCAAGCTCGGGATGTTTATCCAATTCCATTTCCCACGAGACCAACTTGAGATACAGGTCAACCCATTCATCGTAGCTCATCGGGTTCATCAGCGCGCGGGAAATGTATGCAAATTCTTCCGTGTAGTCTTTCGAAACCTGCTCGCTCTGAATTTTTTTTCCTTCCAGAATTTTTTTGCACGCAAGCAACACCTGACTCGGATTTACCGGTTTCGTTAAGTAGTCAGAAATTTTTCCGCCGATGGCATCTTCCATCAGCGACTCAGCTTCATTTTTCGTAATCATTACCACCGGTAATGACGGAGAAAATTCTTTAATCACGGCAAGCGTCTCAAGTCCGCCGCGCCCCGGCATCATTTCATCGAGAAAAATTAAATCAAATTGTTGTGCGCGTACTAATTCGATTGCATCTTCGCCGTTGCTGGCGGTTGTTACTTCGTATCCTTTTTCACGCAGAAGAACAATGTGTGGGCGCAGCAATTCTATTTCATCATCAACCCAGAGTATCTTGCCTTTTGATGTTTGCATAATTTT
>CAYHZL010000161.1:0-8214 GCA_964361075.1 uncultured Chitinophagaceae bacterium
GTGCCGAAGGTGGCAACGCCATTCCTTTGGAACATCTGGCGAAGCCATCACTTCGTGAAAAGAGGGGGTGATTCGCCGCGGCGAACGAATTTTTAATTTGCCACGCTGAGTAGTTACAAATTAACGTAACTACTCAGCGTTATTGTTTATTCAAAAAATCCCCCTAACCCCCTTTTCAAGGGGGAATAAGAGCGAGGAAATCCCCCTTGAAAAGGGGGTGTCCCGATTTGCTTTTTAATCGGGACGGGGGATTCGTTTTTTTTTGGAAATACTGAAATTAGAAAAAAAATATGCTGAGTAGTTACGAAAATTATTATACGACGTTAACTACTTTGCAATAAAAAACCCGATGAGCAGATCGCCCATCGGGTTTTTATTTATGGAGGAGGGATGAAACGTGAAACAGTTATTTTTTCAATTCAGCGATTGAAGCGTCAAGCAATGATTTTGCATATTGATAATTATGGACACCATTGCTTCGGTCATGCTCAATTAGCATAAAATTCCACAATGCTCCTGCTTTTGTAGCTGGTAATGCCTTAATCGAAGGATAAGTAACACCACTTACACTTCCGGCTAAGATACTGTAGCTGGCTTCACCTTCAGCATTGATGGATTTGCTCAACCATGGAACTGAAACTGTTTGACCAGTAACTTTCCTTGTTCCTGCCGTCCATTTTTTAGTGATTAAAGTATCCATCAATAAACCGGCAAGAGTGTCTAATTTTGCTTCAATTGTTGCGACTGCATTATTTTTGTATTTATCAAAGTTTGCTCTTGATAAAGAAAATGTAGTTGGGGATGAAGTAATATCATCATGACATTTTTTGCAATTTTTTACTATTACTGTTTTGTTACCTTCAGCTTCATATTCTAACCACATTGTATGACCACCGGCTTTTGCCGCGCCGCCACCAACCGGATTCTGCATGTGGCAATCAATACAACCCAACCCTTTGGTCGTAATAAGAGTTGTATGACCTGAATTAGAATATGTATATCCTGGGAATTGGAACCCGCCATTACCAGTTGTGCCAAGGAACATTTGAGCTTGCACACCATAATGTTGATACCAACGAGTGCTTGTAATTGTTAACGTGTCTGTTGCAGCTGCATTGACATTTGGTGCCGGAGTTACTGCTGATACATTACGTGGTTGATGGCATTTTACGCAAAGATTCGATTTGTATCCACCATCAAATTGTTTATCAGTTCCACCAACAAAAACGTTTGTTAATGTTACGGCAGATGAATCTCTAAGTGCAAAATTTCCATTTCCGTGTGGTGCGTGGCAAGCAAAACAACCAGGTGCAGAAGGATGCAATTTTTCCGAAGTGGCAAATTGCGTACTGAATTTCATACGTACACGATCTAAAAATCCTTCCGTAGTATGGCATCCTGCGCAGTTAGCGGCATTACGATCAATATCTCCACCGATATTATGTTTAGAATTATTCCATTCTGTTTTGCGACCTGCGACATAAAATGTGGTATCAATACCTGGTGTATGGCATGTAGCGCATTTTAAGCTGTCCTTAAATCCGTCAAAATAAACAAAGCCGGCGTTTGCACCGTCTTTACCATTACCACCATCTTTACCGTTAGCACCCGTTGCGCCCGGATCGCCTGCCGGACCTTTACATCCTACTGCTGCAAGCAGTAGAAACGCAAACAATACTCCGAAGAGTTTCGAAAGATGTTTCATAAGTACTCCTTTTTAGTATGTTGTTTTGAGAAATATGCATCACGAACTTGTGATTCATGTTGCATTGTTGATTTTGATTTTTTGTAAAATCAAAAAATTTCTTTGTGGAACCTCACCAAAACCTACTAATTAGTTCTCACTGAAAAAGTCATTGCGAGCGAGTGTTTTTTATGAGCGAAGCAATCTTTTCTTCAAATTTTTAAGATTGCTTCAGCAAAAAACGCCTCGCAATGACGCGCAAAGAATATTTCAGCGATAACTAATCAACTTTGCCGTTGATGTGTTTTGATGGATCAGTAAATTTTAAATTAATATCTATAACAAGACCATGGCAATTTGAGCACGTTGTTGTACCAAATGCACCTTTATCTGGGTGTGTGCCGCCTTGTGAAATTGTTTTTGGTCGTGCCTTGTCCTGCGGATCGATTGCGTTTTTATCGCCATGGCAAGTACCACATGCTGATGCACTGCCGCTTACATCATTCCATACAGGCATGTTTGTTGTATTACCATTTGCAAAATTTCCGTGGCAATACACATTTTCACACGATACAGTTTGTGAATTGTACTTCGCATTGCTCTTATAGAAAACTGAAGTGGAATCAAAAATAATTTCTGCACCTGATGATTGATCTATGTGTCCGGCATCGTTGATAGTTTTCGGAACTTTATGACATTCAGTACATGCAAAAGGTCTGTCCATTGTTCCACCAAGTAAATGGATTTGGTGTGCGCCAACTCCGCGCGCTGTGCGTACGGAGTCTCTTGTAAGGTCTTTCGGCGGTGCAGCATTCACTGAACTTCCATGGCACGTTGTACAGTTCTCAGGACCATTCACCTTGTTGTGGCATATAAGACATGATACATTTGTAGAGCCGCCTTTGTAATCATAGCCATGACATTTTTTGCAAAATCCTAAGTCGTAATTTTGTTTCGCAATTGTCTTCCCATGAAAATCTGCAGAAATAATATTGTCTTTAAATCCTTCAGGATGGACATTCACCGGCGAAGGTGCAACAGGTGTCTGGTCGTTCTTCAATTTGCTGCATCCATTCAAAACAATGGCGAGCAAGATAGCAGCAAATATAATAGAGAAAAAACTCTTTGTCATAAAAACCTCAGATCATTTTTTTCCGTGACAGTAACCGCAAAATCCTTGTCCGGAAATTCCGTTGGGACGAGCGTTCGCATCAATGTGGCATGTGTAGCAATTTGCACCGGCATTATCGTGCAATTCACCACGAACATTATTCAAAAAACCATCAGCATGTGTTTTTGGATTTGTGTGCTTAATTCCATCATTATCATTATGGCATTTCATACAAGCAGGTTCGCTTCCTTGCACATCGTGGCAGCTTGCGCATTGTTCAATATCGCGCCGAGCCATCTCTGAATGTTTTCCGCCGCCGCTGCCATAACCGCCAACAATCACAAATCCGAATCCATCGTGCGAAATCGGACGCGTGCCGCCAAGGGCTGCACTGCCGTTTGCATGACAATCGTTGCAGAATTGCTGCGAGCGATGACAGCTCTGACATTCCTGAGTTTTTCCTTTTGCGTCTATACTATGTGTGAAGCGATAGTTGATATCGTGTACCATTTGTCCGACAAGTAATTGACCTTTGTCCGGGCTGATGGTGCGCGGCGATACCATTCCAATTTTTTCTTTTGAAGTGAGAGTAAGAAGAGTTGCACCGTCGTGGCACTGTGCGCAGAAGTTATCGCTATGGCATGATTCGCATCGCGCTTCCATTGTGTTCAAGCGAACAACATGTTTGTGTTCTTCTTTAAAGTTTCCGACGGAGTGAGATTTCGGATAGAGTGTTGCAAGATTTCTGTGGCATGTGGCGCACTCGTTGGTAACGAGTTGATTGTTGTGGCAAGAGACGCATGTCGCCATTGTGGGGGGCGAAAGATTCGATGCGTTTTCATTGCTATTCATATTTTCATGACACACAAGACACGCCATCTTTTGATCTGTTGCATGAACTTTATGATTGAAATTTATTTCCCGCTGGACAACTACCGTTGTGCGGGTTGGTGTATTTTCAAAATGGCAATAGTTGCAGTTGTTCGTTACTTCTTGTTCGTGGCAGCTTTGGCATGTGCTATGACCCGGAATTAACCGTGTTGAAATCAACGATGTGCTTTGTTCCACTTCGGTATGGCACGTATTACATTCGTTGCCAAGTTCGTTCACATGTTTTGCATGTGAAAATTTTACGAACGGCTTCGGATTATCTGCAACAGCAATTGAACTTGCAGAACCATCTCGACCAAACAACAACCATCCGGCGCTGAGGAAAAAGAAAAGTGCTAAAGAAATTTTAAGCTTCATAGTACCACCATTAGTGGCGCCAAAGGCGCCATTAGATCAAGCCAAGTCTCTTATTAAAGAGGTAGCTGAATTTTACAAAAATTCGAGTATCACTATCGTACAACGTGTTCTTGATATATTGCAATTGCACGTCTGCAGAAAGTATCGTTGTTAAACGATACGTTACACCGACCATGCCGTTCATCGTAGTATTAGACGGAGCGTCTTTTGCTAATTTGTAGCTTGCATATCCTACTCCGAGTGTTGGTGTAATGAGTTGTTCCATCATTGGATATGCTGCTTGCAACGAAAGTCCATTCAAGTCGCCGGCATATCCTAAATTTTTTGTGAAGGCAGCAGAAAGAAATTCGTACGTGCCGCCGAAACGAATGCGCTGGCTGTTGTCATCAACATATTTTACATACCCGAAGCGGGCAAATGTGCGGAAGGTAGAGGAGAAATCGTACTCGACGCCGCCTTCAATTTCTTGTGTACTGTTGGTACTGAACACGGAAAAAATTGAATTATATCCGAGGCGAGGCTGGCGATAAATATATTCTGCTGTTACATTAAGTTGGTTCATCACACCGACACGTGCAAACAATTCACCGCGCGCGATGCGTTCGAAATTTAAATCATAATCAAAGCGACCATAAGTTCTTAACTTTGTGGAAAATAAATATTCAGCATCGAAGCTTGCGTAATCTTCTTCAGTCGGCGAGTAGTACATCACAACAGTGTACGGATGAAAGAGGGAATCAACGCGTTGCAGTGTAACAGCGTCTGGTTTGTGCGTTCGTTTCATATAACTGAAACCAACAATCATATCTTGCAATGGAGTTGCGGTAATCTGTCCGCCGTAAAGTCCATTATCTAATAACTTTTTATTCAGATTGATTGTGCGTGTTTGAATAACATTGTATCCGCCGTACAATTGTGCGGTAACTTTTCCATCCATGTAAGAAAATTTTGTAACAGCGCCGTCAATAATTCCGTTGCCAACACCGGCAAATACATATTGACGTCCGGCAGAAATATCAATCATGTCTGCAATGCGCCGTGCTTTAAGTGAAAATGTTGAAAGACGTAATTCCGGATCCTGACTGAGCGTTGATGCAAAATCATTTGCAACTTGAAAATTTGTAGAGAAAGAAAATTTTTCATGGAAGACATCGAGCTGTACGTTTTCGTAGCCGCGTAGATAGGTTACTTTGTCCAATGCCGATGTCGCAGTGCGTCCTTGCCAGCCGTACACTGATGTTGTCAATCGTCCATTAATAACTTGAGCATAGCTTGTGGTAGCTGCGAGCAGTAGGAGTGTGAGCACTAAATAAATAAATTTCATAAAATATCCCTTTCAACTGCGCAATGAAACTGCAATCTATGTGCCACGAAAAAATGTTGAAATGTTGAAAAATTCAGCAATCGTTTTCATCGTATTCCCATTATCAGGAAGGTAAATCAAGCGTATTTTGCGAAATTGGGAATTATATATGGACTTCTCTGTCTCAATTCAATATACATATTAAACGATATTGAGATATATTTTTCAACGATTTGTTTTTGCTTTTACGTTTTTATGATTAGGGCATCTCTAAAAACCTAAAAATAATTGTCATTGCGAGCCGTTCTTTGGCGAAGCAATCTCGTTTTTTCTTTTAATTGAAAGATTGCTTCGGTCGCTTCGCTCTCTCGCAATGACGACACTGTTTTTAGAGATGCCCATTAGTTATCGTTACAGTTTTTGTTCCATTATTTCGTGGCACATAGATTGCATCTTTACAGATCAAGTACTCAATATTGAAACAATAAAAAGGAAAAATATATGTTTGGAAAATTATTTATCTACCTATCACTATTCTCCGGATTGCTGACAATACTTTCGTACGTGCGGGTAACGCGGGGCGATAAAAAATCGCTTGCAATGGCGCGGCGTGGTTTATTTACGAGCGGCTTTGCCATTCTTGCAGCATCAATATTTTTGCTGAAGGATATTCTTTTCCACAATTTTGAAAACGGATATGTGTGGAGCTACAGCTCAAAAAGTTTGCCGTTGCATTTTCTCTTTTCAGCATTTTATGCAGGACAGGAAGGAAGTTTTCTTTTTTGGGCGCTTTGTTCTGCGCTGTTAAGTTTTGCATTATTCCGTTACACACGCACGCGAAATCTTGAGGCGCATGTGCTTTCTGTTTTTATTGCAGTGCAGACTTTTTTGGTGTTGTTACTTGTAGCAAAATCTCCTTTTAAAACTATTTATGAAATGTTTCCCGGCGAACTCATCGCTGGTCAATTACCGCAAGATGGCAGAGGTCTAAATCCACTCTTACAAAATTTTTGGATGGTCATTCATCCGCCGATTTTATTTATCGGTTTTGCAGCAATGGCGGTACCGTTTAGTTTCGCAATTGCGGCGTTATGGAGAAAAGAATATTCAACATGGCTTTCAAGCGCGCTGCCGTGGGTATTGTTTTCCGGATTTACACTTGGCGCAGGATTAATGCTTGGCGCGTATTGGGCGTACGGCGTTCTTGGCTGGGGCGGATATTGGGGATGGGATCCGGTTGAAAATTCTTCGCTCATTCCGTGGTTAATGTCTATGGCATTACTTCACACCATGCTTGTGCAACATCGGACGGGACACATGGTGCGTACGAATTTTATTTTTGCAATTCTTTCATTTGTGCTTGTGTTGTATTCAACATTTTTAACGCGGAGCGGTGTGCTCGGAGATTCATCAGTGCATTCGTTCACTGATCCGGGAACAATTGTCTATGGAATGTTGCTTGCATTTTTACTTGGCTCCACACTTCTCGGTTTCGGATTTATGTTTGTTCGTCGAAAAGAATTACATGCAATTGCAAAACCGATGAACTGGCGTACGCGCGAATTTGCGCTAACAATTGGTTCATTTGTGTTGCTTGCAAGTTCAGTCATTATTTTCTTTGGAACAAGTCTGCCGATTGCATCTACTACACGCGTTGAGCCATCGTTCTATGACATGATGAATTTTCCTATTGCAGTGTTCATAACGCTGCTCATCGGTTACAGTCTGTTAGTGAAATGGGAAGAAGAAGATTTTACAATGCTGGGAGGAAAATCGTGGAAGTCGCTGATTGCAGCATTTATCACTACAATATTCATTGCCGTGTTCAGTTCATTCAATGCGATGAATATGCTTTTCATCTTTGCATCGCTCTTTGCGTTGTTTGTGAATCTTGAAATTGCATATCTCACATCGCGTGGTAATTTCAGAATGATGGGGGGAAAAATTGCACACATTGGATTGGCAGTTTTTCTTGTCGGCGTTCTTCTCAACGGAAAATACAATGATAAAAAAAATGCAATACTCGAACTCAATTTACCGCAAGATATTTTTGGATATACACTCACCTACACAGGCAGCCATCCAACAGATGGAGATAAAACTGCGTTTACGGTTTCAGTTCAAAAAGATGGAAAAATTTTTATACTCGAGCCGGTGATGTTTGAAACACCCGAACAAGGTGTGATGAAAAATCCGGACATCCTTTCATTCGCAACAAAAGATTTATATCTCTCGCCGGTTGGTATCGAACAAAGTCAAATGGGAAATGACGGCACGCTTTCCATCAACAAAGGTGAATCAGCAAATGTGAATGGTGTGAGCGTTACATTTATTAAATTTGATATGGGTGAACATGGAATGAGCCAAATGGGCGGCGGCGGAATGAAAGTGGGTGCAGTGCTTGAAATAAGTTCCGCCGCGCAAAAAGAAACCGTTACGCCATTCGTTCTCTTCGGCGAAAAAGAACCAAAATATTTTCCTGCCGAATCGAAGCTGCTTGGCAAAATACAAATGTTGACAATGAATGTTGGCGGAATGGGTGAGGCAAAATCTTCTGTGCAATTATCTCTTCTTCAAAACAGTACTCAACATCAAAGTCCGAAAGAAGCGTTGGTTGTAGAAGCGAGCATCAAGCCGTTTATTAGTTTGGTGTGGATTGGAACCGCGCTGTTGCTTGTCGGGTTTGTTGTTTCAATTTTCCGGCGCAAGCGTGCGGATGCAGCGTAAGTAGTTTACTATCTGATAATTTTTTCTCTGAGAATTAATAAGCGAGGGATTTCGCCCGCGCTTTTTTGTTTTATACATGCCACTATAAGGCATCTCTAAAAACTAGTCCCGAAGGGATCCCTTCGGGATTACGAAACCTTC
>CAYHZL010000162.1:0-8131 GCA_964361075.1 uncultured Chitinophagaceae bacterium
ATTGTTGCGGCATTAATACCTTCAATGGTCAGCTCACGGTCGAAATCGCTTTGCACATACGGTTCCGCTTCACCGTGCCGGAGAAAATATAAATACATTACAAAATTTCCTTAATGCGTTCTGCAGGTCTTGCAAGAATGGCTTTGTTTCCTTTTTCAACAATGGGGTGCTGAAGTAAATCGGTATGTGTTGTCATCAAATCAATCAGCTCACTATCGGAAAAAGTTTTTTCATCGAGATGAAGTTTTGTAACTACTCAGTTGTTTTCAAAAATAGAACACAGATGACACAGAAATAACGGATTCGATCTGATAACAATGGAACTATGTACGAATAGCAAAAAGAAAATCGAATCTGTGTACACCCGTTTCATCTGTATCATCCGTGTTCCATTAACAAGTAACCAACTGACATGTATTGTAATCTTATCCGCGTGCAAGCTGCCCCTTTGCTTTAGCATACCCGGGTTTCAAAATATCATAAATAATTTTTATTCTATCTTTGTACGGAATGAACGCGCTCTTCATTGCATTGATAGTAATTTTTTCGAGATCAATAACATCCAATCCAAAAACTGTGTGCGCAACATGATACTCATCGGTAAGCGTAATGCCGCTCATCAGCCGGTCATCGGTATTTAATGTTACGCGAAATTTGTAACGATGAAAAATTCCGAACGGATGTTCTGCTATCGTTCGTACTGCGCCGGTGTGCACGTTGCTGGTGAGACAAATTTCAATCGGAATACGTTTGTCCAAAACAAATTGCGCGAGCGTTCCCATGCTGAGCACTTCGCCATCTTTTATTTTCATATCTTCAATCAATCGCGTGCCGTGCCCGATACGATGCGCGCCGCACCATTGAATTGCCTGCCAGATTGATTCTTTGCCGAATGCTTCGCCGGCATGAATGGTGATATTAAAGTTTTCGCGTTGAATATAATGGAACGCATCCACATGTTTCTTCGGCGGATATCCGCCTTCTTCACCTGCAAGATCGAAACCGACAACGCCGTGATTTCGAAAGTCGACGGCAAGTTCTGCAACTTCCTGCGAGACAACCGGTTCCATGTGGCGCATTGCGCAGATCAGCACACCGAAGTGAACACCAAATTCTTTTTTGCCGCGCTCGAGTCCGTTCAACACTGCGCGCACAACACGTTGTGTTGACAAACCTTTTCCGGTATGAAAAATTGGCGCGAAGCGAGTTTCAAAATAGACAACACCATCGTTGTGCATGTCTTCAACTGTTTCGTACGCAACACGCTCCAGCGCTTCTTCGGTTTGCATGACGCCGCACGTGTGTTCGAATCCTTCAAGAAATAACGGCAAGCTGCCGCGCTGCGCTCCGCGTTGAAACCATTGATCCAATTCTCCCGCATCGCTTGTCGGAAGTTTATCATAGTTCTGATCGCGCGCCAATTCGATAACAGTTTGCGGACGCAAACCGCCATCGAGATGATCGTGCAAAAGTACTTTGGGTATTGTGCGTAAAAAATCTTTTGATAACTGCATAGGGTCCGCCGTTTTTTTATTTAGTTCTCACTGAAATACTCTTTGTGCGTCATTGCGAGGCGTTTTTTGCCGAAGCAATCTTAAAAATTTGAAGAAAAGATTGTGCCGAAGGCATTCCTTTGGAACTTCGCTCATAAAAAACACTCGCTCGTCCCGAAGGGATCCATTTGGGACAATGACTTTTTCAGCGAGAACTATTTAATTGATAGAAAATTTTATAATCAATGTAAGAAGGATGTGTATGAGTTGCAAGAATAAGGAAGTAGTCGCATTTTGTTTGATTGTCGAGACCAGAATTTGTAAGTTACTATCGGATACTTCTATAACGCTAATTTTTTTTCATCCTAAAAGATTAAGTCACAGATTCACAGATTTTAGGTAATATATTTTATAAGTTTAATCTGTGATTCGCCGCGGCGAATGTGGCTATGATTTTTCTTTCCGATAGACTCCTGGCGGATTTTCAATGTATTTTTTTACTGGAAACCATTTGAAACATTTATTACACTGAATGCGCTCTCTTCTTCGATTAAAACCATATCTGGTAAAATATAAAACAACGTTGTATTGGGGATTGCTGACTGTTATCATCAGTAATCTTTTTTATGTTGTTACTCCAATTTTTATCGGCGGTGCAATTGATACTATCAAACACGGTATCGAGTCGCATAGTTTAAATCACACAGACTTGTTGTGGTATGCAGTACTCATTGTCGGCTTTGCTGTTGTTTCAGGCATCATGCTTTTTTTAACGCGGCAAACTATTATTGTCGTTTCACGCAAAATTGAATACGACCTGCGCAACGATTTTCTCGCACACATTCAAACGCTGCCGCTTAGTTTTTTTCAAAACACACCAACCGGCGATTTAATGGCGCACGCAACCAACGATATCAGTTCTGTGCGCAACGTGCTTGGTCCCGGAATTATGTACCCGGCTGATACGTTGATGGTGCTGGTCATGTCGCTTACGCTGATGTTTATAAAAGATTGGCAGCTCACATTGCTTTCCTTGGTGCCGATGCCGTTCGTTTCGATTGGCGTCTATAAACTCGGACAAATTATTCACAAAAAATTTAACGAACGTCAGGAACAATACTCGGAACTTACCACACGCGCACAAGAAAATCTCTCCGGCATTCGCGTGGTGAAAGCATACGTTCGCGAAGAGTACGAGATAGAGCAATTTCGAAAAATCAGTTGGAGCTATTTCAAAAAAAATATGGAACTTGCCGTGGCGCAATCAATAATGTGGCCGCTGATGATTGTGCTCGTCGGGTTATCGTTAATTATTACGATGTATGTAGGCGGTTTGGAAGTGATTGCAGGAAAAATTTCCATCGGAACGCTGACTGCATTCTTCACATATCTTGGAATGCTTATCTGGCCTATGATTGCATTTGGCTGGGTGACGAATATTATTCAGCAAGGCGCTGCTTCGATGGCGCGGCTTGCAAAAATTTTCGATACGGAAGCTGCAATTCAAGATACGGAGGCAACAGATCATTCCATTACACACATTGAAGGAGATATTGAATTTCGCAATGTTTCGTTCGCACATCAGAATGTAAAAAAGAATACACTTGAAAATATTACACTGAAAATCAACAAAGGAACAACGCTTGCTGTTGTTGGATACACCGGATCGGGGAAAAGCACAGTAGTAAATTTACTGCCGCGCTTGTATGATGTAACGGATGGTTCGCTGTTGATTGATGGTGTTGATATCAAAAAAATTCCACTTGCAGTACTGCGTGCCGGCATTGGCTATGTTCCGCAAGAAACATTTTTGTTTTCAGAAACTATTACTGAAAACATCAGCTACGGTTTCGATGCAACCGCTGCTGAATTTATTTATGAAGCGGCGGAGATTTCGCAAATCGGAAAAGATGTCGCCGATTTTCCGCAGCGCTTCGACACATTGCTTGGTGAACGCGGCATTACTCTTTCCGGCGGACAGAAACAACGCACAAGCATTGCGCGCGCGGTTATTCGGAGACCAAAAATTCTTATTCTCGATGATGCACTTTCTGCTGTGGATACACATACGGAAGATGAAATTTTAAAGCGGCTCCGTGCTATCATGGAAAATAGAACGAGCATTATTATTTCGCATCGTATTTCAACAGTGAAAGATGCCGACTTCATTGTTGTGATGGATAATGGAAAAATTGTTGAGCAAGGTACGCACGACGAATTAGTTTCGCGCGGCGGCATCTATGCCGATTTGAATATGAAGCAACTGCTTGAAAAAGAATTAGAAGAATTGTAAAAAGTCAAAAGTGAGAAGTCAAAAGTCAAAAAAAAAATACTGAAAGGAGTCATGTATGACTAATAGTAGCATTGACATTGATAAACGAACTTATGAATTTGCACTTCGGGTATTGTCTGTTGTTGATAAAATACCGAATACACATAGTGGCAAGACAGTTGCGCGACAACTTGCTCGATCCGGAACATCAATTGGTGCGAATGTGGAGGAATCAAGAGCAGGGGAATCCCGTGCAGATTTTATTCATAAAATGAACATTGCTTTAAAGGAATCTCGTGAAACACATTATTGGTTAAGAATTGTAAGGAATAAAAAATTTGTAGAATCTAATCGTTTGAGTGAGATAATAAAAGAATCTGATGAGATTAGAAAAATTCTCGGTGCAAGTGTAAAGACTGCAAAATCAAAGAAACAATAACTTTTTACTTCTAACTTTTTACTTTTGACTTTACATGTCTCTTCAAGACGATGACATATTAGGCAAAGCCTACGACGCCAATTTAATGCGGCGTTTGATCAAGTATTTGCGTCCGTATAAATGGCAGGTGGTATTTGCAATTTTGTTGAGTGTGATGGTTTCCGGTTTGGAAGCGGTGCGCCCGTACTTCACAAAGATTGCCGTTGATGTAAATATTGCGCAAAAGGATGCGAACGGTTTATTGAACACTACGCTGTTGTTTTTATTGCTGCTCATTATTCGCGGCGTGGTGCAATATCTGAATGCGTATATAACACAACTCATCGGACAGAAAACTATTCTTGATTTGCGGATGGAAATTTTCCGTCATCTGCAAAAGCTCTCTCTAAAATTTTACGACAAGAATCCCATCGGCAGACTTATTACACGTGTAACAAATGATGTTGAAGTGTTGAACGAAATGTTTTCATCCGGCATCGTGATGGTGTTCAGCGATGTGTTTATGATTATCGGTATCGTATGGTTTATGTTTTCAATGAACTGGCGGCTCGCGTTTATTTCGCTGAGTGTGCTACCGTTTTTATTTTACGGAACATTTCTTTTCAGAAAAAAAGCGCGCGAAGCATACCGCGAAGTCCGTTTGTATATCGCACGCATCAATACATTTATGCAGGAACATATTACCGGCATGTTGGTTGACCAAATTTTCGGACGGGAGAAAAAAGCATACCAGCAATTTTCCGAACACAACGCCGGACATCGCCATGCAAACATCAAAACAGTTTTTTATTATGCGATCTTTTATCCGGCGGTCGATATTATTGGCGCAGTGGCTGTCGGTTTAATTATTTGGTATGCCGGCGGAAATGCGCTTGAAGGTACTGTTACAATCGGAACAGTGATGGCATTTTTACAATTCAATGAAATGTTTTGGCGACCGATTCGCGACTTGTCTGAAAAATACAACATCATGCAAACGGCTATGGCATCGTCCGAGCGGATTTTTAAATTGCTGGATGATACATCAATTATTGCTGATGCGGAGAAACCAATCGCATTGCAGACGATACGCGGAGAAATTGAATTTCGCAATGTGTGGTTCGCGTACACTTCTGATGGTTCTCATCATGGAGACGAACATTGGGTCTTGAAAAATGTTTCGTTTAAAATTCGCGCCGGAGAAACCGTTGCATTTGTCGGGCATACCGGCGCAGGAAAAACAACCATCATCAGTTTGCTCTCACGATTTTATGAAATTCAAAAAGGAGAAATTCTTGTTGACGGAATAAACATCCGCGATCTTGCAACCGGTGATTTGCGAAAGCATATCGCCGTTGTGCTGCAGGATGTCTTTTTATTTTCCGGCGACATTAAAGGAAATATTAATTTAGGCAACGAAACAATTTCGCTGGAACGAGTGCAGCAAGCGGCAACGATGGTTGGTGTTGATCCGTTTATTCAAACATTACCGAACAAATATAATGAAGAAGTAAAAGAACGCGGCGCAACGCTTTCTGTCGGACAAAAACAATTGCTTTCATTTGCGAGAGCGCTTGCCTACAATCCGAGAATTTTAATTCTTGATGAAGCCACTTCGAGCGTTGATACGGAAACAGAACAACTTATTCAATCTGCAATACAAACACTGCTTGTTGATAGAACTGCAATCGTCGTTGCGCATCGTCTCTCTACAATTCAACGGGCAGATAACATCATCGTGCTTCACAAAGGTGAAGTGCGCGAAAGCGGAACACACCAAGAATTGTTATCGCTGAATGGGATTTACTACAAGTTGTACCAACTGCAATACAAAGAACAAGAAGTAAAGTAGAGAGTATGCCAAACACTTCCTTCGAAAAAGAACTTTCCTTTCCCAAAAGTATACAGACCTTGTTATACAAAAAATGTTTTCCTCTTTGAAAGATGTACTACGTATATCTGCTGTTTTCTTTCACCTTGCATCCTCAATCCGTTTTTCCTAATTTTATTCCAATAAAAATATTTATCAACAGTATTATTGGAGCCGTTATGTCGTCCTACAAAGGCAAAGTGATTACACTCGAGCGTCATATTAATGATGGCGAGCGTCAGCATCCCGGTGCATCGGGAAATTTTTCTGCGCTCTTGCGCGATTTATCATTGGCAATAAAAATTATTTGGCGTGAAGTAACAAAGGCAGGGCTTGTAAATATTCTTGGCGTTGCAGGGAAAGAAAATTCGTCCGGAGATTCTGTAAAAAAATTAGATGTGTTTGCTGATGAAACAATTTATAAGGCTATGGATCACGGCGGGCATTTGTGCTGTATGGGTTCTGAAGAGAATGAAAATATTTTGCTTATTCCGAAGCATTACCCGAAAGGGAAATATGTTTTGCTGTTTGATCCTTTAGACGGCTCCGGCAATATTGATGCGAATGTAAGTATTGGAACAATTTTTTCTATTTATCGCCGCATCTCTCGCGGAGAAGACGGTACGTTGGATGATTGTTTACAACCGGGCTATAAACAAATTGCTGCCGGTTATGTAGTGTTCGGTTCGAGTACAATGTTGGTGTACACAACAGGCGATGGCGTGCACGGCTTCACACTTGACCCGAGCATCGGAGAGTTTTTACTTTCGCACGAAGATATTTTCATGGCGGAGCGTGGAAAAATTTACAGCGTGAACGAAGGCAATTACAAATGGTGGGGCGACGGTGTAAAAAAATATATTAAATATTTACAGGAAGAAGAGACGGCAACCTCGCGTCCATATTCGGGAAGATATATCGGTTCACTGGTTGCAGATTTTCATCGCACACTTCTGTATGGCGGAATTTATTTATATCCAGGAGATTCGCGTAATGCAAATGGCAAACTTCGTTTGATGTACGAAAATAATCCGTTGGCATTTATTTGTGAGCAAGCCGGTGGTCGCGCCATTGATGGAACGAAACGCATTCTGGATGTGATACCGAATGAATTACATCAGCGCACGCCGCTGTTTATTGGCAGCGAGGAAGATGTAACTATTTGCGAAAAATTTTTGAAAGGCGAACTGCCGTAATGGTGCAGCTACTTTCCGAATGCACGTTTGTTGTTGTTGATGTTGAGACGACCGGTTTTTCGCCGCGCACGAGTGCCATTACAGAAATTGCAATGATAAAAGTAAAAGAAGGAAAGTTGATTGACGAGTTTGCTTCGCTTGTGAATCCCGAAATGCCGATTCCATATTCTATTACTGAACTGACGGGCATTGACGATGAAATGGTGTACGGTGCGCCAACAGTACAAGAAATAGCGCCATCCATTTCAGAATTTCTTTCCGATGGAATTTTTACTGCACACAACGCATCGTTCGATCTGGGATTTGTGAATGAAACGCTGCGCAGAGGAAATATTTCAGTAATGGATAACCGTGTGGTGTGTACGTGCAAACTTGCGAGAAAATTATTGCCGCACCTTCAGAGTAAATCTCTTGAGCCTGTGGCAAAAGCATTAGGCATTCGAACAAAGAATTTACACCGCGCTTCTGCGGATGCGTTTATTACTGCGCACGTGTTAATTCATTTTATGAATCACCTGCAATCTAAATTTGCAGTACAGACTTTGGAAGAGTTGATGAAGTTCCAATAATATTAAAACATATGGGCAGTTCTAATTATTGCCACAAAGGCACGAAGGCACAAAGTTACACGAAGAAAAATGTCATTACGCACTTCATTGTGATTCTTCGCGTCTCTGTGTCTTAGTGGCATAAATTCTTTATGTTTTTAATTTTTGGAACTGCCCATATCGTAATTGCTCAGCGAAAACAACCCCACCCTTTATCCCCAATGCTGTCAACGTAAGGAATCACTAATGCCACAGTTGTCAAACAAAACAACCAGTACTGTCATTGCGAGGCGTTTTTTGCCGAAGCAATCTTAAAATCATTAAAGAAAAGATT
>CAYHZL010000163.1:0-8104 GCA_964361075.1 uncultured Chitinophagaceae bacterium
TAATTTTTGCATAATATTATTTCGATGTGTATCAACTGTGCGGACTGAAAGATGCAACAGCCCGGCAATGTTGAAGTGAGAATGTCCTTCAGCAATCAATTGTAAAATTTCTTTTTCTCGCGGTGTGAGCGGATCGACAGCAATATTCCCATCCTGCACACGTTTCAGATATTCCTGCACTTCGGCAGGGGAAAGAGAGGGGCTAAAGAATTTCTCTGTCTGCGCGACAATCGTAACGGCATGTGCAAGCGCTTCAGGAGACGAGTTTTTAAAAACATACCCGTTTGCCCCGGAAACAATAATTTGTAAAATAAACTCTTCGCTTTCCTGTACTGTAACAATCAGCACTTTAATATGCGGAAATTTTTTCTTGATGTGCGCTGTGGCTTCAAGACCATTCAGCACAGGCATACCAATATCCATTAAGACAATATCAGGCTGTAATGCTTCAACTTTTTGTATTGCTTCGCGGCCATTTTCTACTTCTGCAATAATTTCAAAATCAGGGTTGAGCTTTAACAAAGAAGCAATGCCCCGCCGTACGATTGCATAGTCTTCAGCCAAAATTATTTTTATTTTCGACATAGGCGAACAAATTACTGTAGGGCATCTCTAAAAACTAATTTAATGGAACACGTGAGCGAAGCCATCACTTCGTGAGATAACACTGATGGGACTGATTTTCACTGATAAAATCCGTATTAATCCGTGTCATCAGTGTTCTATTTTTATTCATTCGTGAGTTTTTAGAGATGCTCTGTAGTAATAAAAGGACATCTCTAAAAACCTTTCCCGAAGGGATGCCTTCGGCACAAGTCACGAAGTGATGGTGGCGAAGTCCCGAAGGAATGGCTTCGCCAAAGGTTTCATAATCCCGAAGGGATCCCTTCGGGACTATTTTTCAATAGAATATTGGTATTCTTTCAGAGGAAGGCAAGGACAGTTTATTATCAACAAAAAAGCAAAAGTTATGTATGAGGTCATCATTCATAACTTTTGCTCGTAATCAACGTGTCGAAGGGTTACTCCGGCACTACAATGATTTTAAAATCCGTTCCGCAGTTTTTTCTGTTACTTCATCAGAAAAATAATATCCGCTTTCGACCCGTGCTTTCAGCATTTCAATACGTGCAGTATGTTTGGTGCTGAATAACTCTTTTGCTTCCTCAGAAATTTCAACGTTGTCTTTTTTCTCGGCGTCAACGTGCTCTTTTTTGATTCGCACTTCATCTCGTAACTGCTTTACGGCGGCAATATTAGTTACATTTTTAACTTCCATGACAAGTTCTCCTTTTTACTTTTTCACTCTATATAGATAGCTCTACTACATTACATTTTTTTATCATACAGTGCGCCAAGCAGTTCAGTGATGCGTTCTGATAATCGAAGAAGATCTTCACTTGGTATTTGGCGTACTACTTTGCCGGTGTCGTTATCTACAACACGAATGACTGTGCGTTTTATTTTATCATTCCACTCTAAACTTACGTTGGTATCAAACGTTTGTAATGTTGTATTGAGTTTTTTTACAAGTTCGTTTTTCTGCTGTTCATCCAGACTATCGCTCTGTTCAGATGGTACTGCCCGTGTCTGCTGGGCAGTAATACTGTTGCTGCTGTTAACAGCCGGTGTAGTATTCCATTCAGTCGGTGTTTGATAGACTTCGTTTGCCCACTCAACGGGCTGTATTGTCGGCGGTGATAATGTTGTTTGTAACATAATAAACCTCCATGTTCTCTCGTTGTACTGTGTACACGTTTAAGCATTATATGTGTACTGAAGTAAACGTTCTTGTTTCCTACTTTCCTGTATTGAATGCTTAAGTAACTCCGTCATCTTTGTTAACGAAAAAATATTTTCGCATTCCAATACCATAATTTTATTTAACCATTCCTTATGAATATCAGCAGTAACATCGTTGTGCTCAATTGCTTCTTTCATCTGCGTAAGATGTTCTTCACGCCACTGAACATATTGATCTACATTCGCCCAGTCTTTTCGCTGTATTGCAATTTTCATTTCTTCTGAACGTGCTATGTAATTTCGATAAAACTGTTCGGTATTCATACTGTTGGTATAATCATCGGCAGTTCTTTAAAAAACTTTAGGGCATTAAAAATGTAACTACTACTCAGCGTGAGTAACCCTTGAAGGGTTCTGTTAAGGGCATCTCTAAAAACATCGTCGTCATTGCGAGGGAGGTACGCTTTAGCGTACCGACCGAAGTCCCAAAGGGATCCCCTTGGGACAATCTTTCAATTAAAAAGAAAAAACGAGATTGTCCCAAGGGGATCCCTTCGGGGCTTCGCCAAAGAACAGCTCGCAATGACAATTCTTTTTGAGTTTTTAGAGATGCCCTGTACCTAACCGAAGGCACCGCTGCCAACCTGTGAGGCATATAACCCGACTGATTGAGACTGTGCACTTAATTTTGAAAGCATCACCTGAGCGTTAGCTAAATCCCTTTGAAATTGCTCTACTTTTTTATCTATTCTGGCTTGTAAAGCATATCCTGTTTTATCAGTATTTCTAATACGAGACTGTGTGGCTGCCAAATTACCATCCAACACGCCGCCAGATTTTACAAAATTATCCATCACTGTTTTCATCTGCACAGCTAATCCGCTTGTAGAGTTAAATAAATCAGAAACTTTTGTACTGGTTGTGGTAATAGCATCGTTAAATTTTGTTGTATCAGAAATACTTAAAGCGCCAGCCGCGTCAGCAGTAATTCCAATAGTAGAAAGGTAATCCGGATTTCCACTCGTAACACTGGATACTTGTGAAGCCATTAACGAGCGAAGGCTTGAACGCAAACCAACATACGTTGGATCGCCCGCAAGTGGTTGACGTGTTTTTGCTACCGCATCAACTTTGGTTTGCTTTTGCACTTCGGCGATAACAGCGTTATACGCATCCAAATATGTTTTAACATTCGCACTAATTGCAGTTTTATCAAGACCAACATTTAATGTAACCGGCACATCGGTTCCTAACTGTGTTCCACTTAAAGAAATAGTTACACCCGAAAGCGCGTCGGTAATAGTGTTCGATGTTTTTACTAAAGCAATTCCATCGAGAGTTACATTAGCATCAAGCGATGTTGTTGCAGAATACATGTATCCTGCAGTAGTTGCTGTTGCGGCAGTTCGTCCGGAAACAACGGCACTGCTTATGCCGACTCCATTCATTAATGTGCCGGTAACATCAGCAAGTGTGATTGCATTGTTAGAGCCGGTACTTTTTGATGAGAGAACTAACTTACTTGTCGTCGCTGTATCAGTAAGAACTGCGGCTGATACACCAACAGTTGAACTTGCATTGATGGCAGTTGAAATTTTTGTGAGGAGAGCGCTGTTGGTCTCTGTTCCATCCAATGTAACACTTATTGATACGGCTGTGCCGTTCACTGTTACCGAAAATTGTTTTACTCCAATACCTTGTGCAGTGGTAATGTCGGTGTTCGCACTTATAATGCGGGAAGAGACAAGTGAGTCATTTTTTGCAAGTTGTGTAACTAATAGAGTGTGCGCTCCAATAGCTTGTCCGCTCGTTGCTGTTGCTGATGCAACGGCAGCATTTGAACTTGTTCCACTATAGACTAAAAATTTTGATGTTGCATCTGTTTTATTTATTGCTGCTGCGGCAGTTTGCAATGCTTTCATTTTTGTGCGCAGTGTATTGAACACAGTTGAACGCGACACGGCTGCTGCCCGCTGCTGTTGAAGCACAACAATTGGCTTGCTTAATGAAGTACGGTATTGATCTGCTGCGCTTGCGATTTGCGCCTGAAGGGATGTAAGTTGTATTGCTGCCATAGTATTAATACTCCTTGTTACATTTCAACCTAACGGAGTTTAAATGCCTGCGCCCACGCTTCACGCAATTCTGAAATTACCGTAATTGCATGTTTAAATTGTCCGGCATAAATTTGTCTTTTGCAATAATCGTACAAACGATATAAATTTGTTGACATCTCTTGATGTTCAAAATTTAACGACACTATCAACTCAGTCAGTGCGCGTATAGCAAGCAGCTTATCACCTTTTTTACTGCCGAGAAGTACAGCATCGTACAGTTTTAATATTACTTCAGTTGGCGAAAGGTTGAGATATTGTTCGCGTTGGTATTTATTAATTGCCATGCTTATAGCCGGTGATTTTTGCGGAGTTGTCTGAGCGAATGATTGCATAGGAATAATTCCTTATAGTGATAGACTACACATACTATCGGCAGTAAAGTAAAAAACATGAGGAGCGGCGAGTAACCGCCACTCCTCACTTAGAGAAAGTGATTATTGCCTAAACAGCTGCAGGTATTGCTGTGGTGCAGAGTTAGCCTGCGATAACTGCGCGACACCCATCTGCTGGAGAATGTTCAGCTTTGTAACAGTAACCTGTTCCATCGCAATATCGGCATCCATAATTCTGCTTACTGATGCTTGGATATTTGTAATTGCACTATTAATATTGGTTTCTTTAATATCCAAACGTTGGAGATAAGAACCAATTTTTTGTAATGCTGTTTCTGCGCTGGTTGCTATTGTGGATATGCTTGTTGCGGCAACCGTTGCCGATGTAACACCTGTTAATGTACTTGCTGTAACACCGCTTGCATCAAACGAAACCGTTACCGATTCGGATGAAGAATATCCGACTTGGTATGCTTGCGAAAATGCCGCAGACAGTAAACTCGTGCCGTTAAAGTTTGTGTTGGTAATGATATCGCCGATTTCACTTCCCAGTTGAACGACATCGTTAGCAATTGCTGTCTTATCTGCGCTCGGGTTGTTAGCGCCAGCTATTTTTTCCTGAGCGGATATGATAAGATCGCGAACTGCTTGCAATGCGCCTTCAGCTGTTGAAAGCAAACTCTTTGCATCGCCAACATTATTTAACGCTGAACCATATACGCGTGAGCGTGCATCCATCTGCTTTGCGATTGTATACCCTGAAGCATCATCTGCAACAGAGTTAATACGTTTACCGCTAGCAAGACGAAGTTGATGAACACCAATTCGTCGTGAAACATCATTCAAAGCATTGTATGCATTTAATGCTTGAATGTTGGTGTTAATCCGTGTACCGTTAGACATTGCCATAAAAACCTCCATGTTATAGAGTTAATAGATATGGGCTTCCTTGCCCGTTTATTGTAAAGCTCACTTACAACAATAATCGGCATCACTCGCAAAAACTTTAGCAAAAAAAACATTTTTTTTGCTACAAGCCCGAGCGTGCCGGATACATACTCTATTATTCTATCTGCTAGGAGGAAAAAAATCTTTGAAATATTCTTACTTGATGAAACTAATATTGCATTCAGAATTAGTAGGCAAAAGAATTCTGAAAAAATTTCATCTGCAAAATATTTTCAAAAAAAAGAAATGATGAGCAGCGCGTTAAGCGCCACTCATCATACTCATGCTGCTGCTCTTATCGAAACAATTGTAAGTATTGTTGCGGTGCAGAGTTTGCTTGCGATAACTGTGCGACACCCATCTGCTGGAGAATGTTCAGTTTGGTAACCGTAACCTGTTCCTTTGCAATATCCGCATCCATAATTCTGCTCATGGATGCTTGGATATTTGTAATTGCACTATTAATATTGGTTTCTTTCACATCCAAACGTTGGAGGAGCGAACCAATTTTCTGTAACGCTGTTTCAGCAGCCGTAGCTATTGTGGCTATGCTTGCCGCCGCAATAGTGGATGAAGTTAAAGCAGTTAATGTACTGCCTGTAACAGTGCTTCCATCAAACGCAACCGTTACCGATTCGGATGAAGAATATCCGACTTGGAAACCTTGCGAAAATGCTGCAGAAAGAAGAGCTGTGCCGTTAAAGTTTGTGTTGGTAATGATATCGCTGATTTCACTTCCAATCTGAACGACATCGTTAGCAATTGCAGTCTTATCTGCACTCGGGTTGTTAGCGCCAGCTATTTTTTCCTGAGCGGATATGATAAGATCGCGAACTGCTTGCAATGCGCCTTCAGCTGTTGAAAGCAAACTCTTTGCATCGCCAACATTATTTAACGCTGAACCATATACGCGTGAGCGTGCATCCATCTGCTTTGCGATTGTATACCCTGAAGCATCATCTGCAACAGAGTTAATACGTTTACCGCTAGCAAGACGAAGTTGATGAACACCAATTCGTCGTGAAACATCATTCAAAGCATTGTATGCATTTAATGCTTGAATGTTGGTGTTAATCCGTGTACCGTTAGACATTGCCATAAAAACCTCCATGTAAATAGGTGAGTAAGTTTGGGCATCCGTGCCCGTTGTTTGGGGAGCGTGTAGCTCTTGCAGATACTATCGGTGAGAGTTTATAAAACTTTAGGCAAAAAAATAAAAATAGTTTCAGCAGGAAAAAACAATGTCTTGTCCGGCGGAAGCTATGATATAGTAGTCCCCTATAAAGTGGAAAACCTCCAAAGTCCCGAAGGGATGCCTTCGGCAGAGCACTTCGTGCCTTCCAGCGTTTATGAAAATAACTATGATACAATTGTAACTACCGAATATTTCTATTGTGAAATGAGAAATATTCTACAACATGTTATACTCTTTAATCTATAAGTGTTGAATTCCCCGCCGTCACAAAGTGATCCCTTCGGGACTTGCGGCGAGACGTCATTCCCGTCCCAAAGGGATCCCTTCGGGACACGTTTTTGGCGGGAATCTATTCATGGATGTTCGCCACGGCGAACATGACGAAGATACCTCGCAGTTTGCCGCGAGGTAATTCATTTAAGGGCATCTCTAAAAACCTTCAAGGTTTATCTTGACCAAATTTTGTGATGTTAAAATTTTATGTACATCGCTAAAATAAAAACCTTGAAGGTTTCGTAACTAGTTTTTATAGATGCCCTTAAGTATGCCTATTATTTAAAGAGTTGCAAGTATTGCTGTGGCGAAGCGTTTGCTTGCGAAAGTTGTGCAATACCCATTTGCTGCAAGATATTAAGTTTTGTAACTGCAACTTGTTCCATCGCAACATCGGCATCCATAATTCTGCTTTTCGATGCTTCAATATTGGTAACCGCTGAGTTAATATTGGTTTCTTTCACATCCAAACGTTGGAGGAGCGAACCAATTTTCTGTAATGCTGTTTCAGCGTTGGTAGCTATTGTGGCTACGCTTGCCGCAGCAACAGTGGCTGAAGTTAAACCAGTTAATGTACTTGCTGTAACACCGCTTGCATCAAACGCAACCGTTACCGATTCGGATGAAGAATATCCGACTTGGTATGTTTGCGAAAATGCCGCAGAAAGTAAACTTGTGCCGTTAAAGTTTGTGTTGGAAATGATATCGCCGATTTCACTTCCAAGTTGAACGACATCGTTAGTAATTGCAGTCTTATCTGCGCTCGGATTGTTAGCGCCAGCTATTTTTTCCTGAGCGGAGATGATAAGATCGCGAACTGCTTGCAATGCGCCTTCAGCTGTTGAAAGCAAACTCTTTGCATCGCCAACATTATTTAACGCCGCACCGTACACGCGAGCACGAGCTTCTAATTGTTTACCAATCGTAAACCCGGATGCATCATCGCCAACAGAATTTATTCTTTTACCGCTGGCAAGTCGTAGTTGGTGGACGCCGACTTTTTTATTAACATCGTTAAGTGCGTTGTAAGCATTTAATGCTTGTATGTTGGTGTTTATGCGTGAACCGTTTGACTGTGCCATATCTTTAAAATTTGTTTTTTAGTAAATACTGCATCCTTGCTCTCATGCCTTCCTTGGTTATGCATCATGCCATATTACTTCCAACTACTATGCCAAAGTATTCACCACAAAAAATAAACAGATTTGGAAATTTTTGTATTCAAAAGCAGATCTCTGAGATTTGTGGTTGGATAATATTATTCATAGCAATAAAATAATTCTAAAAAATTTCAAAAATTTTATAGAGAAGATACTTTGTAAAAAAACTATATTAGTAACTGAAGTTACGCAGAAAAAAATCGAAGAAAACATTCACCACGAATGACACAGAAAAAACACGGATATTTACAGATTGTTATCTGTGTTTTTCCGTTACTTTCCGTGTTATCAGTGGTTAAAAAACAATTTGCGTAACATCAATTATTAAACTACGCA
>CAYHZL010000164.1:0-8103 GCA_964361075.1 uncultured Chitinophagaceae bacterium
ACGCACAACACTTGAAAGAAGTGTCGCAACGGTGTTACGAAGTTCAGTTTTATTTCCGCTTTGTTCATAGATTGTCATCAATCCCCACAAGAACGAACGGTTATCCGAATATTGCGCTACAACCGACTTTGCTATTTCTTCTGCCTGAATATATTTTTTTTCTTCGATGTAAATCAGCATTAAACTATTTTTTGCAACAAAGGTTTCGTACGTGCCCGAAGAAATTGTTGAAAGAATCAGCCGCTTCCCTTCTTCTCTTTTATCACTGACAAACGGAATCCAAGAAAGTACACTGCGCCAATAATAGTACGTGCCAAGTCCATTCATTGCATCATAAAATTTTGGATTCAGTTCCAAACATCGCTCAAACATTTTTGCTGAAGAAATTCCATGCGAAATACTGCTCAACCAATTTCCGGTCTCTGATGAATTAAACGAACGATACGCCAAAGCCGTTCCTGCAAAATAATATCCCCAATCAGCGGTTGATTTATTTTCAATCATACTTTCAGTGAGTGATTGAGCTATTGTGAGAAGCGAATCGTATTGATGCTCTTCAAAATGTTGTTGGTAATCCGAAAATTCTGCCTGCAACACGCCCGCAAAATAAATGTAACCGACGGGATGTGTTGGGTAATTCTTCATTACAGAGTTGAAAATATTTTTAGCGGAATTGTAATCTTGTTTCAACGTGTAATCAATTCCCGAAAGAATTGCTGCATGAAGTTTCTCGTCGGAAAGTTTCTGTGCTAGTGAAGTTAAAAAAATAAATGACAGAGAGAGAAAGACATGAAAAAAAAATTTAATTACACTTCGTAATTCACAATTCATAATTCAAAATTATAATTCACAACTATTCCGTACCAAACACTCTATCACCGGCATCGCCAAGTCCCGGTAAAATATATCCCTTCGCATTCAAGGCACGGTCAACAACTGCGCAGTAAATGTGAACGTCAGGATGTTTCTTCGCAACAATTTTTATTCCTGCAGGCGAGGCAACGAGACACACCATGCGTATATTTCTTGCACCTTTATTTTTTAAAAAAGTTAATGCAGTCTTTGCACTGCCGCCTGTTGCCAGCATCGGGTCTATTAGTAAAACTAAACTGTCAGAAAGATTTTTGGGAAACTTTGAATAATAATCTACAGGTTCCAATGTTTCTTCATCGCGGTACAACCCAACATGACCGACACGCGCTTCGGGAAGTACATTCATAAATCCTTCCACCATGCCAAGTCCTGCCCGCAACACCGGCACAATAACAATTTGATCTCGTAATTTAAATCCGTTTGTTTTTTCTAACGGAGTGTGCAGAGAAAATTTTTCTAATTCAAAATTTTTCGTTACTTCGAACGCCATCATGCCGGCAACACGCGAAAGCACCGAACGGAAGAGATGATTTGGAGTATTTTTATCACGCAATATAGAAACATCTCGTTGAACGAGAGGATGGTTGATGATGGTAGCATTTTTCATACGTGTGCCTTTCGTTATTGTTAAAATTATTGGTAACTGCTCAGCGTGTTTTTTGTCCCGATGGTCCGAAGTCCCGAAGGGATGGCTTCGCCATACTCCTTCGGAGGATGTTCCAAGTGAATGGCGTTGCCACCCTCGGCATAATTTCAGTATTTCCAAAAAAACGAATCCCCCGTCCCGATTAAAAAGCGAATCGGGACACCCCATTTTCAAGGGGGATTTCCTCGCTCTTATTCCCCCTTGAAAAGGGGGTTAGGGGGATTAGTTGAATCAACAATAACATAGTTTCTGAGTAGCGCGTTCAGTACGCCTTCGGCGAACTTTTCTCAAAAAGAGTAACTCACGATTATGAGTTACAAATAAAGAACGATGCCGAAGGCATCATACATTTATAGAAAGAGAATTGAAAAACATATACGACCCGTTCGGGTCGAACAACAAAACGAGAACCATTTGCTATAAACGTTACATCCCTTCGGGATGAATAAAGGGTAGTTCCAATCCGCCGCGGCGGACAAAAAGAGTAACTCATTCGCCGCGGCGAATCAAAAAGTAACTCATGGCATGACTTTAAAGGCACGCTGAACAGTTACAAATTATTACAATTTCTTTTTCATTTGTATTCCGCTCATCGTTACGCCATCCCACAATGGAGAAAATGGCGGCGAATACACTAAGTCTAATTCAGCAATTTCATCAATGGTCAATCCATGTCGGATAGCAACGGCAAAAATATTTGCACGTGCGATAGCCCCTTCTCCACCAAGCAGACTTGCTCCAAGAATTTTTTTATTTTTTTTATCAGCAACAGTTGTGATTGAAATTTTTTTTACACCCGGCATCATACCGACTTGTGAAAGTGTCTGAATGGTGTTTGTAATCGGTTGAAAGTTTGCCGCCTGCGCTTCTCGTTCACTCAATCCTGCTTGCGCTGCTTCCATTCCAAAAACACGAACGCCGATAGCTCGCAGCGTTCCTGAAAATTTTACGTTCCCTCCTGCTGCATTTTCTCCGGCAATCCAGCCGGTACGGCTTGCTGTAGTTGCTAACGATTGATACATCGGTTTATTCGTGATAATATTTTTTAACTCGCAGCAATCACCGGCAGCAAAAATATTATCTGCACCAAGCGCGTTCATTTTTTCATTCACAAGAATACCGCCTGCTGTGCCGGTATGTATTCCTGATTCCTTCGCTAACAATGCATTCGGTTCAACGCCGATTGCAATAATAACAAGATCGGTTTCGATTGTGAGTTGTTTCGTACCAACAGCGACAACATTTTGTTTCGCACCAACACCGAACCATTCAACTGTTGTCTCTGGAATGAAGCGGACGTTGTTACGAACTATTTCTTCAACTAAAAGCTTTTGTTGTTCCTTGCCGAGGTTTGATAAAGGCAACAGTGATTTGCTGATCAGCGTAACATCAATACCGCGACGTGTTAACGCATCAATCATTTCTACGCCGATAAATCCGGCACCAATGACAACCGCAGTGCGCGGTTTTTCTTCATCAAGATATTTTTTTAAGGAACAGGCTTCGGCGAGAGATTTGATGTGAAAAACATTTCTGCATTGCTCTCCTTCGATAATAATTTTTTTTGAAGAATTTCCGGTGGCAAGAATAAGTTTGTCATATACTTCAATAGTTTTTTTCCCATCGCGAAGATTGTGAACAATAATTTCTTTTTTCTTCGAATGGATTTCTGAAACACGATGAAGCGTTCGAACAGCAACATCTTTTTCTTTTTGAAATTGTTCGGGCGAATAGATAATCAGTGTTGATGCATCAGTAATTTCATTTCCGATAAAAAAAGGAATTTCACAAACGCCGTACGAGATATGTTCACCTTGTTCAAAAAGAACTACATCCGTGTCGGGGTTAACACGCTTTGCTTTTGCTGCGGCACTTGGTCCTGCAGCAACTCCACCGACTACGAGGATGCGTCGTTTCATTCGTCACGCTGCTTTCTTTTGCTTTTTAGTGCTATAGTAATCGGAACACCGATGAAGCCAAAGTGTTCGCGGATTTTATTTTCAAGGTAGCGTTTGTAAATATCTGAAACAAGCTGAGGCTGACTTGCAAAAAATGCAAACACAGGCGGTCCGGAACGCACTTGCGTAACGTAATTTATTTTAACATCCTTTCCTGTTTTTGTTGAAGGCGGATAATGAAGAATGTCTGCAAGCATCTTATCGTTCAATTCGCTTGTTACTACACGTTTGAATCGTTCTTTATGTACATCTTTTGCAAGATCAATCAGTTTAAAAATTCGCTGCTTTGTTTTCGCTGAAATAAAAATTACAGGAATATAATCGTACGCGCGAAGTTTTGAGCGGAGAATTTTTTCATACTCGGTTGCAGTCTGCGTATCCTTTTCAATCGCATCCCACTTGTTAATGCCGATAACAACACCGCGATTTTTTTCTACAGCGGTTTGAATAATTCGCAAATCTTGTTTTTCAATCGGCAAGGTTGCATCTAAAAGTATAACGGCAACATTGCACCGTTCGATGCTTTTCAGTGTTCGCAATGTGGAATAAAAATCTATGCTTTCTTTAATTCTACTTTTGCGCATCAAGCCGGCTGTGTCAATCAAAATTATTTCTTCACCAAATTGTTTCAGGAATGTATCAATCGGATCGCGCGTTGTGCCGGCAATCGGTGTTACGATGGTGCGTTCTTCGCCGATGATGGCATTCACAAAAGATGATTTGCCGACGTTCGGTTTTCCGATGACGGCAAGTTTTAATCGCATATCAGCGCTGGCGTCTTCTTCTTCACCTGGAATATCTTCTGTCAGTTCATCAAGAAAATCGCCAATCTTTCTTCCACCCAATGCAGAAATTGAATACGGATCGCCAAGCCCAAGTTTATGAAACTGCGCACTGTTCGCTTCATGTTTATCGCTGTCAATTTTATTTACGATAAGGAAGACAGGTTTATTTGACTTACGGAGAATCTGCGCAATATCGTTATCAATATGTGTGAGACCTTCGATACCATCAACACAAAAAATAATTTTATCAGCTTCGGTGATGGCAATCTGCGATTGCTCGCGAATTGCTTTTTCAAAAACTTCTTCCGACTGCGGAACAAATCCGCCAGTATCGACAAGCATAAAAGATTTTCCGCACCATTCAGCACTTGCATAATGACGATCACGCGTAACACCAGGTTCGTTATGCACGATTGCGTTTTGTGAACCGATAATTCTGTTGAAGAGTGTGGACTTTCCGACGTTGGGACGACCAACAATTGCGATAAGATTATTCATTGAAAATTTTTGATTGATTTCAACATTGCACGATTATGAGCGAAGCCATTCCCGAAGGGATCCCTTTGGGACACTTCGTGACAAGATTGAGTGAAAGAAATGTTTTATTTTTGTTGCATAGTATAAAATAGACAAAAACGGAGTGAGTATCAATGAATGATGAACAAACACAGTCTCTTAATTTGAAATTAAATTATCTCGTCATGCTGACGAATGTCAGCATCTTTACCTGTTTAAGATGCCGAACCGAGTTCGGCATGACGTTACTTCTTAAATTAAAACACTATCTGTTGGAAGGATTTAAAATACAAACGCTCCTCTGTCTGAGAAGAGCGTTTGATAATAAATAAAAAAATATTGTTAAATCTTTACAGAAGCTCTCGCATAAACAAATCGTCCGTTGAAGCCAGACGGAGATTGACCGCTATATTGTTGAATGCCATTGTTGGAGTTGATCTTCCATACTTTATCGGGATACACATCAAAAATATTATTAACACCGACAGCAACTACATGATCTTTGAATAAGCGGTACGACACTTCAGCATCGGTAATCCACTTTGCGCTGAATGTTTGATCGAGTGTCAGATCGGTAATAGACTGAACGTTTGTTATTTCACCATAGCGAACAGTGCGAAGCAATACTCCCAAATCATTGTAATCATAATTTGCAATGAAATTATACGTGCTGCGTGGCTGACCAACTTCAAAACGAGCTTGCTCTACTCTGCCAAAAAGCGGAATTGATGTTACAGATTGCAGAGCTGCTGGTGTTAAAATTGCATCTTTGTTGGTAATTTCTGTTTTAGTAAAATTAATTGCTGCAGTTAAACGCAATTTTCCTAATTCAGATAAGTCAATACCGTAGCGAGTAGTAATATCCACGCCCTGCGTGGCAGTATTCACAGCATTCGCAAAATATCTACCACCTGCCGCACCAACAATACCCTGTGCTATTAGAAAGTTTGTAATATTTTTTTTCCCTGAAGAATCAATAAAGTTTTCAGTAAACACAATCCTATCTTTGATATCAATTTTATAGAAATCAATTGTTGCAGAAAAATTTTCTTGTTCGAATGTAAGACCTGCACTAAGGTTCACAGATTTTTCTGCTTTCAAATCTTTCGCACCTAATGCTTTCGCCGCAGAAGTATTCACTGGAAACGTTCCAATATCAAAAGGAACGCCTTGAATAAAGTTTGTTGAAACTGCTGAGAAATATTCTTGTGCAAGTGAAGGCGCACGGAATCCTGTGCTTACTGCACCACGAACTGCAAATCCATACACAATATCATATTTCGTAGCAACTTTTCCGGTAATGGTAGAACCAAAATCAGAATAATTTTCAAACCGACCTGCTGCATTAATTTGCCATACTTCAGTCAGTTTATGTTCTAAATCTGCATACACACCAAAGTTACTGCGTTTTGCATCTTGTTTATTTGTTGGCGAGAAACCCGGAAATACTTGTGCACCAACTGCTTTTGATGTTGAATCACCACGCAAGTACGATTCAGGTTGTCCTTCTTTGATTTGATAATTTTCAATTCTAAATTCTGCACCAAGAGCAACATTCAAAGGATATTCTCTGCCAACATTTATTGCACGGAAAACATCCAAGTTGGTTGTTGCCTGAGAAAATTTTAATGTGCCTGCATCAAAATCTGTTGGAGATTTTGTCCAATACGAAGTATTGAGCGAGTTTGTTACTTTGTACGCTAATGAGTTGCTTCCGTACGTTTCACTCAAGTCGTACGTCCAATCTGAAACAGAACCTTTTACACCACCGGAAACAGATAAGTCATTAACATTTGTTTCGATGTAGGGCAAAAATCCGTTCGGATAAATTGCTGGAACATTTCTGCTGTTGTTTGCTAATCTATAAAATCCGGCAGATTTTCCTTCGCGAGTGCTATATCCACCAAATACATAAGCAGAAAGTTTATCGTTAATCGGATAATCACCATTCACAAATAATGCAGCATCAATAAGTTTTGCTTCGCCCCAAATGTGATTGATGCGCTGTCCTTGTCCAAGCGGATCAAAATTATTTTCATCTGCTACGCCTTGTTTGCGCGGATCAATACCTGTACGGTTCGTTGGGTCTTTGCGACTGAACTGACCACTGACATACACTTTTCCATCACCCAAAGGCAAACCATATCCCAAGTGAAGGTTTACAGTTTTTCCATCTGTGAAATTTGCTTTAGTGGTTGTGCTATCCCAACGATGTCCATTGTAAGTACCCGATGAGAAATTTCCAGTTTCTACTTCTCGATTTCCATCAGCGAAAGTATATCCTCTATCAATACTGCTAATATATTCACCGGCACTTGCCGATGCATCAAAGCCGACATTCTTTTTCAAAATGATATTGATAACACCGGCGATAGCATCCGAACCGTATTGTGCGGAAGCACCGTCGCGCAATACTTCAACTCGCTCAATTGCTGAAACAGGAATCGCATTTAAATCAACGCCCGTTGAACCACGACCAACTGTTCCGTTTACGTGCACAAGCGCGCTTGTGTGGCGGCGTTTGCCGTTCACTAATACCAACACTTGATCCGGACCAAGTCCGCGCAATGTTGCCGGACGTACGTGGTCAGAACCATCAGAGATTGCCGGTGACGGTGCGTTGTATGATGGCACAAGTGTTCTCAAGATTTGTGTTGTTTGCGTAAATCCACTCGCTTGAATTTCTTGCGCACCAATAATATCCACAGGCACCGGAGAATCGGTGATGGTTCGTTCTTGTGTGCGTGTTCCGATAATTACTACTTCATCGGTACCAATAAGATCTTCTACTAAAGAAAAATTTTGTGTTACAGTTTCACCTTCTTGCACTGTAATTTTTTTCTTGGAAGTGTGAAAACCAACCAAAGTAGCCCTTAGTTCTTGTGAGCCGGTACTAACTTTTAATTGGTAACTGCCGTCTATTCCGGTGGAAGTACCGGTTGATGTTCCGACAACAATAATATTTGCACCGGGAAGCGGTTCGCCTTTATTGTCTGTAATTTTTCCCTGCACTGTTCCGCTCTGCGCGAACAGTGATGTAATTACGAATACAGAAAAAAGAAAAACAGAAGTACATCGTAGAAATATTTTACGATTCATGGGAGTATCTCCTTTGTAGAGTGTGAGTGGCAATTGTGCCATTGTTACTTGGGTATTGGTTAAAGTTATAATTTGTAACTACTCAGCGTGGCAAATTAAAAATTCGTTCGCCGCGGCGAATCACCCCCTCTTTGCTTCTCCCCCTTTTCCCGAAGGGATGCCTTCGGCACTAGGGGAGAAAATTCCCTCCCCTAAAAGGGGAGGGATAAAGGGTGGGGTTGTTTTC
>CAYHZL010000165.1:0-8086 GCA_964361075.1 uncultured Chitinophagaceae bacterium
TGGAATTCCAACAATGTTGCTGATTGTTCGTTTGGAGTGATACGAATTTTTATGAAAGATAGTCAAGGCAAACTAATTGATTATTCTCAAAGCGGGTATGTTACTATTGATAATATCGGAAACGGTGCGCCGTTCATTGCCATTCAGGAAGATCTGTTTTCCGCAGGCAATACACTTATGCAAAAGACAATTGATGTAAAAATGCTGATCGGCGATCCTGATAATACGTCTCTGACGCTTCAAACATTTTACGACGCCGGGAGTGGCTATCAATTGAGCACAAGTCAAAATGTAAATTCCGACACAACTTCACAAACAGTAAAAATAAATCTGGAAGCAATACTAAACAGCAATGCTATTACACTAAAGTTTGTCCTCTCTGATGGAAGTCTAACAGATACAATCACAACGTCAAGGTTTTCAAAACAAACTCCAAGACCAGTATTACAAAACACCAATGCACTATTTACCAGTCAAAATATTTCTGATCCAAGTTCAATTTCAGTGAATGTGTTCGATCGAAAGAAAGTAACAAATGACACATACGTTATTTCATTTTGTGATACTATTGGTGGCAACTCTTATTCTTATGAGACTAAACAAAAAAGAACATTTTCAGTTTTTAATAAAACTAAAGGAATATATGCTCTACAAAATATTTCGTTAATTCCATTTACAGAATCACCTTCTTTTGATGGGCTTACATTGTATTCCAAAGGAATAACAACTCGTGCAAATAAACCCACATGGAATGATGGTTCTCCAGCAAACAATAGCGTTCAAGCACTAGAACTTTTTTATGGTGCAATGTCTCTCTATGCAAACCCTGTAGATTATAAATTAATATTTTACAATCAAGTGGTTGATACGAGTTTAGCCCATCCGAATTATCCGGGCATTCTTGATGCGAAGCCAATCAAGTTTAAATTAATAAATCAAAAGACCAATGTACCTGCAAAAATATATTGGTTTAGTGTCGATGGAATTACTCTTTTATATTCTCAAATAATAGCACGTGAAAATGTTCTTGGTAAGGAACGATTAACGTGGACAATATATTTAGGTGATACATCAAGAAATATAAAAGGAGGAGATACATTATTTATTTCCACAACAAAAGGCATTTCATTTTACGATACCATTACCGTCTCGAACGTAGCTTTAAAAGTTGAAAACAGTAATACTTCAATTCCAAATTCATTTGAACTCTTTCAAAATTATCCCAATCCGTTCAACCCTTCTACAGTGATCAATTATCAGTTACCAGTGAACAATTATGTATCTTTGAAAGTATTTGATGTGCTTGGAAGAGAAGTTGCTACGCTGGTTAATGAATACAAACAGGCTGGAAAGTATGGTGTTCAATTTTCTTCGGATGCTTTTCGCTTGTCAAGCGGAGTATATTTTTATCAACTTCGTGCAGGAAGTTTTGTTGAAACAAAACGAATGCTTCTTCTAAAGTAAAAAATGAAAATATTTTTGTTTGGTCTTATCTTTTTCAGCAGTATCTTTGGGCAACCAAAAGTTGTGCAGAATGGTACGAGCAAAGTATTGCATACAGCTTCTCCACAAAGGTATGATAGCACAAACAAAAATTACAATTATCAACAATCGCGAACAGAAGATATGAAAGATAAATATCCACAGAACGGGGGCACGTTATATCTTAATATCATTTGGCATCAACATCAGCCGTTGTATTTGGACCCGGGAACGGATCAACTGCAGGGACCTTGGGTGCGAACACATGCCACAAAAGATTATTATGATATGGCATCCATTCTTGAACGATATCCCAACATTCATTACAATGTCAATCTCACATCATCGTTGTTGTTTCAGTTAGAAGAGTATTACGTAAAACGGTTGAAGCCGTTTGTTGATGTGAAGAAGAACAAAGTGAATGCAAAAAAATATTTTGCACTGTGGAAAGGAAAAACTGATCCGTGGATTGACTTGGCGTTGAAACCTACAAGCGAATTTGACAGCACTGATCTTAATTTTCTCTTGTATAATGTGTGGAATGCATTTGGCATCGGTGAAGTGCAAATAGCACGTTTCCCGCAGTACCTGAAATTGAAAGAACGTCATAACAAAAATGAAAAGTTTTCCGAACAAGAACTGCGCGAAATTAAATTTTGGTTTTTTCTCGCGCACTTCGATCCAGATTTTCTGGAAAATAAAGTGTGGCTTGCCGATGGAACGACGATTGATCTGACTGATCTAATTCAAAAACACAACGACGGCAATTATCTTCTGAGAAAAAATATTACTGAAAAAGAATGTAATAGAATTATTGCTGAGACGTACAAAGTATGTGCGAACGTTATTCCGATTCATAAAAAATTGATGTATAACCATCGCAAGCATCAGGGACAGATTGAAGTTGCAACGACTCCATTTTACCACCCAATTCTACCGCTTCTGTATGATACTGATCTGATGAAAATTTGTCAGCCGAATGATTTATTGCCCAATCGTTTTCAATATCCGCAAGATGCAGATGCACAAGTTGCAATGGCCGTACATTATTACACAAAAACATTTGAGCAGGCACCGCTCGGTATGTGGCCCGGAGAAGGTTCCGTAGCGCACCAAGTAATTCCGATTTTTGCAAAGAACGGCATTGAATGGATTGCAACAGATGAAAAAATTATGGAGCGGTCCAAACCACAAGGTTTAGAAAAAATTTATCCATACTCCATCCGGACAGGAATAAAGAAAGGTGATTCTGTCGCAGTTGTTTTCCGCGACACGGAACTATCGGATAAAATTGGTTTTGCCTATAAAAATTTTGAAGGCGAAGATGCTGCGGATGATTTTATCAAAAATGTTTTACGATACGCGCCGGAGAAAGGTGCGCCTGATAGACTTCTTACAGTAATTCTTGACGGAGAAAATGCATGGGAATGGTATCGCAAAGATAATGATGCAAAAGATTTTTTACATGCACTCTATCGCAAACTCAGCGCGTTATACGAAACGAAACAAGTTACCACTGTAACAATGTCGGAATATATTCACGGAAATCCGAAACGTCACGTTGCATCTCATCATATCTATACAATGCCAAAAATAGATTGGCTTTTTCCCGGCTCGTGGATTAATGCGAATTACGATACATGGATTGGTGAGGATGAAGAAAATTGTGCATGGAATTATTTATTGCAGGCGCGGCAAGATTTAGAAAAATCAGGTATCAAAGCACCAAACCCAAAAAGTTCTGAGCCAAAACAAAAAACGAAAAAATGGTATGCGTATAAAACATGGCAGGCAATGTATGCCGCTGAAGGTTCTGATTGGTTTTGGTGGTATGGAACTGATCAAAATGCGCCGGCGGGCGATAAACCATTCGATACCGCGTTCATAACTCACTTGAGAAATATTTACATGTTCGGAAAACTTGCCGGTGGAAATTTTTCTGAGCGCGACTATCAACCTATTATCTCAAGTGATCACGCAGATCTTCACGCTGGCGGCACAATGGCGCAAAGCAAAGAAAATGCAGTAACTGTTTTGTTTCTCTGTGATGCAAGCGGTCTGTATGTTCGCAAAGGATTGTTCATTGCCGGTTCACACGAATTGCTTGGTAATTGGAAACCAAACACAATTAAAATGTATGATGACCGTTCGCACGGTGATGAAAAATTTGGTGATGGTATTTGGAGTTTAGAGGCAACATTTCCTGTGGGTACTATTTTAGAATACAAATATACAAATAGTGGTCCGCATGGAGAGTGGAACCCGGGCGAAGAATTCCAATCCGAAAACAGAAGACTTGTTCTTGACGGGTCTCAATCGAAAATTATTATCAATGATGTGTTTGGAAAAAAATAACTAATCGAAAAAAACTATGATAGAAATTCAAAAAAAACTTTCTAACTCTTTTTATGCACTGATCAGTTTGCCAGCCACGGCAATGGGATTTGCACTCTCAATTCAAATTTCTGCACTCAGTTGGCTGCTCACAACAAAATACAATCTTAACATTGACGAAGTCGGATTTGTCTGGGCGGCGGGTCCGCTTGCCGGAATATTCGGACAAGTTATTATTGGTTTACTCAGCGATAAGGTTTGGTTCTGGGGCGGACGCCGTCGTCCGTTTGTATTAATTGGCGGCGTGCTTGCTGCGGGAATGTTGATGGCATTGCCAAACATTGATGGCATTAACACGCGGATGGGCATTGGCAGTCTGCTTGCCGTTGCAATCGTAGTTGCATTGACACTTGATTTAGCAATTAACATTAGCTTCAATCCCACGCGTTCAATTATTGCCGATGTAACACCCGAAGGTAACCCGCGCACAAAAGGATATACGTGGATGCAAACCATCTCAGGATTTTTTGGTGTGTTAGCTTATGTTATTGGAGCAACGCTTGGTAATTATGTTTTAATTTATGTCGGAGTCGGTCTCGTTTTTCTTTTTTCAATTGTGCCGATGTTTTTTATTACCGAAAATAAAAATCTCAATAGTGAAGTTGATGCCGCAACAGAAAAGAAAAATAAATCGGCGACGGAGTGGGGACAATTATTCAGAATTTATTTTGCGCATGGCTTTTCGTGGATTGGTATTCAGACAATGTTTGTGTACATCATTGCATACATTCAGCAAAAATTTTTTGGAGAAATGACAGATCAAAATATCATCAATGCTCAATCGGGACAAATAATTGCGATTTCGTTTGCGATTCTTAATACTGTCGGATTTATTCTTCCTGCGTTTGTCCTCGAACCGATTGTTGAAAAAATTGGCCGCGTTAAAACACATCTTTCGTGTGTTGCAATCATGTCGCTCGGATATTTTGGTATAGTATTACTTGGGAACACTCCAATGACGCTGTATCTTTTTATGGCAGTTGCCGGAATTGGATGGGCGGCAGTTGTGAGTTTACCGTTTGCAATCATGACTGAAAAGATAGACCAGAGCCGTACCGGATTTTTTATGGGAATCTTTAATCTCTCTGTTGTTGTGCCGCAACTCTTGGTAAGTTTAGCTGTAGGAACAATCATTAAAAATTCTGTTGATAAGAATATCATCTTCATCATCAGCGGCGTTTCACTTGCGCTTTCTGCATTGTTGTGGACTCTAGTGAAAGAAAAAAGAGTAACGACTGTCGGATAAAAATATTTACAACAAAAATATTATTCATTCATGTTACGCACGTTAGAAAAACATCTAAAACATTAAGATCGTCATGCCCGGATGCTTTAATCGGACATCCATTTTATAGATTCCCGCTAAAAACATGCGGGAATGACGATTGATTTTCTCCTTTTTGCGTAACATCAGTGAGTCCACTCTAAAAAGGCTTTTATCGTCATTGCGAGGAGCGAAGAGACGAAGCAATCTTTTGGAACCAACTTAAATTCAAGAGATTGCTTCGCTTCGCTCGCAATGACATCACTCAAGAGAACCTTTTTAGAGCGGACTCATCAGTTAATCAGTAACAATCGAGCAACAATATGAAATTACGAACAAAATATTTTTTATTTCTATTACTCTTCACCGTTGTAATTTCGACAATTAATTTTGCTCAGGAAATTACGGATATTATTCAGTCTGTCCAACTCACCGCTGAAAGACAAGATACAATTTTGGTGAGTGATCTTTTTTATGCAGCGCATTATGATTTAAGTTTCAGTGAAAATAAAAATGTGTTGGCTTCGTACAACAGTAAGACAAAAAAATTAGCTCTTAAAGCTAAAAGTAATAATTTTGGAGCGACACTTCTTGAATTCACACTGAATGGCGAGAAGAATTATGTGCCGGTGGTAATGAATAGCGGCGCAACTTCACACCAAGTTTACAAATTTATTTTTAAGCCGGATACAAAAGCGAAGGTGGTAACTGTTTTCGGTAGTTTTAACAATTGGAATAAAAAAAGCCATCAGTTGAAAGACATAAACGGTAACGGCATTTATGAGCTAGGTGTTCCGCTCGAACCGGGAAGCTACATCTATAAATTTATTGTTGATGGCAATGAGATTCTCGACCTTACAAATCCTGAAAAAACTCCAACCGGGTTTGATGATTTTAATTCTGTATTGAGAATTGCGGAGACAGACAGTACAAAAATATTTCTGCATATCGGCGGACGAAAAGAAACAAAAGATGATATTGCATTCACTTTTGTGTACGAAAATAATACCCAGCACAATCCGCTCTCGAAAAATAATGTGATCGCACTTTTGAATAACAATAAAGTTGATGAAACTGCCATTCATATTTCGAAAAATACGATTGAGATTCATTTCAACAAAAAAGAACTGAGCGGAGAAAAGGTGCTTCGCGTTCTTGTAGCGCACAATGGAAAAAATACTAATCTTCAACAAGCTCAATTGTTCAATGGTGAATCTGTCGGAAAAAATTCAAAAAATTTATCATGGGACGATGGCAGTATCTATTCAATTTTGATTGATCGATTCAACGACGGCGATACATTAAACGATAAGCCGGTCGTGCACGATTCAATTTTTACGCAGGCAAATTATCAAGGCGGGGATTTTAAAGGGATCATCAACAAAATTGATGAAGGATATTTCGATTCGCTTGGCGTCAACATTCTTTGGCTTTCGCCGGTGTATGATAATCCTGATATTGCGTTCCGCGAATATCCTGCACCGCACCGTTGGTACAGCGGCTACCATGGGTATTGGCCTATCAGCGAAAAAAATGTTGAGGAAAAATTCGGTACGATGAAAGAGTTGAAAGAGTTAATCGCTAAAGCGCATACGCACAACTTGAAAGTTCTGTTAGATTTTGTAGCACATCATGTGCACATCGATCATCCGTTTTTCAAACAACATCCGGAATGGTTCGGCACATTGGAATTACCCGACGGCAGAAAAAATTTGCGATTGTGGGATGAGTATCGACTTACCACATGGTTCGAGCCGTACATGCCGTCGTTTGATTTTATAAAATCGAAAGAGGCGATGAATGTTGTTTCAGATAATGCAATTTGGTGGTTGAAAGAAACCGGCGCGGACGGATTTCGTCACGATGCAGTGAAGCACGTACCAAACGAATTCTGGCGTGCGTTGACAAAAAAAATAAAGGAAGAAATTGAAATACCGATGCACAAAAAAATATATCAAATTGGTGAAACATTCGGCGACTATGATCTTATTGCATCGTACGTGAACAACGGACAATTGAATGCGCAGTTTAATTTCAATCTGTCATATTTTGCGATTCCGGTTTTTATCGAACCGGAAAAATCTTTTTCATCCATCGACTTTCATGTAAAAAAATCTTTCCTATCATTCGGCTATAATAATTTGATGGGAAACATCATGGATAGTCACGACAAGGTTCGCTTTATGGCGTACGCTGATGGTGCAATACAATTGCAAGGCGTTGATACGCGCGAGATAGCATGGAAAAATCCGCCGACTGTTCGCAATCCGAAGAGTTATGAAAAAGCAAAATTATATTTCGCGTATATGTTTACCATTCCCGGATTGCCCGTTGTGTATTATGGTTCTGAGTTTGGTATGACAGGCGCCGACGATCCTGATAATCGCAGGATGATGCGCTTCAGTGATTCGCTTTCTGCGTATGAAAAACAAATGCTGAACGATACACGAAAAATTATCAAGATGCGGAACCAACATTCAGCGCTGCGATACGGTGATTTTCTTACGCTTCAAGCTGATAATGCAGTGTATGCGTACGTTCGTTCGGATATGAATGAACGACTATTAGTAGTGCTGAATAAAAGCGAAGTGCCGCAGAATGTTGATATCCATCTTTCGGAAATATATAATGCAAAAGAATTAGTAGATATTATGAACGGAGAAAAAATTGCAGTGAAGAATAATATTGCGCGCGCAATAATTCCTTCGGTGAATTGGCGCGTGTATAAAGTTAAGTAACTGCTCAGCGTATTTTTTTTTTCTAATTTCAGTATTTCCAAAAAAAAACGAATCCCCCGTCCCGATTAAAAAGTCCCGCTGTACGGGATGCCGTACAGCGGCACAAATCGGGACACCCCATTTTCAAGGGGGATTTCCTCACTCTTATTCCCCCTTGAAAATGGGGTTAGGCTGTAAGTCCGCCGTCTTTTTGGCGGAGGGATTTTTT
>CAYHZL010000166.1:0-8059 GCA_964361075.1 uncultured Chitinophagaceae bacterium
GAATAGAATAGAATAGAATAGAATAGAATAGAATAGAATAGAATAGAATAGAATAACAATTACTCTTCACGAAGTGATGGCTTCACCACAATTACCTCGTCCCGCTCTCCAATACCTCTGGCGCTATTGTTTCCCACAAATTCTACACGCACAGAATAACAACATTTTACAAAAAAGTCAAATTATATTTTCTTGATTATTAACGTCAGACACATACAACGTGTCAAACGTTTGTTGGAACGCATGCCTCCCGAAGGGATTCCTTTGGAACATGCATTTCATAAATGTTAACTCTCGTTCCCAAACTCTGTTTGGGAATATTCTTTGTTGGAAACTCCGTTTCAAATTTTTTTGCGAAATGGAACTTGTTCTGTTCCCAACGGGACGTTGGGAACAAGAAACAGACAAGAATCAGACAATAATCAGATTGAGTTTTGTATTCAATAATGAATTATCTGGCAAGTCCCGGGAATCCCGTTATCGTTGTTGCAGAAAGCACAGCATTACGGATGGCGAGCACCGTTGCTTCAGCGCCCATTTCAGCAACAACATCTATCGGTGCATTCACAAGACCGGTTGAAAGAGCAAATGCAATGTCGCCGTCGAACGTAGTATGGCATGGAACAATAGCGCGCGCCATGCCATCATGTGCGCGCTGGGCAACCCGCAGTGTATCTATTTTATTTAACTTTGCATTCGTTGTAACGACAACGAGAGTTGTATTTATATTGCGCGAAAGTAATCGCTCATTCATCATTGCTTGATGACGATTTTCATTTCCTAAAAATTTTCCATCGCGTTGCGCACCGGCAAGAATATTTCCCCACTCATCAATCACATCGCCGACAGCATTTACTACCACAATTGCAGTAACAACAAGTTCTCCGTTTGAAAGCGATGCCGAGCCAACGCCCCCTTTCATCGCACATTCTAATCCATTCCACTTCCCGATTGTTGCGCCTGTTCCTGCACCAACATTTCCCACAACAAAATTTTCCGAAGCGCTTGCAGATGCTTGGTACGCATTTTCTTGTGTAGGAAAAATTTTTGCACTCCCTACATTCAAATCAAAAATTACCGCAGAAGGAACAATCGGCACAATTGCCCATGGGGTTTGATAACCAATATTTTTTTCGGAAAGAAATTGCATGACGCCGTTTGCTGCGCCAAGTCCGAACGCACTTCCGCCTGTCAATAATATTGCGTGCACTTCCTGCACTTGTTTGTCGGGTGCGAGCAACGCAAGTTCACGCGAACCGGGCGCGCTTCCTCGCACGTCACAACTTGCAATCGTGTTCGGCGGACACAACACAACCGTGCAACCGGTAAGATTTTTTTCATCGGTATAATGACCAACTCGAATACCTTGCACGCTCGTCATCATTATTGAAGTTTTATTTGCGAAATAATAATACCACACGCTATTGCCGCATTTAACGATTCAGCTTTTCCAAATCGCGGCACCATCACATGTTCATCAACGATGGCTGAAACTGCCGGAGAAATTCCGCGTGCTTCATTGCCAATCACCAACACACTCTGAGCAGCCCAATTTGTTTTACGAATGTCTGTGCTTTCCTGCAGCTCCGTTGCATATAAACGATAGCCGGCAATTTTAGCATCCTCAAGAAATTCCAAAATATTTGCATTGGGAACAATCGGCAAATGGTAAATTGAACCCGCTGCAGAACGAACAACTTTGGGATTATATAACTCAGCCGAATTTTTGCTGATCAACACCGCATCAACAGCAAACCAATCGCATGTACGAACAATGGTACCAAGATTGCCCGGATCGTTTATTTCATCCAACACGACAATCAGCCGTCTGGGTTTCATGATGAGTTCTGATGCCGTTAATTTGTGGTCTTCCTTATTGACCACTGCAAGTACGCCCGGCGACGCTTCTGTATCGGAAAGATCTTGTAACGCGCTTGCGCCGATGGGATAATAATTCTTTGTTACTTTTTGCACACTTGTAAGAAGTGCGCCACGATAGTTATCAAGAATGATGAATGGATCGTAGATCACCGTATCAAAAACAGCACCGGCTAGTAATGCTTCCTCCAGCATTTTCCATCCTTCAATAATATATTTTTCCTCTAAGTCTCTATATTTTTTGTGAGTATAAAGTCGTATCCGTTGTATTTGTGTTTTAGAAATCATAAAATATTTTTTAGAAGTTGTTATTCATTACTCACTAAAGTTACGCAAAGTTCAACTTTTATGAGAAAAAAGAACGATTTAAAGAATAATAGAACACGGATAACGCTGATTTTGACAGATTTTCACGGATTTAAATCTGTGTACATCAGTTTAATCTGTGTCATCAGTGGTCTATTTTGTGTTTTGTGTAACATCACTTACTCATTGAAACTCGCCCCACACTTCCCGCAATGTATTGGAAATTTCACCAACACTTGCGTATGCTTCCACTGCGGAAAGAATATGCGGAACAAGATTATCGTTTGTCTGTGCTGCCTTTTTTATTTCATTTAAGAAAGTACGCACCAGATCATTATTTCGTTTCTGTCGAACAGACTGCAATCGCGCAACTTGTTCGTTGCGAAGCGAATCATCAACTCGTAAAAGCTCCGGTGGTGTAGTTTCTTCAGAAAAAAATTCGTTTACCCCAACAATAATTTTTTCTTTCGTATCAATCGCTTGCTGGTATTTGTATGCGCTCTCTGCAATTTCAGTTTGAAAATATTGCTGTTCAATTGCATTGACGGCGCCGCCCATCGCATCAATTGTTTTCAAATAGACATTCACACGTTGTTCAATTTCATTCGTCAGCGATTCAACATAAAAAGAACCGGCAAGCGGATCAACGGTGTCGGTTACGCCGGATTCGTACGCAATCACTTGTTGCGTACGTAATGCAAGTCGCACAGATTCTTCTGTCGGAAGTGCGAGCGCCTCATCTTTTGCGTTGGTGTGCAGCGACTGCGTTCCGCCCAATACTGCTGCAAGCGCTTGCAATGTTACGCGCGGGATGTTGTTATCAATTTGCTGCGCAGTTAAAGTTGAACCGCCGGTCTGCGTGTGAAAACGAAGTTTCATTGCATCAGGATTTGTTGCGCCGAATTCATCTTTCATAATCGCCGCCCATAATCGCCGCGCTGCACGAAACTTTGCAACCTCTTCAAATAAATTATTGTGCGCATTGAAGAAAAAAGAAAGCCGCGGTCCGAACGTATCAACGGAAAGTCCCGCGTTGATTGCCGCGCGCACGTACTCTTTTGCGTTTGCTAATGTGAATGCAACTTCCTGCACAGCAGTAGAACCCGCTTCACGAATATGGTAACCGCTGATGGAAATAGTATTCCAACTGGGCGCGTGTTCACTGCACCACGCAAATGTATCTGTTACCAATCGCATAGATTGGTGCGGCGGATAAATGTATGTTCCGCGCGCGATGTATTCTTTTAGAATATCATTTTGAATTGTGCCGGAAATTTTTTTTATGTCGGCATGTTGTTTTTTTGCAAGTGTAACATACATGCACAATAATATTGCAGCGGTTGCATTGATGGTCATCGAAGTCGTAATCTTCTGCAATTCAATTCCATCAAACAATATTTCCATGTCAGCAAGCGTATCAATCGCAACACCAACCTTTCCAACTTCGCCTTCCGCCATCGCGTGATCGGAATCGTAACCCATTTGTGTCGGCAGGTCAAATGCAACCGAGAGTCCGGTCGTTCCTTGTGATAATAAATATTTATAGCGTTCGTTCGATTGCTTCGCTGTGCCAAATCCTGCATACTGACGCATCGTCCACAAGCGCGAGCGATACATTGCAGAATGCACACCACGCGTGTATGGATATTCCCCTGCTACACCAATACGCGATGTATCCGCCGATGTATAACTTTGTTTGATTTCAATCTCGGAATCAGTTTGAAATTTTTTCTTGTTCGTCATGAGCAGAACGTTGTTTAAGAAAAAAATAAATTACTGGTGGAATGAAAATAACGAACAGAAAGAAGATATGAAAGATAAAATACAAGATTGCTGATATTCCCAAACTTGCAAGAGTAATGAGAATGGATATGAGCTTTGATTTTTGTTGAAGTGTCATATACAAAATTACTCAATCCTTTTCTTTCTTCCAATTCACACGCTGCACAGATTTGCCATCAGATTCAAAAATAATTGCGCCGTCTGCGTCTGTGCGGTAGATATGCGCTCCGATATTATTATAACGCTCCAGCACAACTTTGGAAGGATGACGAAATTTATTGAACTTCGCAACTGAAACGACAACATTCATTGGATGAACCAAATGAACAAACTCCTCCGAACTGCTGGTAATTGAACCATGATGTCCTGCTTTCAGCACATCACTTCGCAAAAAATCGCCATACACAACATCGAGTTGTTCTTCAACAGGTGTTTCCGCGTCGCCGACAAAAAGAAACGATGTTGCACCATATTGAAGTTTGAAAACGACAGAAACATTATTCAACTCGGTGTACCCATCGCTCGAATCAGAATCAAGAAATGCAGTTGTCGGATGCAACAAATATAGACGTGCATTCGGTATTTCAGAAATTATATTTCCTGCCATTGCAATTGTTGTTGTGGTATGTCGTTTCTGATTTTCAAATTCAGTATACAACAATGATTGCGCACGCTGGTTTGGAATGATAATTTTTTTTACGGGAAGCGAACGCATAATTGCCGGCACGCCGCCAAGATGATCGGCGTGTGGATGAGTTACAAGAACAACATCAAGGTTGTTAATTTCATTGCGTCGTAAGAATGGAAGCACAATTTTTTCTCCGGCATCGTAGGTCAATGTTTTCGGTCCGCCATCAACAAGCATTGTTTCACCGGTAGGAAATTGAATAAGCGCAGCATCGCCCTGCCCCACATCAAAAAAAGTTACTCGCAGTGGATGCAAACGTTGTTCAACAAGTGATGCAAGAAGAAATATATCGGACACTGCAAACACAACAAGAATGGTTCTTCTCACAAAAATTTTATTGCGAAGATTGAACACCATCCCGACTACTGTGGAATAAAAAAAAGTTTCCTTCAATCCAAATGCTGCCGTTGAAATTGTTGCAAGCGGAACCTGATTCGCCAGCTTCACAAACCATAATGCGAACCATGCGAACAATTGATTCACCTCGCTGAAACATGATGCAATCCACATCGAAAGAATGCCGAGCAGCGCACCGCTCATGCCGATAATAATGTTGACTTCAACAAGAGGCACGACAATTAAATTTGCAACAAACGAAATCAGCGACACTTTCCCGAAATAGTATGCAGTAAATGGAATTGTTCCGATTTGTGCTGCAAGTGTAAGTGCAAAAAGCTGCATTACCTTTTCGATCCATGTGTATCGCGCCAACGACTGAGGAATGTTCTTGATGAGAAATTCTAACTTCGGATAAAAATATGTCATTGAGAATACTGCGGAGAAAGAAAGTTGAAAACCGACATCGAACAATTGTTTCGGCTCAACAAGAAAGATGATGACTGCCGATATTCCTAAATTATTATAGACAGAAGATTTTTCCTGAACAAGTTTTCCGAGAAGAACAACAATTGCCATCAAGGATGCGCGCACAACTGATGGTGTTGCGTTGGTGAGGTACATGTAATAGATAATTGCAAAAATTGTCGCAATAATTTTTGGTGAACGCGGCAGCCGCAAGACACCGAAGAATGCATAGATAATAACAACCACCAGTGCAACGTGCGAACCGGAGACCGCCAGCACATGAATTGTTCCTGTGTTGATGAATGCACTTTTTATCTCAGCAGAAATATCGGTGCGGTCACCAAGTAGTAATCCGATAAGAAAATTTGCTTCATCGCCTTTCATTGCAACGAGAATTGTACGCGTGATAAAATTTTTTGATGGAAAAATAATTTTTTCAAAAAACCAATTTGTTTCTCTTTGTTCAGACACAGACACTTTTGAATAGCCATAGACATGAATCGTTGCAAAGATATTGTTGAGTGCAAGATAATCGCGGTAGGAAAACTCACCCGGATTCCGTGCGGACGATGGAGATTCGACGGTGCCGTCGAAAGAAAGTATTGAACCGTACATAATATTTGTCGGCTGCTCATTGCGGCGTTTATCCGGTTGAATGGTAAGTATTGCCTTCCCATCAACAGTAAGCGAATCGGTTTCGTAACTGACTGAAATCATTTCTACCGTAGCAGTTGTTCGTCCCTTGCTCACGCGCGGCTCGTCAATAACTTTACATGTAATTCGTATTGGCTCTTGTGTATCTGCAAAAAATGATATGCTATTTTTTGATTGAAGTTGAAGCTCGGATGAATAACTTAATGCGGCAGCGAAAAATAAAAGAAACGTACACCATGCAGAAAATATTATTTGCCTGCCCAACACATTTTTTCGTTTCCACAACTCAGCAATCGAAATAAGCAGGCAAACAATTACACCAACTCCCCATGTTTGCCAGCTAAGCGCAGACACGTATGCGGAAAGAATACCGCAACTTATTACCAATGCAGCATACAGAGCAGGTTTATCTTTCCACATATTCATAGTACAATATAGAACGGTACAGTTGTTATGATGAGCGAAGCCACATCAACATCTCCACACTTCGGATTTCGCTGAAGTTATTCAAAACACCGACAAAATTGCCACGAAGTCACAAAGACACTAAGAAACATAAAATATTTTATTTGTTAACCTTATTGAGTAAAGATTCCTTTACAAAATCTTTGTGTCTTGGCGCCTTTGTGGCAAATTTTTTCTGTCGTGCGTAACTTTAACATTTTATTATTTGGTGTTTTCAAAAATGAATTTTACAATTGCCGGCGTAACATCAGTGAGTCGTTTCACACACTTCGAAAAATATTTCTTTCCTTTTCCTAGTACAATCAACGGTACAGCATTGCGCGTGTGCGATTTTGTAGAAAGATCTTCGATGTTACCGTGATCGCTAATCATCAACAGCGTATCATTTTCAAAATCGAAAGAATGAAGAATGCCGGAAATAAATCCATCCATTCGTACCAACACATCAACAGCTATGTCCATCTTTTGTGAATGTCCTGCATCATCGGTAATCCAATATTCAAATAAAGTAAAATCATACTGCTTGCCGATACGATGGAAGTTTTTTCCGGCTTCGTATGCAGTCGTTGCTTCAATATCAGCATGGCCGAGTTCTTTCCAGCGCGAGCCGACAATATCTGCGGAAATTGCATTGCCGGTTTTTAATTCAATGTGGGTGTGTAATGTTCGATTGAGAGAAGTAAACGCATACGCCACGGTCGGCATTTTTCCCTTCGGCGATTTTAAATAATCAAAATATCGCTGCGGATAACAATTGACGAAGTTAGATGTTTTGTTAATGCGTTCGAGTTGTAAAAATAAATTCTGTTCGCGAAGCACAGGAAGTAAAGTGGAATACGGATACGGACCAAAATGTTTGCCGATAAACTTTGGCGCATTTACTCCTGTGAACAATGCTATTTGCCCGGTTCCGCTTTGTGGAAATCCGGCAACACCAAGTGTTGCATTCACCGGCGAGACGGTCGCAAACTTAGTTTCAATACGTTTGTGAAGTAATGACGGCATTATGCCGTCAAAAATTTTTGTCAATGCCGGAAGTGGTGAATTAAAAAATGGATTGGTCGCTGGATTTTTTTTTCCGTAACCAACACCATCCCAAAATATCATGTAGAAAGACATCGGCGTTGTTGAATAATTATAAGTTTTTTCGCCACAAAGACACAAAGGCGCAAAGAAAAAAAATATAAACAAATGGTAACTCCTAAGTAACTCACACCGGTATTGATCATATTGATTATTGCAATCGTGAGTTACTCTTTTTGAAAAAAATACGCCGCAGGTGCATTGAACGCGCTACTCAGCGTTATTGTTGATTCAACTAATCCCCCTAACCCCCTTTTCAAGGGGGAATACTTGCTTTAAATCCCCCTTGAAAAGGGGGTGTCCCGATTTGCTTTTTAATCGGGACGGGGGATTCGTTTTTGTTCTTTGGAAATACTGAAATTATGCCGAAGGAGTCTGCCAAAGGCATCCCTTCGGGAC
>CAYHZL010000167.1:0-8034 GCA_964361075.1 uncultured Chitinophagaceae bacterium
ATTCCCCCTTGAAAAGGGGGTTAGGCTGTAAGTCCGCCGTCTTTTTGGCGGAGGGATTTTTTGAATAAACAATAACGCTGAGTAGCGCGTTCAGTACGCCTTCGGCGAATTTTTTTCAAATAGAGTAACTCGAAATTTTCAATTTTTAACCTCTTGATTTATTTGAGGTTACAACGAGTTACTTAGGAGTTACACGGAAATAGAGTAAAGGGTAAAAATATTTTATGAGCATTCTCGAAGTTGATTTAAGTTTTCTTTTTGTTGTTGCGGTAATTTTAATTTGGTTTATGATCGGGTACCAGTTTGTATTGACGGTCTATGGTTACATCAACCTTCTTCGGTCATTCAAAGAAAAAAACAGTATTGATCAAACACAGTATGATTTTCCGACGTGTGCAATTTTAATTCCTGCGCATAATGAAGAAAAAGTCATCAGCGCTACAATCGCTTCTATGCTGGAACTTGAGTATCCAAAGGATAAATTGAAAATCATTGTCATCAATGACGGATCACAAGACCGGACAAAAGAAATCATTCTCGAATACGCCGTCAAAGATAGTAGAGTGCAATTATTTGATGTGCCCAAAGGCGAAGGCGGCAAAGGAAAATCGCGAGCGCTCAATCTTGGCATCAAACAAGCGGATGCTGAAGTGATTGCCATGTACGATGCGGACAACACACCTGATAAAAATGCACTTCGCTATTTAGTCGCAAATCTTATTTCGAATCCTGAACTTGGCGCAGTGATCGGGAAATTCAGAACAATAAATAAAAATCACAATTTGCTCACACAGTTTATCAATATTGAAACATTAAGTTTTCAATCGATACTGCAAGCCGGACGATGGCAAATGCACAACATTGCAACATTGCCCGGAACAAATTTTGTGATGTGGTCATGGCTTATTCATAACCTTGATGGCTGGGATGAAGAAGCGCTCACCGAAGATTCTGAATTGAGCATCAGAATTTATGAGGAAGAATATACAATAAAATTTATTCCGTACTCTATTACATACGAGCAAGAACCGCAAGAATGGAAAGTATGGATTAAGCAGCGTATGCGCTGGGTGCGTGGAAATAATTATGTTATTTCAAAATTTTTCAAACATATTCCTAAATTTAAAAACAAACGATTGGCGTTTGATATTCTGTACACATTGTCGCTGTACTATACTTTTTTTGCTGCTATCATTATTTCAGATGTACTATTCCTGCTGAGCGCAACAAACTTGGTAAGTATCGCTCTCCCCGGTCCGTACACTTTTGTTTGGATGATGGCATTCGTGTTATTCATTTTCGAAATCACACTTGCCATTTCGTATGATGATGAAGATTCTTTCAAGAAGATTGGTTTAATATTCATCATGTATTTTTCGTACTGCCAACTGTGGATTTATATTGTACTCAAAGCGGCATACCAGGAATACATTAAAAAAGAAAAGCGAACGTGGGATAAAACTGTTCGGTTTGATACACCGCCAAAACAGACAACCGTGTAAAAATATATATCGAAACCTCTTTCACGCTGTACGTGATGGCGTACAGCGCCATCTTCTTAGTATGATGTTACGCAAAAACACTTTATTAGAGAAATTCACCGCGGCGAACATAATAGCCCCGTGCTTCAGCACGGGGTAAGGAAATTTCCCAAAAATATTTTGGGTTTTAACCCAATAATAAGATGTTGTTGGGCTAAAGCCCGTAAAGGTGGAGTGTATTTCACAACCCCGATTCGCCGCGGCGAATCGGGGCTTCTAATGGCGCTACAAATCTGGTTTTCTGCGTAACATCAGTTAGATTTGGTATTCGCAAAAAAAATCCTCCGTTAACAGCGGAGGATTTTTTTTATGTTTCAGAAAGGCAAGAGCGTTACTTCGTAAGCAGTCCTTTGGCAATTTCCACTTGCAGTTTTTGTTTGTGAGTTATTTTACCATAAGAAAGTGTTACGGTATATTCTCCCGAACTCACAAACAATTGCCCTTCACCTCCGTAATCCGTCAGCAAATCTTTCGTCATTTTCAAATCCCATACAACGCGGTTAATTCCGGGATTGTTTGATCCACTGAGATTTGCTACCACATGTCCAGCGCTATTTTCAATGGAAATTTTTATTCCATCGCCGGTGTATTCTTTCAAATAATAATTGAGCATTGCACCTTGCGGCGGATTGGCGCCACGATACTCAGTTGTCCCGTGGCTTTCTACCCAACCGGAAAGTAAATTCCTGCCAAAAGCTTTGCGTGGAGAAAAAAGATATGCATCTTTTGTTTGAACACTGTCCACCAATTCTTCCAGCGGACGAATGTCATCGAGAATAAATAAGCTTCTACCATGCGTGGCAATCACTAAATCGCGTTCGCGCGGATGAATAACAATATCATCCACTGCAACTGTTGGCACGTCGCCCACTTTCATCCAACGCTCGCCTTTGTCAATGCTCGTGTATAATCCAAATTCTGTTCCTACGAAAAGAAGATCCGCATTGGATAAATCTTCCCTAATAACTTTTGCCGGTTCATCTTTTGGAAGATCACCTGCAATACTTGCCCACGATTTTCCGCCATCAGCAGTGCGATACAGAAGCGGAGAATAATTTCCCGTACGATATCCACTAACTGCGAGATAGGCAACTTTCGCATCAAAGTGAGAAGGTTCAATTCTACTGATCCACAATCCTTTTGCATTCTTCGGCAAATTTTCTGTGAGATCAGTCCACGTTTGTCCTTCATTTTCCGTAATCCATAATTTTCCATCATCTGTTCCTGCCCACAGCATTCCTACTTTCACAGGTGATTCAGCAAGCGCATACACAACACCAAAATTTTCTGCGCCGCTTCCTGTCGTCATAATTTTTTTAACATCTTGTGTTGAAAGATCAGGACTGATCGCGCTCCATTTTTCTCCTTTATCCCAGAGTTTAAAAACCCTGTTTCCAGCCAAATACATTGTTCCTTTTGTATGTTTGCTTGGAATAAGCGGCGAGTTCCAATGGAATCGAAATCCCGTCTGTCCTTCTGTTGGTTGCGGACGCAAACCTTTTACTTCACCATTTGCAAAATTAAACCGATGAAGATATCCTTCCTGCGATTCTGCATACATAATGTTTGCATCATCCGGATCGAACACACAATAAAATCCATCGCCCCCTTCGATATTTGTCCAATCAGAATTTAAAATTCCTTCTTTGGTATTTGTTTGACTCGGACCAACCCAATTCAAATTATCTTGTAACCCGCCTGCAATGCGGTACGGCATGCTCGTGTCCACCGCAATGCGATAGAATTCTCCTGCAGCAAAATTATTTAAATGATTCCATCCTTTCCCGCCGGCGTAACTGATATAGACGCCGCCATCGGTTCCGAGAATAATTCGCTTCTGATTTTTCGGATCAAAGACAAGTGCATGACAATCCGAATGAACATTTTTAAAATAATCTTCGCGGAATGTTTTTCCGCCATCCAGCGAAACGTGCAGCATAAAACCAAGAACATAGACGTGCGAAGAATCTGTTGGATCAACACGAATTTGACTAAAATAAAATGGACGCGGATTCAACGGATTGACGCGTGTCCATCTTTCTCCTGCGTCAGTTGATAAAAATACTCCGCCTGCTTTACTGCGCACATCACCGATATTGACTGTTCCACCTTCATCGCTCTGGACAACTGCATATACTATTTTTGGATTCTTTTTATAGATCGTTAATCCAATCCGTCCCGTACTTTTCGGAAGTCCATTTTCAAGTTTTTTCCATGTCGCTCCGGCATCGGTTGATTTAAAAATTCCACCAACATCTTTTCCATCTGTCAAAGATGTTCCATAAGTAAACGACCATGGCGTTCGCTGGCGCGCATACAGTGCTGCGTACAAAATATTTGGATTATCAGAATCAACGACGACATCTCCGCATCCAACTTTCGAAGTAAACGGCGAAGGTGCTGTGAGAATTGCTTTCCACGATTTTCCTGCATCAGTTGTTTTATAAAGTCCGCGTTCGCCGCCAAAGTTCCACAAGTCACCCATCGCCGCAACATACACAGTATTGGAATCCGCTGGATGAACTACAATGCGGGCAATTGTTTTGCTCTCTTTCAAACCAACATTTTTCCAAGTTCCTCCGGCATCAGTTGAAAGATACACACCATCCCCCCAACTTGAGCTGTTGCGGTCGTTCGCCTCACCAGTTCCCACCCATACATATTTCGAATTCGATGGGGCAACAGCAATAGCGCCGATTGCAGCGACAGATTCTTTTTCAAAAATTCCGGAAAACGATCCGCCGTTATCCGATGTTTTCATCACGCCGCCGGTTCCTAACGCGACATAAAATATGAATGGGTCTTGCGGATCGAGTGCAACATCGGAAACACGTCCCCCCATAATTGCGGGACCTATACTTCGCGCTTTTAAATTTTTGAACATCGCTGCATCAATTTGTTTATGCGGAATATCTTTCGATTTTTTCTGTGCGAAAACATCTGCGCTTCCACATACAGAAAACAGCAATACGGCAATGGAAAACAGTGCAATCTTTTTCATCGGGAATCCTTTCTATATTTTTTTTCTCGTTACCAACATCCTCGTTGGTAACGCAATAGTAGTGTTGTAAAATAAAAAAATATTTTCGATTTCCAATCGTTTATTTAGTTAAACCTTAGAAAATAACAAGATGTCTGACACCTTGTCGATGAAGGACGTGAAAACTTTCTAATTTTTATAAAATATATTAAGAAGGTGTCAGACATCTCCGTTACAAATTGAAAACTTTTTCCAACACAGTTTTAACCGCATGTAACGTGCGAAGAATATCTTCTCCAACCCAACCAGTTTGAAAGTGAGATGTAAACAAACAGAAGTGCATGAGCAAAAACACAAACGCCCGAATTCATCTCTGAAATCGGGCGTTTGTGTTTTTTATAGTTTACTAATTATTGTTATTACTTAATCAATACCATTCTCTTTACAGAACTGAACGAACCTGATTCAAGTTTGTACATATACATACCCGTTGCAAGTTTCGATGCATCGAGATTAACTGTATAGGAACCTGCAGTCTGGAATTGATTCAACACAGTCATCACTTCATTCCCGAGAATGTCAAACACTTTCAAACTGACCACTCCGGATTGTGGAATGCTGAAATTAATGTTCGTTGTTGGATTGAACGGATTCGGATAGTTCTGGAAGAGCGCGAATTCTTGAGGCGCTATTCCAACATTCACGACAGTGGTCACCACCGGCCTAACGACGGTGCTGGCGATTAACGTAACTGCGGTCTGTGCCAACGCTCTTCCGTTCAACGTTGCGCCGGTACTCATCGCAATCTGTGTTTGACACAATATGATTCCCTTCATGGCAGCCGTCGTTCCAAGTGTAACTTGGCCGGCGACCTGCCAGAAGATGTTGGAAGCCAGTGCACCGCCGCTTAGAGTAATAATGGCTCCGTTGGCCACTGTTAAATTTTGCGCTATCTGGAAGATCCAGACATCAGTTGCGCTGCCCGAGATAGTGACACCGCCGGCAGATACCAATACCCCAGTACCCCACTTGTAAAGACCGCGAGTGAGGGTCTTCCCGGTAACATCTCCGCTGTAAAGTTCAGTATAATCAGGCAACGTCCGTCCAGCCGCGTTGGTGTACGCGGTTTGCATGTCGGCCACAGCCGTAGTCATCTTGGTCGGAGTCGGGGCAGTATAGTCGGAGGCATATATCTTTCCAACGACTAAAGATGATGTCGAAAATGTACCGGATGCATCCATTATTAATCCAAATCCAGTTATAAATGTAGCAGCGGAAGGACTAACTCCAATATCTCCAGTAATTGAGGTGGTTCCCGTGGTTGAGATTCCTGTTTTTGCTAGAATCGCAAAATCGCCAGCTGTGCCAAGATTCACTGGTGTCGATTGAGACAAGGCAGCGGCATGCACCATCATGACAGCCATCGCTACTATGCTGAGATAGCGTGCGGGTCGGTTTAAAACGTTTATTGTATTATGTGTTTTCATAAAATCCTCCGTTAGGTTTTTGTAATGTATTACTATTCATATTTTGAATAGTTTGGTAAAGTGAATTGTTTATATTTTCTTTTGGGTCTAATAACCCGCTGCTTGCTCGCAGCGAAAATTAATTAGTACTGTTATCATATTGTGTATCATATCTTGTATTGATTGAAGAATTACGCTGCGTTCGTACTTTTTCCTAAATCCCCTTTCCTAAAAAATTCTCGCAAAGAGTTATCACATTCTTTGATAAACCGGAGCCAGGATAACAGGAAAAATAAAATTACTGTATATGCAATAAGTCCAATTACTATTTTCATGATTCTGTCCTTTTGATTTTGAATATCTTCACTGTTACATAAAAAAGTTTATGCCAATGAAGTTTTGAAAAATTTGGTACGGTGAATTTTTTTATTGATTGAATAAGAACAACCATCCTAAAAAAAATTTAACTTTTTACACAATCTCAATCTCTCAGACTTCTGAGAGATTGAGATGAGCAATTATTTATTTACTTGAGCAAGATCAACTTCTTAATGGAAACAAACGACCCGGATTCCAAACGATAGAAGTACATACCGCTTGCAAGATTCAGGTTTGCTTCGCTCGTGTTAAATGGTACCGTATAGTTTCCGGCTGCTTGATTGCTGTTCACAAGTGTAGCAACTTCATGACCAAGCACATCATACACCTTGAGGGAAACAAAACCGGCATTTCCAATTGTGTATTGAATCTTTGTTGACGGATTGAATGGATTTGGATAGTTCTGGAAGAGCGCGAATTCTTGAGGCGCTAAACCTAAACCATTCGCGACAGCGGTCACGATTGCCGGCCTATTGACGGTATTGCTTTGCAATGTAATGTCGGCAGTTTTCGCTAATGCTCTACCTTCTAACGATGCGCCTGTAGCAAACGTAATTGTTGCATACGCCATAATGGTTCCCTTCATTTTAGCAGTTGTTCCAAACGTTGCCGCACTGCTGACTTGCCAAAAAATGTTGGAAGCCTTCGCTCCGCCGCTGAGGAAAACCTGGCGACCGGATGTCATATTGAAACTGGATGCTATTTGAAAAATCCAAACAGCAGCCGTGTCGCCTTGAGCATCAAGCGTAAGATCACCTGACGATATTTCAAGCGAGCCGGTGGATTTATACAGACCAGAGTAGAGAGTTAGTCCGCCAAGATTTCCGGACACACCGATAGGATTTACTGTTCGTCCTGCGGCATCGTCATACGCGATGGTCAAGTCTCCTATGGCCGTAGTTAGATTGGTAGGAGTTGGAGGCGCATAGTCGGCTGCATATACTTTTCCGGTCACTAGAGATGATGTCGAAAATGTATTCGAGGCATCCAGTATTAACGAAAATCCAGTTATGTAGGTCGCGGCGGCCGGACTCACTCCAACATCTCCGGTAATACTCGTAGGACCGATATTGGTGACTCCAGCGTACGACAGAATTGCAAATCCGTTGGTCGAACCAAGAGTTATCGGCAAAAGAGGTGTTGTAGGTGTAACGTTCCATGTTGTAAAACTTCGAATTGTTGAGTAAGCGCTCGTTCCGCCGCCATCCTTCGCACTATCTTTCACACTTACACGCCAGTAGTATTTTGTTGCATTCTTCAGACCTGTAATTTTATGCAAGATGCCTGTGAGAGTCGAGTCGTTATAAACCGTTGTGCCAAAAACGATACTCGTATCAATTTGCAAATGATACACGCTGTCTCCAGCCGCAGCAAACCATTTCAATTCCACAATTGTTGACTGATTCGTTGCCAAGTCAGCAGGCGATTCTAATACCGGCGCTTGCGAGATAGGTGTGGGGTTCAATGTTGTAAAACTTCGAATTGTTGAGTAAGCGCTCGTTCCGCCGCCATCCTTCGCACTATCTTTCACACTTACACGCCAGTAGTATTTTGTTGCATTCTTCAGACCTGTAATTTTATGCAAGATGCCTGTGAGAGTCGAGTCGTTATAAACCGTTGTGCCAAAAACGATACTCGTATCAATTTGCAAATGATACACGCTGTCTCC
>CAYHZL010000168.1:0-7991 GCA_964361075.1 uncultured Chitinophagaceae bacterium
TTTTTTTCGCCACTAAGACACAAAGGCACGAAGAAAACAAATAATAATAAACATTCCAAAGGAATCCCTTCGGGACTTTGTGGCTTCGCGTCTTTGCGGTAAAGTCTTTTTTGAATTTATAGAATCGCCCTTAAGAAAAGGAACCATTGATGAATCCATCCTTAGTATCTCAAATCGAAGTTAGCATCAACCAACTGCCTTTGGATGAACAGCTCCGGCTCATCGAACGAATTACGCAACACATTCGTGAAACGATAGTCATGAAAAAACCAATAGAATATCAACTGGCGGATATGGCTGCCGATCCTGAAATTCAGAATGAATTGCACGATATTCGTAAAGAGTTTTCCATTGCAGAAACCGATGGATTAGAAAAATTATAATGGCAATCCAACGAGGTGAAATCTATTTCGTGAACTTGAATCCAGTTGCAGGCAGAGAGCAGGCTGGTCAGCGTCCGGTGTTGGTTTTGTCCATTGATGCCATCAATAATCTCCCTCTTGTTGTAACGGTTGTTGTTGGAACAAAAGGAGAACACATTGCAAAAGATTATCCGACTAATGTTCGGGTCTCGCCAAAGGAAAGCGGACTGCCGATGGAAACCATCTTTTTATGTTTCCAAATCCGTTCGTTGGATCCCAAGCGTTTTTCATCCCAACCCGCAGGCAAAATTTCCGGAATAGTATTAAAAGATATTGAAGATACTGTCAGATATTGTTTGGGTATTTAAATCATCGTTCGTTAAATACAACTCACCATATATCGCTACACCATCACGACCCGTTTAAAAGACTGTTGATCTGCCAAGCGTTACCAGAACAAAAAAAGAACCGTCTCCGCAACCACCAAAATAACCGAAGCTATAACGTTAACACATTATGCCGTTGTACGGGATTCCGTACTGCGGCATATTTTTTATTTGAGAGATGTCAGACACCTTGCCGATGAAAAATGTGAAAACTTTCTAATTCTATAAAATCTATTAAAAAGGTGTCAGACATCCACGAAGTGGTCCTTTGGACTTGTTGTTTTTTACGTTCCGCGTTTCATCGGTAACGAACTTTCACGTCATTCACCGTATAAATATCTTCTTCGGCTGTGTTAAGAAAATCAAACGCTCCGCTTTTCTCTTGAAGTTTCATTATCGCTTCAATCGGCAGATCATTGTTCACTTCATTTACAGTAACTTGACCGGCTTTGCGTGCCTGCTCTACAAGAGAATTAAATTGTGCTACTTCAATAAGAACAGTTGTTGTTGATATTTTATTTGTATTGACGGTGAGCATTTTTTACCTCGTTTCTTTATACTAAAATAACCATAGCAAAAAAGAAAATGCAAATTATGACGTGATAGTTGATACTGTGAAGCGGAGCTTCGTGCGTGGTGCGTTACCAACGGGGACGTTGGTAGTAAGATGGAAAGAATATTATGGTTCGGAATTAAATTCTTGTGGGATATGACCATACTTCGTTGCACCGGAAACAATATCTTCAATTACTGACATATGAACAATTGGATGTTTTGGGTTTGCTGGTATTCTACCGGAATATATTTTATGTGGGTCTGTTTCATCGTCTCGTCCGTAATGATGAGGATGATTCGTGAAGAGAACAAAATTAAATAAATCATTCAAATCATCGGTCTGTCGTAGTGACTTAATTACTTTCAGAGTTTTATCATCAGAGGAAGAAGCAAGAAATTTTTTCGCTGAATCGGGCGGCAAATTTACATCAAAAAATATTATCAAAGGTATATTTACATTTTTTGAAACTGCATCATTAAGCAGTTTACGAACATTGCCGAAACGTAATTTTTCATCAGGAACACGTTCACCAGGCATTCCAAGAATTCCTTTTCTATGTTTACTTTTTGCTTCTACTGCAATTTTTGTCCCTGTTGAAAGATGAGTGGCTATTAATTCTGGATGAGAAGTTGTTCCGTCTGTTTCATCTTCAAATTCGACAGAAAAACCACCCCTCAATAATGCGCAAATACAAAACAATTCATAACGTGCGCCTTGAAATTGTTGCGCATTTCGAAGTCTGTGTAACAAAATGGGTGGAAGATAAAGATTATTTTCGACTGTAAACAAATCATATGCAAGCGACACTAATGCTTTAGCTGCACCGTTAAAATGGTAGTCAATAATAATGTCCGTTTTACCTTCGGATTGTGAACGATAAGATTTTCTGAACGATCTAAACCACTTGATAAGCGTATGTAAATTTTCAGGTGCTTGGAATTTCTGTTGTTTAATCCAATCACTATCAAAAACTTCCCAAATGTACCAAAGAAGAAAGTCAGGAAAAGTTTCACTGCTTTTTAAACGATAACCAGTAGTATTTCCTACTGCAACGAAACGAATGCCGTTACCTTCTGCTGATATTATTGGTTTTATATTACCAAACGTAGTTTTCCATTGCCTTTCTTTTTGAAAGCGTTGTTTGATTTTTTCTAAAATTTTAGCGTCCGATGCATCTCGTATGGCACTTGCTAACGGACTGGAACTAATCTGCTTTGCAACGTCATGTTTATTTGATTTTATCTGCTCATCCATATTTTTAAAAACATTTAAAGAGTAAAAGTGTAAAGCGTTACTTCTTCTGGAGAATACGGAATCCGTAGCCGTTGTAACGGGAGTCCGGAGAGAAACCGACGTGGCATGACACCTGACACATATTGCCGTTGGTGCACCAAGTGCCGCCGCTACGCGCGCCCGAAGTACCGCACCACTCCCATACATTTCCACTCATATCATAAATACCCAACTCATTAGGTTTTTTCGCTGCTACCTCATGTGTCTTGCCTTCTGAATTATCTTTATACCAACCAACTTCATCAAGGTTGCTACTACCGCTATATTGATATCCTTTGCTCTTATTGCCACCATGTGCCGCATATTCCCATTCGTTCTCTTCAGGTAATCGTATGGTTGTTTCCGTTTCTTTACTTAGCCAGTTGCAAAAAGCGATTGCATCGGCAACATTTACGTTTATGACTGGTTGTTTTCCTCTGCCAAATTCGTCGTCTGGTTTTTTATATCCAGTCGCGTCACAAAACATATCATACTGGTCAAAGGTTACCGTCGTGGCAGAAATATAAAAATCTCCTCTCGGTCCATCCTGAACCAAAACCCAATTAATGCCAATATCTTTTTTTAGTAACGCTTCATTTATTTCTCTGATACCCCTTCGAACCAAAGCATTAGAATAACGTACGATGCTGTTGTTGCCAACTTTTACAATTTCTGTATTTTGTTTGTCATTACTCATTGTCAGTTAATTTTTGTTAGCTTTGTCTATTTGATTTTGAAGAAAAACAATGTGTGATGCAAGCTCAGTTGACATTTGGGTTAACCAATCAATGCCATTCTCATTCTTTTTTTGAACTGCTTCAAGAAGAATATAAAGATCAGTTTTTTGCAATTCAGAAATATTACCCTCTAATTCCGCTATCCTTTTTTCAATTTGAGCAATCTTTCTTATTACTCTGATGAGAGAAGAACCAATATCATCGCCTTTAATGTTTTCAGGATTATTCTTTTCAGCTTCCCAAATGTCATTAAGTTTTTTTAGATCGCCGGCTTGATACGCCTCATTAATTTGCTGCATCAAACGGTGTCGCCTTGCTTTTTCATCTGGATCTAATGTTAAGTCTGGATGCAAGAGTTTTGCAAGTTCACGATATAAGGATTTTAATTCTGGAGTCGCTTGGAATTTGCCTTTATCATCTTTCTCATTTAGTTGTTTGAATTGCTCGGCATCGCTTGCACTTTGCTTAGCTTTTTGATTGCTTTCAGTTGCTCTTTTTTTCGCATTAGTATCGTGTGGCATTTTTGATGCAATGATACTGTCAAGCGTTGCTTGAAGCCGATCAATATGTACATATTTTTCACCAACATTTAGGTAGTACTCAATTTCAAAGGAATGCAAATCGGCTTGCAATGTAGATAAAGCCAATTCTCGTTCGGCGAGGATTTCCTTCTTTTGTTGAAATGCTTCTTCCTTTTGTTGGAGTTCTATTTCTTCCGGTGTCTGATTTATAATTTTCATTATTTTTTCATTAAGTTATTGTAGAAGTTTTATTGCCTTGAGTTCATTTTCTATGTCAATCACCTTTTCTTCGATGTTGTCACGAAAATGAATTCTTGAAATACCATCAATATCAGAATGCACCTCTGTTCCTTCTTTTAACAAGAGACATACCCGTGGAATACCAAGACGTCCTACGAACCAGCCAGCCTCAAAAATTACATTGGGTCGTGCTTGTGAATATTGAATATTATCATTATTCATTATTTGATCGTCAGGGGTTATTAGTGCAAATGCAAAGGAACACATAGCGGCTGTATCCTCGAACTTCTTAAGAAGTGCACGACTCATACCGGGTTCTTTTTTCATCAGAATAGAATTTAGCTTGAAGTGGTCATTAAGAAGGTTGCGAAGCCGATACATGTTTAGTTCATCATGGCCATGGATAATAAATACATTCTTTCCTGCAGGCGGGAAAGATGATTGAGAAATTGGATTTATAGTATCCCGACCTGAAAAGGACTCGAGAAAGTTTAATACTTGTTCGAGTTCTATGAAAAGTCCAGTTATTTCGCTTTGTGTGATAGATCGTATTTCATTTGACGCCTTTCGATATTTTTTAACTATCGGTGCGGTAGGCCCATATAGCAATTGCAAGGCATAAGCTGAAATATTAAGAAAGTCAGACTTCAGTTGTGGTTTGCTAAAATCATTAAGTACATTTTTCCCTTTTGCACAAGCTTTCTGAAATCGTTCAATTAGGATTAGTGGTGGATTTATTGGGATTGGTGGCATATTTGCGTCCATCTATTCTTCTCCATTAATGAAAAATGGCAGAACTATTTCTAATGTGCAAGTGGTATAACGAACCGGTACTAATCTTCGTTGCAATGATTAGAGTAGAATTATTTTTTTCTTCTTTCGGATTTAGATCAAAACAAACTATGCAGGGAAGGATACTTTTATCTGCAAGAAGGTAAGACTTTCTTATTGAGGGTGCAATCAAAAAAAGTCATACTTCGACTTCGCTCAGTATGACTTTTTTAGCACGGATTTTCATCCGCGCCTACGTTTTATTTTACCAAAGCCAGCATTTCTTTTACAGCGTTTTCCAATCCAACAAAAACTGCGTGCGAAATAATTGCATGACCGATACTCATTTCATCAATGAATGGAATTTGCGCAACAGGTTTTACATTCGTGTAATTAAGACCATGCCCCGCATTTACATTCAAGCCCAGTTGTTTACCATATTCAGCAGCAGCAAAAATTTCTTGCAATAATCGTTTAAGATCACTTTCCGTTGTTGCCTCAGCATATTCACCGGTGTGAAGTTCAATCATATCCGCGCCAATTTCTTTTGACGCTTCGATCTGTTCGCGTATCGGGTCAACAAACAAACTGACAGGAATATTTTTTTCGTGGAAGCGGAGAATAGTTTTACGCAAATGATCTTTTTGCCTTACCACATCCAAGCCTCCTTCAGTTGTCAGTTCCTGTCGTTTTTCAGGAACAAGCGTTACAAGATCAGGAACAACATCAAGCGCAATGCGAATAATTTCTTCCGCCGCTCCCATTTCCAAATCTAATTTCGAATGGAGTGTTTGACGAAGGCGATACACGTCGTGGTCTTTGATATGCCGGCGATCTTCACGAAGGTGAACGACAACGCCATCGGCGCCGGCGTGTTCACAGACAGCGGCTGCTTCGATTACATCCGGAACGGTGCCACCGCGTGCATTGCGCAGCGTTGCTATGTGATCTATATTGATTAAAAGTTTCATTCTGTTTATTTGCTATTGGGTATAATACCCCGACGCTTGCGTCGTCATTCCCGCATGTTTTTGGCGGGAATCTATTTGTGGATGCCCGATAAGAGCATTCGGGCATGACGAAGATACCCCGCTGCTTGCGGCGGGGATGATTTATTGAATGTTAATCTTCATCTCTAAAATAGTGAAAAGAATAGAGAGAAACATCTGAAAAACGGGTTGTCGATTGTCATTCTGAGCGAAGCGAAGAATCTCGTTTTTAATTTTGAATGAAAAGAAAGATTCTTCGTCGCTCTGCTCCTCAGAATGACATTGATGGCGAGTTTTTTCAGATGTATCAGAGAATAAAAATTGTGTAACTTTGCAAAGCAACAATCGTAATACACGGTAAGATTTTTCCAATTTATTACAAGAGGCGGCTACATGAAAAAATTATTGTTACTCGTTATTCTTTCCTTACCCAGTGCATATCTGTTGTCACAATATTCCGAAACGAAACATACATCAATACATGGCACTGCTGATTCAGTGGATGACGAATATATTGCAGCGTTTGTTGATGAGCTATTAGCAAAAGTTGAAAATGATATTCAGATGTACGTAGAAAAAAAACGTGCACAGAGTGATGAAGAGGTAAACAATGATTCGATTATTTCGCACAATGGTGATTTAGAAATTGCGGAGGGAGATACTGTGTACGGAGATGTGGTTGTAAAAAAAGGAACTTTGACTGTGCGCGGCGTTATTGATGGCGATGCTTTAGTTGTGAATGGAAATATTGTTGTCAAAGATGGCGGAAAAATTTCCGGTAATGCACGCGCAATTAACGGAACGATTACACGAGAGCCGAAAGGAATAGTTGTGGGTTTTGTTGAAGAGACTTCCTCGAGTTCAGCATCACGCTTTGGTCAGAAAGAGAGTCCTATCAAAAAACGGTGGCGCACTTTTTCGGATATGACAGATTGGGAAGATGGGCGCACGAATGTTTTTTATTTTCATTACAATCGTGTTGAAGGTCTTTTCTTTGGTGTTGGAAAAGAAAAAAAATATTATTGGGATGGAAGCAAATCAGTTTCAGGATATGGCGGCGCAGGATATGGAATTAAAACACATCGCTGGAATTTACAATTAGGACTTGATAGACAATTCGCCAACGATGATGTGATCTACGAAATTGGAACACAAGCACACAGCATCGCCGATTCAAAAGATGCGTGGATTATGGGGCTGACGGAAAATACAATTACCGCACTTGTCGTGCAGGAAGATTACAGAGACTATTTTTGGCGGGAAGGATTTTCATTTCACACAGCGCGTCTTTCGAAAGAAACCGGATTGGAAACGATGTTGAAGTTGGAATATAGCAACGATCGCTATTCAGCATTATCGAAACAAACAGATTGGGCAATTTTTCATCCGTCAGGTTCTCTGTTCAGGGAAAATCCTGCTGTGAATGAAGGATACATAAAAAGTATTTCGCTTTCAGCTTCACTGAACAATGTCGAACGTGAGGGACGTCAGAAGCATGGCTGGAATGTAGTTGCTCTTCTTGAAAAAAGCGGGAATGAATTAGGCGGTACTTTTAATTTTACGCAGGGCATCCTTGATGTGCGAAGGTATCAGCCACTTTCCAGATATGATAATATCAATATGCGTGTTCGCGTTGGCACATTAGAGGGAGATTATATTACTCAAAAAATATTTGAACTTGGCGGCGCGAACACAATGCCGGCGTTTGGTTTCAAAGAATTTTCCGGCAACAGAATGGTGTTGGGTAATTTGGAATATGTCGTTCGCGGCAATTTGCTCGATGATGTTTTTTTCTTCCCGCACAGTTTAAATTTTATTGCATTTGCTGATGCCGGTGTTGCAAAAGTTGTTTCAACAAAAAAACAACTCTACGAAGGGTTCGATTCAATAACTCCGTCGCAATTCAAATCCGATGTTGGCTTTGCTCTTGGATGGCATGATGGAAGCGGCAGATTAGGTTTTGCATGGCGAACAGATATCAGTGCGCCGGTGAGTCTGTTTTTGCGATTGAGCAGACCATTTTAAAACGCAGATTAGTGGTAAACCCCGCCACTTCCTGCGTGACGTCATTCCCGTCCCAAAGGGATCCCTTCGGGACACGCTTTTGGCGGGAATCTATTCTGTGGATGCCCGATAAAAACATTCGGGCATGACAAA
>CAYHZL010000169.1:0-7924 GCA_964361075.1 uncultured Chitinophagaceae bacterium
AAAAATCCCCCTAACCCCCTTTTCAAGGGGGATTACCACGCTCTTATTCCCCCTTGAAAAGGGGGCGAGGGGGATTTCTTTATTTACTTAGGAAATACTGAAATTACAAAAAACACGCTGAGGAGTTACGTTTTTTCCTTGTCATCCGTGGTAAATAAGAAAATGAAAATTTCTGCAATAATACTTTCCGCCGGTTCTTCTCACCGAATGGGAAAACATAAAGCGCTGCTTACGATTGACAAGAAAACTTTTCTTCAACATATTATTGATGTTGTTGAATCTGCAGGTGTAAAAAATACTGTCGTTGTGCTCGGCTTTGAAGCGCAAACAATTCGGGAAACTTTATCATCATTCTGTGGAACGATAATAATAAATGAAGAGTGGAAGACAGGACAGCTTTCTTCTATTATCGCGGGCATGAATGCGTTGAATAAAAAAGAATGTAACGGAATGCTGATTTGTCCGGTTGATCATCCGTTGATTACGACAATGCTCGTAGAAAAATTACTGCAGGCATTTTATGAATCAAATAAACAAATTGTCGTGCCGACATATTGCGGAAGACGCGGACATCCAATAATTATTTCTTCAGCATTATTTCCTGAAATAAAAAACGCTTCTGTTGAAGTCGGATTGCGATCAGTTGTCCATGCTCATGAAAAAAATATTTGTGAAGTTCCGACAGAAGAAGAAGGCATTTTAATTAATATCGATACTCCGGAAGATTATCAACAATACATTCACCACGGATTGTACGGAAAAAGCACAGGTTAACACAGATAAAATATTGATCCGTGAAAAATCCGTATTTTTTCAGTGTCATCCGTGGTTAAAAAAGCATGGAAAAACTTAACTGTATCATCAACAATAAAACAATCAAAGCTCTTGCCAATCCGAACATTGTCGTTCTCGATTTTCTTCGACAGTACGAACATCTCAACGGAACAAAAGAAGGTTGCAGTGAAGGCGATTGCGGTGCATGCACAATTCTTGTCGGTGAGTTGCGCGGCAATGAGGTTGTTTATAAATCTGTTAATTCTTGTCTCATGCCGCTTGGAGACGTGCACGGAAAACATATTGTTACCATTGAAGGTGTTAATCACCCAAAAGAACTTACTCCGATTCAACATGCATTTGTGGAAGAAGGGGGAACGCAATGTGGTTTTTGCACGCCGGGATTCATCATGTCGCTCACCGGTTATTGTATCAATCACTCAGAAAAAAAAGTTGAAGATGCAATTAATTCCGTTGATGGAAATATTTGCCGATGCACGGGGCATCCGCCAATTATCAGAGCGATTCGCAGCGTTGTTGAAAATTTGGAAAAACATCCACACAACGATGGTGTGCCACTAGCACATTTAATTGAACAAAAAATTCTTCCCGAATATTTTTTTTCCATTGCAGAGCGACTCAAAGAAATTCAAACACACACGCGCGCCGATGTTCTTGTTGATGAAAGCGCCACGTATATTGTTTCCGGTGGTACCGATTTGTATGTGCAGAAGGCGTTCACAATGCACACGGAAATAACGCAGCGCATTTCAGCGTGGCGAAGAGACGTACCTATTTCTGAAGATAAAAATGAGATTCAGATTCCGAGCACAACAACAGTGGAAGAATTCCGTCTTTCGCCGGTCATTGAAAAATATTTTCCAGAATTAAAAGCACAACTCAAACTGTTCGGTTCAACGCCGATACGCAATCGCGCAACTATCGCCGGAAATCTTGCGAACGCATCACCCATCGGCGATATGACGAGTCTCTTGTTGGCGATGAATGCAACGCTCATTCTGCGAGAAGGTTCTTCTGCGCGAACGCTTCCGCTGAGAAAATTTTACACGGGATATAAACAGCTCGACAAAAAAAAAACGGAATTAATCGAAACGATTTTCTTTTCAAAACCAAAGCCAACCACAAAATTAAATTTTGAAAAAATTTCACGTCGTCAACATCTTGATATTGCCAGTGTGAATTCTACGATGGTGTTCGATCTGAAAGATGGAATTCTGTCGAATGTTGGAATTTCTGCCGGCGGTGTTGGTGCAACGCCGCTGTATCTTGAAAAGACATCACAATATTTAAATGGCAAGACAATAAATGCTGATATTCTCAACGAAGCATTTGCTATTGCCCACACCGAAATTAGTCCGATTAGTGACGCACGCGGAAGTGCGCACTACAAACGATTACTGCTTCGTCAACTTATTGCAACACACATCATGAAATTTTTTCCCGATGTTGTGAGAAAGGAATTGATAATACTTGAGTAATTTCACTTCTTAAAATTCAAAAATTACTGGAAAACAATGTATTTATAGGTTGGAAGTGAACTGTATTATCCATTTTGATGTTTGTTATTTTAGAGTGCAGTCGCCCTTCAGAAAGAATTTTACTTTGAAGAATAAAAATTTGTACATTGCTTATAGAATTGAGAAGGAGAACGTCGTATGCCAAAAAAAATATCTTTTTTTGAAGTTTTTCAAAGAAATAATGATGGATCGTTAACGCCCACAAGGGTTATAAATATTAACGGAATAATTTTTGGCCCCGGAATAAAATTTGGGAAAGGAGTTAGTTTTGGGGGTGTGAATTTATTTAATTTTCAAGACTATGATATTGGAGCGGAAGAAGAAAAAGGAATTTTAGTCATTAAAGGATTCTATGAGAGGCAATACGTATGACTGAAGTTTCAAAGAAAAAGAAAATTGAAAAATTCATTCGTTTAGAATCAATTTCTCATTCACCGCAAGAAATACCTCTTGTCTCACAAGAAGAATTTGATAAGCATAGAAAAATTTTAGATTGGACATTTGGCTTTATTGTTGCCATCGTTGTTGTGTGTTTTACAACGTTCATACTGTTGGTTTGGGATGTTTGGAAATTTCATACGGAAACGGTTCGGGAAAATTCTCGCATCATTCAAGAATTGAGAAAAGAGAATCAGGAATCCAAATTTACCAACATCAATAAAAGATTAGACGACTTTGAAAAATTACTAACAAGACAAACTGAGACACCTACCACTCCAACTGTACAATCTACCAAGCAAAACAATAAGCCTAAGACCCACGAGTAAAGTTCCAAAAAAATCAGAACGCATGTTTTATCAAACGCCTTCGATCATTGCAACAAAAATCATATTCTAAGTGTTGCCTATATATTGGATTCAACAAAAAATAACATTTACAAGATGAAAAATTTCGATTCCGAAAAACACGTTCGCGGTGAATCGCAATTTGTTGACGACCTTCTTGTTCCCGAAGGAACGCTTTATGCGCATGTCTGTTACTCGCGTATTGCTCACGGAAAAATACTATCAATAGATTTTTCTGCGGCACAAACAATGAATGGCGTACAAGCAATAGTTACTGCGAAAGATATTCCCGGCGAAAATCAGATTGGCGGAATTGTGCAAGACGAACCGTTGCTTGCGGAAGGGCATGTGCATTTCATCGGACAGCCAATCGCGATTGTTGTTGCAGATTCTCCGTTACATGCGCGCTGCGCCGCAGAAAAAATTATTGTTGAAATAGAAAAACTTCCAGTCATTACAAATCCACGTGAAGCATTTGCAAACAATGAACTCATTATTCCGCCGATGAAAGTTGAACTTGGCGATGTTGCATCGATGTGGGCACACTGTGATGTTGTTGTGGAAGGGACGGCGGAAAGTGGCGGGCAAGAACATTTGTATCTTGAAACGCAGGGAGCTTTCGCAATTCCTGTTGAAGGCGGCGGAGTAAAAATTGTTTCTTCAACGCAAAGTCCTACAGCGGTTCAACGTGTCAGTGCGAAGGTGCTCAATCTTCCGATGCACAAAATTGAAGTTGATGTGCTTCGTCTCGGCGGCGGCTTTGGCGGAAAAGAAGATCAGGCAACACCATGGGCGGCAATGTGCGCGCTCTGTGCAACAAAACTTAATCGTCCCGTGAAAATGATTTTACATCGCCAGGATGATATGCGCATGACAGGGAAGCGGCATCCGTACACTTCTGATTTTAAAATTGGTTTGAAAAATGATGGAACAATTCTCGCGTACGAAGTAACATTTTATCAAAATGCCGGTGCTGCGGCGGATCTTTCTCCCGCAATACTTCAGCGTTCACTCTTTCATTGCACGAATGCATATTTTATTCCGCATGTGAAAGCAATCGGGTATAGCTGCCGCACAAATCTTCCACCGAACACTGCGTTTCGTGGATTTGGCGGACCACAAGGAAAATTCGTGATCGAAGCCGCAATCTTCAAAGCGGCAGAAGCGATGAATGTTGAACCGTCGTTCATTCAAAAGAAAAATTTACTGAAAGACGGCGATGAATTTCCGTATGGACAAATTACTGAACGCTGTCAGTCGCGCGCGTGTTGGAATATGCTTGAACAAAAAATTTCTTTCGACGATGTGAGAAAACGTGTAACAGCATTCAATTCAAAAAATGAATGGAAGAAAAAAGGATACGCACTAATGCCGATTTGTTTTGGTATTTCGTTCACCAATACAATGATGAATCAGGCAAGCGCGCTTGTCCATATCTACACAGATGGAAGCGTTGGCATTAGCACCGCGGCGATTGAAATGGGGCAGGGTGTGAACATGAAAATTCTTTCCATTGCCCAGCGAATTTTTTCCATACAGCCGGAGCGCATTAAACTTGAATCAACAAATACAACGCGCGTTGCAAATACATCTCCCACTGCGGCAAGTTCCGGTGCAGATTTAAATGGGATGGCTGCACAATTGGCGTGCAGTGTTCTTCTTGAACGATTGAAAAAATTTGCCGCTGAACAATTACAGCAATCCGATGTTAGTAAAATTGTATTGCGTGACGAAAAAATAATCAACGATGGAAACGAAACCGACTGGACATGGGAAAAATTAATTTCAGCAGCGAATGCCAATCGAATAAGTTTGTCGTCGCAACATTTTTATGCAACACCGGAAATTTATTTTAACAGAGAAACATCAAAAGGTCATCCCTTTGCGTACCACGTTTTTGGCACAGCGCTGTTTGAAGTAACGCTCGATTGCTTGCGTGGAATTTATGAAATAGATGCGGTGAATATCGTCCACGATTTCGGCAAAAGTCTGTATCCCGCGATTGATCTTAGTCAAGCTGAAGGTGCATTGATGCAGGGAATCGGTTGGATGACGATGGAAGAAATTATTTACAATGCAGATGGGCGATTGCTTACTGATGCGCTTTCAACATACAAAGTGCCGGACATTCACTTCGCGCCGAAAGAAATAAATATTCACGTTCTCGAAAATTCAGAAAATCCTTTTACGCCGTTTAATTCAAAGGCAATCGGTGAGCCGCCGTTTATGTACGGCATCGGTGCGTACTTCGCTTTGTTGAATGCGGTAAAAGCATTTCGTCCGGAGAAAAAATTTATCATCATCGCACCGATGACACCGGAGCGAGCGCTGTGTTCGTTGTATTCGCAAATTGAGTCTGAAATGTTACCACGGATATCGCAGGAAAATACACGGAAACTCACTGAAAATATCGGTGACAAATAAAATTATGAAAGAGAATCAACTCTGGAAATTCATTCTTGAAAAACTAATGACGGGCGAACGTGTGGTACTTCTTGTGGTTGTGGATTTCGAAAAAGGTTCGCCGGGAAAAACAGGATTTAAACTTGCATTGACGGCAGATAAAAAATTTGTTGGTACAATCGGCGGCGGTGTAATGGAGTATTCGATACTAGAACAGTACGCCGCACAATTGCAATCCGGAAAAGTAATTCGGGATTTACGAATGCTGGTTCATTCTCCCACAACAAGCCGCGGAGAGCTATCGGGATTAGCATGTGCGGGCTCGCAAACAATGTGCGCTGTTTCTTTAGATGAAAACGATATTTTCACTGTTCGATCTATTCATGCGGCATTGGTTGAACATCTTCCTGCAAGAATGATTTTTACAGAAGATGGATTTTTTTTTGACGAAGGGAAAAAATCAAACCATTCAACATTTAAACAGACATCCTCTGTCCAATGGCGATACGAAGAAAACATCGGACCGGAATATACAATCTATGTTATTGGCGGCGGTCATGTTGGCAATGCACTTTCACGTATTTTGGCAACACTCGATTTTTATATTGTAGTATATGATGAACGCGAAGATTTACAATTGTTGAAGGAGAACGCATTCGCACATAAAAAAATTATTGCACCCTATTCGCAGCTTGCCCAGCACATTACAGAACCACAGAAAAGTTTTGCAGCAATTGTAACATCGAACAGCAACAGCGATACAGTTGTCTTACAACAAGTTCTTCCATTGCACCTTCCGTATGTCGGCTTAATGGGAGCAGAAGCAAAAATAGCACGGGTAAAAAAATCATTAGACGAGGCGGAGCGGAAAGAATTTCTTCGGCAACATATTCATTCGCCAATTGGGATTCAAATAGAAAGCAGAACAGTAGAAGAGATTGCAATTAGTATTGCGGCGGAAATTATTGCGGTGAAAAATAGCAACTTAAATTAATAACTCACGTTACGCAAAACAAAATTTTTTTAATGATTCGCCGCGGCGAATGACTTTTGCGAATTGATATGCTGTTAAACAATGATATTTCTCCACATTTACCAGATAAGTCATGGCATCATTCGTGACAAAAACACGTTATGAGTAAAAACAATTACTAATTCACAATCACTTCGTACTCTTCTTCGCTTCGTTCCACAACATATCCATTTCTTCCAACGAGGTTGCATAAATATCTTTTTCTTGCTTTGTTAATTCGTTTTCGATGTACCTGAAGCGCTGGAGAAATTTATTTGTTGTTGCCTGCAGTACGGCTTCGGGATTTATTTTCAAAAAGCGTGCATAGTTCACAAGCGAAAATAATACATCACCAAATTCCTCTTCTATTTTTTTTTGATGCTGACCATCTAACGCCGTGTGCATTTCTGCAAGTTCTTCTTCAACTTTTTTCCACACATCATCTTTATGCTTCCAATCAAATCCAACTTTTGAAGCTTTTTCCTGAATTCGTTGCGCGCGCTGCAATGCGGGAAGATGCTGCGGCACTCCTTCAACAACTGATGTGCGCCCTTCGCTTATTTTTATTTTTTCCCAATTCAGCGATTGTTCTTCGCTTGACGTAATTTTTTGTTCTCCAAAAACATGCGGGTGCCGCCGAATTAATTTCTCGGTGATTGAGACGAGCACATCATCAATAGTGAATGTGTTGTGTTCTTCCGCAATGACGGATTGCAGTGCAACGTGAAGCAGCACATCGCCGAGTTCGTTGCGCAATTCCTGTAGATTATTTGCGTCAATGCTTTCAATCGCTTCATACACTTCTTCAATAAAACTTTGGCGAAGGGATGCGTGCGTCTGTTCTCTGTCCCAGGGACATTCCTGTCGCACTTTGCGTACCACATTCATGAATTCTTCAAATGAATTTGTATTTTTGTTCATAACTTCTATTGGCTTTTTTAGTATTGCTTTTCTATATTTTTGGTAGTTCGCTGCGTTCGTTGTTCACTTAGAAATATTGCAATGGTAAAAAAAATTATTTTTTCTCTACTCGCGCTCATATTTTCCATCGGTATATTTCGTTCAATTATTTTGATGAAACAGCGCGTTGATTTGTTGATTGTGAACGGACGAATTTATACTGTTGATGCGCAGAATACTGTTGATGAAGCGCTCGCTATTCGCGGCAATAGAATTGTTGCCGTTGGTTCAACCAAAGATATACAAAATCGGTACACATCACAAAAGATAATTGATGCAACAGGCAAAGCAGTGTACCCGGGATTTATTGATGCACATGCTCACTTGATGGGACTTGGACGCAGCTTATTGGAATTGAATCTTGCCGGCACAACATCATCCGAACAAATTGCGGCGATGATTGCGGCATATATTCCCCACAACGGATTTGGCGCTTCAACAGGAAAATCTGA
>CAYHZL010000170.1:0-7920 GCA_964361075.1 uncultured Chitinophagaceae bacterium
TTTTTTCCACTAATCTAGTTTTATCAAAAGTCATATTCCAACTGAAGCATAACAGGACCGTAAGGAGTAAGATTATGATAGATACTATCTTGTTCATAATCTTCTACAATAGAATCTGGAGAGGGCACCCATCCTTCGGCATAGTATGGAACGATTCCTGGAACTGAAATTGCGGAGATTGAATATCCGCTAAGTGATTGACCAGGTTGTATATCATCGTCGGTTGTAGTTCCCCAATGAATCATAAGATCACCATCTTCATTAAGGTAGCTACCTCGCCATTTGACCGGACTATACATAGATTGGATAACAATACTAGGGGATAAGTGTAACTCGAATTGCCAAATTGCCTGTTCGGCTGTTTGTTTGTTGCTCAATGAATACCGAAATAATATTGATCCATTAGATTTCTCCAAAGAAATCATAACTAATGGATTTATTTTGTTTCGGAGAATTCGTTCTTGAGCATTTGTGAATACTATTTTTAATACCATCATCAAGACTAGGTAAAAAAATATTTTTTTATTCATCGTAGTCCTCTTTCTATGTCAACGAAAAGTGGTATGATAATGACCATGCGGGTTAACAATACCCTTAAGTGTTTTAACCCAATCTTCAAAATCTTTTTCAGGAATTCTTCTGCCCCCAGTTGCAGTATAGCTGATATCAACATTTACACCTTGTCTGTGATTTTGATGTGGCGTATTCCAATTATTTTCGGCATCGAATGGTCCACCATAAATCAGACTCATATCATTTACCCGCATCACATAACTTGATTCTTTGTGCAGACTATCAGCGAGTGCTTTCAGTTTCTGAATCAATCTGGTCGTACCGAAGTGATTTGTGCTATGCTGTGAGGTAACACTTGGTGGATTATACATCCCAACAAGGTCATAGTGAACACCCTCAGTCAATTCTTGAAGTTCTGAAATCCTCAACACAATTGTCGCAGTTGCAGTATCTTTATTCGTTTTCCCTTTCACAAAAATAGAATCAACACCGCCAAATCCACTGCTGAGATAGCGCAACTTTACTTTCCCGTTGACATCAGTATTACATTGCAAAACACTTGAAGTATCATTAACAAAAATAAATCTCCCTGTTGGGCGGTCACTTGTATGATCATGTCCGCCGGAACTGGCTCTTACTAATGCTTTTATTGTTATTGGATAGTCAGGAAGTGGTTCATTTTTATCATTGAAAACAGTTACAGTGATGTTCGTTTTCACAACTTTGGAAAAATCCAAAATTCTTCTACATGTATCAGCCGCACCTTTTGGTACACTACAATCAGGATCAGCTTTTTTGTTTCGACCATCCAACAACGGCATAAGTGTTATGAATGGCAAGCTCAATTTTGTTGTTCGCCGAAGCAAAGGGAAGTTGATGAGGAGGTTGAGCAAAGGTAAAGACATAAACGCACAATAACATTACCAGTATTTGATAAGGTGCTTTCATCATTCTTTCCCTCCTTTCTGTTTCTTCGGCAATCGGTCAATTAAATATTCTGCATTGTATTTCAATAATGCAAATCCTTCGCTTGTGATGACTACCTGTTCAGGTTTATTCTTGTCTTCCTCCTCCTCTTCCTTGCTCTCTTTGTAGAGCTTCTCCACCTTCTTCACGAACTTCTCCAACTCTTTTCGCGCCTTTAAAGAATCGCCTTTGACAAGCTCAGCACGAACCTTGTCCAAGCGCTTGTCTAACTTGGCAACAATGCCGTCTTCTTCTTCTTCATCGTCTTCATTTTTTTGCCCTTCTCTTCTATCTCTAAGCCAACCCAGAGTTACAGCTTGGTGTTTGTAGGAAATGAGGGTGTCGCACCAAGCTGTCGGGATAAAATTTAGCGGAGGAGCGCTTGGACCAATGGTGTTACCACGAAACTTCACTGCTTCTCGATCTTTCTCAACTACCTTATTAAGAGAATCAGGATCGTCAACTTCTTCTATTCTTGGATAAAGATCATATGGATCAAAAGGAGGGACAGCAACAAAGTTTCTAATGCTTGGTAATCCTTTACTCGACATAACAAACCCATGTCTTTCTTGGCCGGGTTTAAATGGACCACCTGTTAAAACAGCCATTCCATCCCAACTTAAAGATCCATCACCGTATTGCGGCAAAGAAGGAAAACCGATTGGAACAACACTGTTTGAAATTTCAGTATACATACGTTTGTATATATTTTCCATTGCAATATCTACAAACAGAAGTCCAATATTATCTAACGCAACAGCAGATATTGAGTCTCTGCTGACATCAATTTTAAATGATCCAATTTCTCCATTGCTTGTCACACCATTCCTTACAGAATAAGAATAAAAATATATTTTCTTTATAGGGTCAAATCGCACTGCACATTTTATCTCAACTTGCCGCAAGTAAGGTAACGATGGTTGTTGAGATAGCATTTCTGTTGTAAAAAAATTTACCAGTAAAAATAACATTTTAATCGTGTTGTTCATATTTACCTTCCTCAAAATTTATAATGTATCGGTTCTTCAAGTTCTCTGGTTCCATGTTGATTTTCCATTATATCCGTTAGATGTTTTAATAATGTGAATCCATCTCGTGCTAAGGTGGTCTTTAAATCAATTGGTAGTCCTACTCCATCATATCTCCATGCTGAACTTGAGATATCCACACTCGTACCTCTTCTGTGAGAGTCATGGCCCGGAGGTGTCCAATCTGAACATATATCAAACATTCCACCGTAGATTAAACTCATATCATTCACTCCCAAAACCAGATAGTGACCATAGCCCCTTTCAGTACCGCTCCACTGAGCAAAATCACGAATAGCCAATTGGAGTTGCCTAAGAGTATAAGAAGTACCGTAATGATTAGCTGGGTGATGAATTACGGTTCCATCACATTTCCAATAGGTTGTGGATCCCGTATTTCCCGTCAACCTCCATATGTCTGATGTGATGGCAGCAAAATTAGTCAAGCCCGAAACCTTCTCTGCAACCGAAATCGTATCCCACAAAAATTGCTTCTTATTCGGTTGTGTTGTTTCAACTCTCAAACGCATTCGGTCTCCAAAAAATGACGAGACATAATCGATGGTTTCTCTACCATCCTCTTGTGTCTGTCCAAGGTACGGTCTGTCTTGATCTGTGTTATTTCTTAAAAGAATAAAATACCCAAACTTATCTCTAGCAAGAATAGAATATATGCCAGATTTTCTATGTACTATCGTCACATCTTCACTCCTCCGCGGATGCGTATGATCGTGTCCACCCGTACCGTCAATATAATCGGTTGTCAATTTAAATGGATGATTTGGTACCGCTGCTTTATTACGAGTAAGTTGAACTTTAAATTCTTTTTTGTTCACGTTTGCTGGCCTCGGTGCAGTCCGCAGTCCGCAATCCGCTTAAATTTCTCGGTTCTACTTCTCGCACTCCATCCATCACAATCCTTAGCGTTTGTTCCACCACAGGAATTTCTCTTTTTCCTTCTTTAGTTGGGTCACTTTCTAAAATTACTTGAACTTTGCTTAGCAAAGGATCCGTCGGATTTTTCTTTACCGCCGCAAACTGAATAAGTCCTGCCTTTGCATCTCCATAAAGAACATGTTCCAATGTAACAGGTATCGTTTTTAGTGTGTCGCCGTTTTTATCTATGAACGTTCCATACTCACTGTTGGTTGTAACCGATAACTTCACCAGTTTATCGGCTCCAAGTTGAACGTCCTGATCATTGGCATCTTTTGCCTGCACAAATATCTTTGCCGATTCGGTAAATGCAACGGTATCTTTTTCAAATGTTACTTTGAAATGATCAAGCACGGATCCGCCCTTCACCCACGCTGTTGCAAAACCTCCTTTCGGACGAAAGCTAATTTTTATAACTCCAATAAGAATTGGTGAAAGAGAATCCGCTGTTGTACCATCAGCAGTATATCTCACTTTTCCATTTTTTGCGTCACCGTAATTTACACCAGACAAACTTTTTTGTGGCTCCGTGCTTCCCGGGGCAAGAAAATTTCCATACTGTTCTCCATTCGCATCGAGATAGAAAAACAACGCGTAATCATCAGGTAACACCATCGGTTTTCCGATTTCATCCAGTGCTTGCACTCGTATTGTCAGTGTATCGTTATGCGCTAATGTGTCGGGAATTAAATTTACACGAAATGATGTTAAAAGTTGTTCTCGCACCAGAAGTATAGTACGCTGAGCGCTTACTGTTCCTCGTATGTTTGTGGCTTTCACACTTAATGGGATGGCAATTGTGTCGACACTTTTGAGTGAATCATAATATTGCCGGGTATCTATTACCGTATTCGTCAACCAATGTATTTGTGGCTCGTTAACACCCGAAGATGGTGTGTGAACTTCACGTGCAATAATGACTGGCTGGTTATATCCACTGACAACGATTGTTCCGGCAGAAGGATATGATATTTGAATTGTCGGCAATGGCACATTCTCTTGCAACTTTATCGATCCTGCTGGTGCGCCGTTAAAAAATACATCTTGTGTAAAGGAATCACTCGGGTTATCTGCTTTCGTAACATTGAGCTCTGAGTATGCTCCACTCTGACAAGTGTATGCCAATATTTCGACACCGATAAACGACGCTACATTACTATCTGTCGCAGTAAATACCCCACCATACGCAGCCCAGCTACAACCCAAGTCTATTACTGTTATATTTTTGCCGAATGTAATTTTTCGTGCTCTCGAATCGCTGACTTGAGTTGAGAAGATGCTATATGTTGCAGTATAGCCTCCTCCGATTATCGGTGGGGCAAAGGTACTGTGATACGGTATTCTCTTCGGCGTTATCTCCACCGTATCTTTAATAACAATCTGAGCCGATGCAAGAGAAACGAACAAGATACAGTGAATGAAAAATAAAATCTGGGGGGGGGTACGCATAACAGTCTCCTGTTGTTTGTTTGCAACGTTGTTCTATGTACGGCACAATCTTAAAAAAATTTTTCTACAATGTCAAGAACAATATTCAAAAATCTTAAAAACAGGCTACACCCTACACTATCGCTTCATCCAAATCATATTGTTCATGTAATTCAGCTACGCTCGATTCCAGCAATGCGCAGTGTTGCTTCTTCCCATCGATTATTTTTGACAGTACAGGATTAATAACACTGTCGCCAATTGTATGCATTGCATTCGTGTACGGGACAATTGATTCATGTTCTTCTTCAATGAGTTGTTCCAAAAGTTGTTCTAATGAAAAAGCATTGTCGCGTTTTTTCATGGTGCACCTCCTTTTTATTGCTTCACAGAGGAAAGTATTTTTTCAATATCGTTTTTATACAACGAAATTTTTTCGCCGACATGATGCTGTATCGTTTCGTACAACGCATCCGTAGAAATAATTGTCTGCGCAATTAACACTGCGGCAATGCCGCTTACCGCCGCACGTTGTGGCGTGCAGAGCGTTCGCAGCGGCATGCGAATCACATTCCCTTGTGTTACAATATCAGGCAGAGAATGTTCGACCAGCAATGTTGTGCGGGCAGATGCGCGAGCCAACGTGCCGTTCGCACGCACTTCTTTTAATCCATCCACAGAAGTAATAAGAACAACATCAGGTTCATCAATGCCGGTGTAAAAAATTTTCTCACTGCTCAGACACAATTCCGAAAGTGAAAATCCCGAACCTTGTGTTACCGGATTATCGTTTTTCTGTGTTGCATGCAAACCGGAAATAATTGCCGCGCGCATTGCCAAGTACGATGCGAGCTGAACTTTTTCTCCGGCAGTTCCTGCAAGAACAATTCTTTTTGTTCCGAGCAGAAGCGGAAGATGATGTGGAGTTAACGAATCATTTTTTTCTTTCTTCCTTACACCTTCCAAAACCTTTTCACAATACAATGCTGCAAATTCTTTTCTCTTGAACGCATCCTTAATGATATTGCCATGTTCATCCGTTGCTCGTTGCAGCGATTTGCCGTCAATAATATTTTTACCGATTGCATATTCCGTACACAACTCCATAATTTCCACAAGAGCAAATCCGGGATGTTGAATTGCTTCAGCAATAATATTCGTCATTTTTTTATCGGTTGCTGTTGTGCGCGCTACAAATTCTGCACCACAGCTTTTTACGATACTGCAAATATCCAACGGCGGCACAATGTTGCCGGCAGGTGTTGTGGCTGTTACAAAATCGAGCGGAGAAAAATTTGAATTCTGTCCGCCGGTCATTCCGAACAACATATTGTTTGCGACGAGCACAGTAACATCAACATTCATTTGCGCAGCATTGATAATATGCAGCAACCCGATCATCGAACCGCCATCGCCGATAACGACGATGGTTTTCATTTTCGAATCATTGAGAATGGCATCCGCGAGTTCAATGCCGGTCGCAAACGCAGTTGAGCGTCCGTGCGTTGTATGGAATGTGTGCGGCGTTGCAAACAGCGAATCAAGAATTCCAATGCAGCCAATATCGCTGACGATTGTAACTTTCGCCGGATCAAGTTGTAACTGTGCGAGTGCTTCATCAAGATGACGCACGTAATGATGATGTCCGCATCCTTTGCAAAATGGAAAGACAGCAGCTTCCTTTAGAAATGTAGTTGATTCTGTTGCATTCATATTTTTTTCTTTTCAGCACCCCCACTCGGCTTCGCCGTGTCTCCCCCTTACCAGCAAGGGGGAGATGTCCAAAGGACAGAGGGGGTTACATTACATTCAAAATATCTCGCGGTGTAATCATTTTTCCGAGTGAGTTCACGCCAATAATATTTTTATTTTTAAATACATGTTGAATAACGCTGCGGTACTGCCCCGTCATATTTTCTTCTGCAACGATAACAGTGTGTACGTTCCGCGCAGTTTCAGTTAATTTTTTCTCGGGAATTGGAAACAATGATTGCACATTGGCAAAACGAATTTTCTTTCCATGACTGCGAGCAATGCGAACTGCTTCTCGTGAAGTGCGTGCCGTTATTCCAAAACTGATAAGAAGAATTTCTGCGTCTGCCTGGTCGTCAATATCGATATATGCAAGTTCGTCTCTGTTTGCAGAAATTTTTTCTTGCAGATGCGCGAGCACTTCAAGTGTTTCGGTAGAATTTTTTTGAAGAGCGCCGCGCTTATCGTGCGCTGAACCGGTCATAGTTACTTTCCACTTCCCGCCGACCGGCGAAAACAACGGTACATCTTCCATCCTGACAAAATCGTACGTCCAGTGTCCGTGTCCATTTGCTGCTTCGTCAGAAAATTCTTTTCTCTTGTTGATCGAAAAACTTTTCAATTCATCATACGCGATATCTTCAGACATCATACCGACTTCTTTATCGGAAAGAACGATCACCGGTGTGCGAAGTTTTTCCGACCAAAAAAATGCGGCAGTTGTTAATTCAAAACATTCTTGCGGCGTACTCGGAGCAAAGACAGGAATTGTGTAGCCGCCCGACGTACAATATTCCGTCAGCAGCACATCGCCTTGCGCCCCTTGTGTTGCACCGCCGGTGCTTGGTCCCAGTCGCTGCACAACGGCAATCACAACAGGAAGCTCTGTCATCAACGCGTACTGCACGGTTTCAATCATCAGCGACCAGCCCGGTCCTGATGTTGCCGTCATTGTTTTTGCGCCGCGTGCTGAAGCGCCGACACAATATGCAAGCGCAGAAATTTCATCCGGTGCACTGATGGCAACACCACGGCGTTTCGGTAATTCTTCAATCATAGATTTGTAAATGCCGGATGCCGGTGTAATTGGATAGCCCGCAAAAAATTGACAGCCGGCATGAAGCGCGCCTTCCGCAATCATTTGATTGCCAGTACGAATTTTAATTTTTGATTCTGCAGTAATCATGATGTGTGAGTCAGAGGAAATTCAAAGTATGCTATTGCCATTTTCATAAAAATAAACTTGTGTTATTGCGACCCCCTCTCAATCTCCCCCTTGCAGGGGGAGAAGACAATT
>CAYHZL010000171.1:0-5591 GCA_964361075.1 uncultured Chitinophagaceae bacterium
AAGATTGCTTCGACAAAAAACGTCTCGCAATGACTATGTATCATTTTTGAGATGGTTTCTACTCAACACACTTATTTTGCTTCTTCTTTTTCTTTGTAACGGAATTCTAAATTATCCGCCATCAATTCGTCAATTGCTTCTTCGGTTGGCTTCGCGCGTTTTTCAAATTCAAGACTGATGCGGAGCTGGTCCGGGTTTGCTTCACCTTCATCGTCATCAGCATTGACATTTGCAGGAATGGACGTGATGGTTTCGATGCGCTGGTTGAATTCGATTTTTGTTTCAACATTCAACTGGCGTGCGCGTTTTGAAAGCACAACAATGGCTTCGTACACGTTGGCAGCTTTTGCTTCCAGCTCAGAAATTTCGAGTGGTTTTATTGGCATGGGTAACCTTTATGTTATTTGAGTTGTAGTGTATGTTCTATAATTTTTAATACATCGTCAATTGCTTGTGTCAGCACATCATTGACGACTGTGTAATCAAACTGCTTTCCAATTTCCAATTCCATCGGAAAGCGCGCGACACGTTTTTGAATTTTTTCTTCGTCTTCCGTTTTTCTGCTGCGAAGGCGCGCTTCCAATACTTCAACACTGGGAGGTGCGATAAAAATAAGAACGGCTTGTGCACCGTACATTTTTTTTATTGATAAGCCGCCTTTCACATCAACATCAAACAACATGCTTTTGCCGTTGTGCAATGTGCGGTCTGTTTCGCGCTTCAAAGTGCCGTAGTAGTTGTTGTATAATTGTTCGTACTCAACAAGCTCGCCGTGGCGTATCTTCGTTTCAAAATCTTCTTTGCGAAGGAAGAAATAATCTTTGCCGTCAAGTTCTCCCGCACGCATCGCTCGCGTAGTCGCCGAAATAGAAAAAAGAAAATCCGGATGCTTTTCTAAAATAGCTTTAACGATGGATGTTTTTCCGCCTCCGCTTGGCGCGGAAATAACAAATAATTTTGCTGAATTCATTCGTAGCAACTAATCACAGAGGAGACAGAGAAAAATGGTAACTACTCAGCCATCGAAATTGAATCACTGGAATGATGTCTGACGGTGTTTCCCAACCGTCTGACATCTTTAGGTAAAACGTCAGACACAAAAAACGTGTCAAACGTTGTCCATTTAATGAAATTATGCCGAAGGCATCCCTTCGGGACAAAAAATACGCTGAGTAGATACAAAAAATGTTATTCTAAATTCTGAAGCTGTTCGCGTATGCGTTCCAATTCTTCTTTGATTGCAACAACATGATGCGTAATTGTTATTTCATTAATCTTCGAGCCGATGGTGTTGGCTTCGCGATTCATTTCCTGAATCAGAAAATTAAGTTTTCGTCCGGCAGAATCTCCGTTGTTCAGGGCTTCAAGAAAAAATTTGTTGTGACTTCGGAAGCGGACACATTCTTCAGTAACATCTAACTTATCGGAGAGCAATGCAATTTCAAGTTCAAGCCGTTCTTTGCTGATAATTTTCGGATCTTCAACAAGAAGAGCAATGCGTTCATGTAATCGGACGCGTTCTTCGGGAATGCGTTGTATTGAAATAACTTCTATCTCATCTAATCGTTGTTCAATGCCGAGAACACGCGCTTTCAAATCTTTGGCAAGTTCGGCGCCTTCTTTTTGTCGCATTGTTTTTAAATCAGAAAGAGAAAGCACTAATGCTTTTTCAAATGCGCGCCACTCATCTTCGTTTGTCTCTTCACTATCAAGTGTTTCAAAAATTTCCGAAAAACGCAGCACATGTTCCAACTTCACCGATTCTTTAATCTTTGTTGCTTTGCGAAGATCATTCAAAATTTTGACGACACTTTTTGCCGCTTTTGTATCAATGCGAATAGGAAGAACATCATTTGTTTCTTGAAGCGAGCTTGCATTTACCGTAATTTTGCCGCGCTGAATTTTTGCGCGGACAATTTCCTTAATTTCGTTCTCACGCTGCGCCAGCGTTTTGGGAAGCCGCGAACTGACTTCGAGAAATCGGTTATTGACACTGCGAACTTCAACGGAAAACGTAATACCGTTGTGCGTTGCTTCGCCTCTGCCGTAACCTGTCATGCTTTCAATCATAGTTTCCTTCAGTATTTAGTAACTCCTAAGTAACTCACATCGTGAGTTACTCTTTTTGAAAAAAATACGCCGCAGGCGCACTGAACGCGCTACTCAGCGTGATATTTGTTTCAATTGATTTCCTATAATGGCGCCTCGGCGCCACAAAGAAAAATCATAGCCACATTCGCCGCGGCGAATCACAAATTAAACTTTAAAAAATTTTCTGCTTAAAATCTGTGAATCTGTAGCTTAAATTTTTTTGGGTGAGTATGATAGTCTTTATATAAAATTACGAAAAACCGCTGCGGCAAACAAGAGAAAGTTCTCCTCAAGTTTTACTCAAGTTATCCACACTTCAAAATACTCAATTTTGCTTTTCTTTTCCAATTTACTATATTTTTCAGCGGATGTTGTTTATTGTGGATAACTAAAAGATGCTCACAAACTACTTTACCTTACTTTCCATTAGTCGTTTTCTTCAAAATTCTTTGCTCTCAAAAGGAATACAAGAAATCTACTCGCAAGAAAAAGAGCAGCTTAATATTACTTTTGAAGGAGAGACGGTTTCTACATTATGTATTTCTTGTCTGCCATCCGACCAGTATGTGTATCTACGAGAAGCCGCTTTTCGGGCGCGAAAAAATTCGGTTGATGTATTTCCGGCATTACATGGGCAGAAGGTAGAGCAAATTTATTGTGATGTTGGCGATAGAATTATGTATCTTTCTTTCAGAAGCGGCATTTTTCTTTGTGTTGATATGTTTGGAAATAAAGCGAATGTTGTTCTCTGCAATGCCGATGGTGAAGTGCGCGATGCGTTTCTTCATAAAAAAGGTTTACTAGGAACGAAGCGACATCTTCAAACAGAATACAAAGAATTTGTGCTGCACGATTTTTTTAAAACTGATTCCGACTGTGTTGAATTTTTCCGGACGTGCAACAATAAAAATGTTGTGCAAGCGTTGAAAGCATTCTATCCGAAACTTGGTACGATGTTGGCAGACGAAATTGTATTACAAAGTGGACTTTCACTGCAACAGTTGGCAACTGCATGTACCGCAGAAGATATTGCACGGCTGCAAGAAGAAACGCGCCGGCTTGTTGCAATGCTTGTAACACACAACACACTGCAACCGAGAATATATTTTGATGAGCAAACTCCGCTTAGCTTTTCGCTCGTTCCGCTTCGTCAGTATGCCGCGTTTCGCGAGGAAATTTTTCCCGATGTGAGTGCAGCAATTCAGCGATTTGTCGGCAGAACTCGCGCATCGTCATCGTTTCAGCAGCAGAAAAAAGAATTGAGTGCATGGTTGAAAAAAGAAATTGAAAAAACTCACCGTACACTTTCTCATGTCGAAGAAGATATTCACCACGCTGAGCGGGCAGAAAATTATGAACTGTTCGGCTCATTATTAATGACGCATCTGTACAGCATAGAAAAAGGAATGAAAGAAGTGAATGTTGAAAATGTGCTGGTGCCGGATTCGCCGACTGTAACCATTCCACTTGAAAGCGCACTTACGCCGCAGCAGAATGCCGAACGATATTTCGAAAAAGGAAAAAAAGCGCGCACTGCTATAGTAGACGGACAACAACGAAAAAAATGGCTGACTCAACGAGAACATCTTCTTTCAGAATTAAGCACAAGTATAGAAGAGATAACAACACACGCAGAACTGCAGAAATATATTGCAACGCATGCGCAGCAATTGAAACATATAGGATATATGTCTGAAAAAGAACAGGCGGAGCTTCCGCCATTTAAAATTTTTACAGTTGAAGGCGGCTTTCAAGTGCTGGCAGGAAAAAGCAGCGATAATAACGATTTGCTGACGATGAAGTACGCAAAGCCGAATGATTTATGGTTTCATGCGCGCGGTTCAAGCGGGTCGCACGTTGTTTTGAAAACTGGCAGTGCAAGCGGCGTGCCGACAAAGAAAGCGGTTCACCAAGCGGCAAGCATTGCGGCGTACTACAGCAAAATGAAAAACAGCTCGCACGTTCCGGTTGCGATGACAGAAAAAAAATATGTGCGTAAACCCAAAGGTGCACCGAGTGGTACTGTTGTGCTGGAGAAAGAAAAAGTTATTTTTGTAGCGCCAATGCTTCCCGAAAACAAAGAAAAACAGTAGCTATTTTTGTAATTATTCAGCGTGATAAATATTTCAAATGATTTCCTATCCCAACGGGATGGCTTCGCCATAAAAGCATTAAGAAAAAACATAGCCACAGATTCACAGATTAAACTTTTAAAAATTTTCTGTTAAAAATCTGTGATTCGCAGCGGCGAATGTGGCTTAAATTTTTTTGGGTGAGTAGTTACATTTTTTTTATTATTTTCGATACAACGGAAATTCATACGGAGCGTTTACCAAGCGAAAGAATTTTATGGCAACCACCATTCTTGTTGTTGATGACGATTCCTACATTCGTCAGTATCTTACAAAGCGATTGACTACACTTGGCTACACAGTGCTGCAAGCCGAAGATGGTGTGGAAGGTCTCGAAGTTGCCAGGAAAGAAATGCCCGACTTGATTATTTCCGATTGGATGATGCCGCGTATGGATGGAATGGAATTATGCCGAAGCATAAAGAATGACGATCATCTGCGGTTCACGTATCTGATAATTCTTACAGCGAAAGATACACAGGATGAAAAAATTGCCGGCATAGAACAAGGTGCGGACGATTATTTGACAAAACCATTTAACGAACGGGAACTTTTTGCCCGCATCAAAGTTGGTGTGCGTATTTCACAACTGCAAAAAGAATTATCAACATACCAGCACCAAAAAGCGGTTACAGAACTTGCCATTACTATCGGACACGAAATCAACAATCCGCTTGGCATCGTCATGCTGACGTTGCAAGTAATGAATAAAAAAATAGATCAACAAAAATTTACTGAACTGCCGAAGGATATTACTGTGTGTCTTTCGAATGGGAAACGTGTTGCGGATATTGTAAAAAAACTGTGTGCAATTGAAGTACCTCAATTTAAACCATATCTCAAAAACTCCGATGTGAACATGATTGATTTGAATGGGAAACAGTAACGCAAGTACTACAGTCTGTGTTTTGGCGGTAGTGCTTTGGAATCTTTCTACCGGAATTATATTCTCGCAAGAAATTCAGCCGCGCAAAAATTATTTCTACAACGGAAGCAAAATTGAATACGCGCTAAGCAAAGTAGAAAAGAAACTCCTTTCTCTAATGCAGGGAATGAGTACCTATGGAGAAAAATTTAAAGTGAAGTAGGTGGCGGATTGAACGGGAATCTTTTCGGATATTTATTTTGGTACAACTGTCCGAAATAACTTCATCATATTTTTCTAAAAATGAAAAACCGCCTGCAGTGTAAAACGTAGATCATCTTCAACCGGAACCATGAGCAACGATGGTCGTTCAATTTGAAATTGAGTGAGACTAATAGTAAATCCGCCGTTAAACTTTACTGAAGTTGCAGTCCAAAGAGAAATAGCCGCAATCGTTACATCGTGAGTAATGCCGTGAAATGTTAGTTTCCCTTTTACAAAGA
>CAYHZL010000171.1:5601-7890 GCA_964361075.1 uncultured Chitinophagaceae bacterium
AAAGACAGAATCTCCTTGTGTAGCAACTACAAAGCTCACAAAACGCGCTTCGGGAAAACTTAGTGCGTCAATAACTTCCATAGCGTGCGAATCACGATTGGAATTTCCACTATCGAACGTTGTAACATCAACAACAGTCGAAACGGATTTGATGGATTTATTCTTAGCATCAATCATTGCTAATGTTAATACATCGTTGCATGTTGCTTCAATTTTATGAAGTGGATGAACAAGGTAATAGGTAATAGATGATTCATTTTTTGCTGCTGTAACGCTTTTCGGTTGTGCTGAACTTAGCGATATAAAAAATGCGAAGATTACAAAAATATTTTTTACCATAACAAAATCTCGTTCCATTAAAATGTGATAACGATAAGTGAAGTAGCTAGTGCTGCTGTTGTAATATACCCGGAAATTTGATGCATGCGTTGTGCTTGTGCGGGATTCCCGCTGTTCTTCACTGACTCTGCAAGTATTGGTGTTATAAGTATTCCTGCAAAATGAATCCACGCGAGAGTTTTGTGCAACGTTGTTGTGCTGTTTTCATCACGCCGAATTACCGGTGGCGGTGAAAATACTGAAAGCAAACCGGTTGCTCCGTAACTTAAAACGGTTGCGCCGACAAAACTTTCGTGTGTATCTTTCAAATCCTTCCGTCCACCAATAATGCGTTGACCGAAATACGAAGTTGTTGCCATTAATCCAAGAGTAACAAACCCGCCAATTTGATGTGCAGTAAGCATTGTTCGTCGAATATCAAGTTCGTGTTTCCGTACTGCCGGTGTAAGCGGCAATGCAATTCCGACAGTTCTCAGCAATCCATTTTCGCCCCACATCAGTTGTTCGCCGAAGCTGATATTTTTGGGAAGTAATTGTCCATGCGTTTTTGGTTGAGGAAGAAGAACAACCGATTCAATTGGCTGGGGTATTTGCAAGGAATCAACAACAGTTGTTGAATCTTGTGATAAGCAGATAACATGTAAAGTTAAAAAAAGAAAGAAAAATAATTTCATAAAAAGAAAACTATAAGATTTACTGTCGTTAAAAATAATTTATTTTTTTGAATTATTAGAACCACCCATTTATTATTCACCATCATTCAAGATTGCATTAGTTAAGAATCACTTGTTTTTCCGAACGATAGACAACTCCGAAATATCCCAAAACATCGTTATCAAAATTTCCTTTCGGATTAAACGGTGCAGCAGCGGTATTTGGACCAGGACCGCCTCCGCGCCCGAACTGCCGAAAATAATTGTAATATTCTTTGTCAACAGAAAGTAATTCTATCTTGATTGTGTCTTTAAGAAAGAATTGATTTCCAGAAATGCGCTGACGAAATATTGTTCCGTCCTGAATTTTGTCGTTCACAACCGAAAATTGATTTCTTCTCACTGTATCGTTTACCGTTGTTCGCAACCGGTAAAAATTTTCAACGGTTGCCGAATCTTTCCAAATGGCAAATAAACGATACGAAATTCGATTGTTTCTAAACGGTGGTTCAACATTTTTTTCTGCCGCAATACTATCCAACAGTATTTTCAACGGAACTATTGTAGAAGCTGTATAGGAAACATTTTGTGCTGTAACAATTTTAAGTGTCACCGTTTCTCCAAATTGCAGAACAATACCTTTTGCCGAATATTGTCCATTGCCGCTGTCAAATAGTTGATACGCGCGTCCGCTAGAGCTGGTAACCACAATCGTTGCGCCGGAAATTTTTTTCTGTAAATCTGTTTCATAATAGCTTGCGGTTGTGCTTATTGTAACTACACAGATTCCGGTGCCGGCATCAACAATGGCTTCAACAACTGTTCTTTGGGTTGATGATTGAAGATCTAATTGAATAACCTCTTCACAAGCAACAAAGAACATTGATAGAAAAAAAAGTAACACTATTCTTTTTATTTTCACTACAGTTTTCCTATGAAATTAAAATTTAAAATTCCACGTTATTGCCGGAACAATTCCAAACAGCGAAAGCCGTACCGCTTCAGTCGTTCCAGGATTTGTTTTGCTTTCTCGGAACGAGATGGTGTACGCATTTTTTCTGTCATACGCATTATAAATTGAGAAATTGATATCGGAGTGCCAGCCCGGTCTATCGCTTATCGTCCATGTTACACCAATATCCATCCGATGATATGCAGGCATACGGTCTTCATTTCGCGATGAGTAAAGATTAATGATTGATCCATCAATGATGTATTTTCCCGTTGGATATGTTACCGCATCACCGGTATAGTACACCAAATTTGCAGAGATAAGCCATTCAGTATAAATTTGATA
>CAYHZL010000172.1:0-7884 GCA_964361075.1 uncultured Chitinophagaceae bacterium
AAGTTACCGCCAAATAATATTCCTGCCCGTTGCTGATTGTCGGGAGATCTCGCATACCATCTTTTTTGAATTCAAAGAAACGTTGGATACCGCTATTTGTTCCAAACTGGACTGGTTTTGAAATAATGAGTCCAGAAGCAATATCAAATGTTAGATCCAAAAGAACAGATGAACCGTTTACAACATCAAATGTTTTGAGCCGTTTTCCATCAGAAATATTTGCGCCTGATGTCGCTATTTGATACACGTTGTATCCTTCAAATGTAAATCCTCCGGGATTCACTGCTTGATATTCAGATTTATTTACTACGTTCGGATCCCAACCCCAATCAAGCATTACAGATTTACTTAATTCTGCAACCCGAACACTTGGCGAAGGAGCAGTTGGAACAACGAATAATGCGTTGAACGTGTTTTGAACAAATTGGTCATTAAACTTCATCACCGAAATACTGGAAAGACGATCCGCACCCAAACCAACGACGTTTGCTATCACTACTTCCTGCGTATCACCGGGTGCCATTGAAAACGGACCGCTGCAAATAATTAAGCGGCGATCGCCGGCTGAAAATGAATACGGCTGACCTAAACCGTCAAGAAAACCTGTTCCTGCAACCGGATCTCCTGAAAGCGGAAAAGCATTAGCCGTATATCCAGGCGGGGCAGGATAACGAACATCCGGACCATCCAGAGGAGCAAAACCACGCAACATCTTCCACCAACGATTTGCACCAATCGCTTCATTACGTGGGCGTGGGTCAGCGAATGCAGATCCAGCAGAAAAGTAGGAAAGACCTGTCATCGGTAAATTCTTTTTACCATAGACTCGTTTAAAATTAATCACGGCAGAATCGCCGGAAACTCCATTGACAGATGGACCTGCGAGAAAATCATAACCTGCTGCCGGAGGAGGAAGATTAAAACTTCGATACTCTTGGTCAATAGCGGCAGAATTGTAAATAAATCCCATGCTAAGAGTTGTATCGCAACCTTCAATGTCATCTCCGGCATTACCAAGATCCGGATCAGACCACTGTGCAACATACATACTGTCAATCCAAAATGTTTGATTTGGAGTTGCCTCGCTTGTATCAACACCGCCTTTATTAATAATTCTGAATCTTTTGAAAAACAAATTACCTAGAGCATCAGAACGTTTATATCCCCACATTGTCATTTGTGTTTCAAGACCAAGGGGTCGTGAGCCATATAAAGCGGTTGTCAAAGTACTATTCAAATCATTATAGACTGTCCATAATACCTGATCTGCAGGTGCATTTGGATCTGCGCCTGCAACACCAGGCTCATCATACTTTCCAGAAATAAGACTATCGAGCGTAAAGAGCGCGCCTGCATTTGCATCGTAATTAAATGTTGGCGGCTTTTGGTATCCTGAAGTTCCATTACGCTCAATATAAGGTGCACCGTATTCAACAGGCCATTCAACCCAGTCTTTTGCATATTGGCTTTTAATAGAACTCATTTGATCAGGAGTCGCTGCGTTTAGCGAAATTTCATTTGATTCGGCAGCATCTCTTTTAAGATCATCTTCCGACATTAACAACCAATCTCTGCGTATTCTATAGATACGCACATCTGCGGCATTAGCATCTGCCGCTTTGCCTGTTGCACCAGAACCAATGATTCTTCCGCTTTGATTTCCTTGATTATATTCATTGCCGCCAATTCGGTAAGCATTTGAACCTTTCGATGGACCAACTGTTTTTGCTGCATCCTTAAATACTTTCCCACCCCACATAAGGCCGTCTTCATAAATTGCGCTTCCGGTCAAACGGGGATAGACAAGTCCATCACCTGTTTTGGATGGTGGGAAACTTCCATTACCATTTGCAGCGTACCATGCAGAAATATTATTGATGTTAAGAATTTGAAAAAGAGGTGCGCCATTCGATTTCTGGATCCCACGCTGCTTTTTATCCTTGTCAATATCCGATGCGTAAATCAATTGTGCCGATAGTATCAGCATCACCATTACACTCAGTGTAATTTTCAAAACTTTGTTTTTCATAATAAATAACTCCTGTTTAATGAAGGATGAAGTTCTCAATTAAAATTCAGCTTTTACGCCAAAACGTACTTGTCGTGGCGTACCATAGACATCATATCCAGTTGCGCCAATATAAGCCCAGCGGTTGTCAATGTTCACCTGTTGGTAGAAGCTGGTATATCCTGGAATCGCTGTGTATTGTGCTGAAAGTGGACTTCGAAGCCATCCATCATCCGTTGGTGTTCCGGTATTCTGGAATAAATTGATCACTTGTTTTGTATTGATCAGATTTAAAATATTTGCATACACTTCAACACTAAATCCACTCAGATAAAATACTTTGCTGACATTCAAATCTATGTTAAACGTCCAAGGCGTGGATGAACTATTAATCGGTTCAACGGGGTTGCGTGTACGGGGATCAATTAACGGGCGCACGCCAACATTCCACACGCTTGCTTGTCCAAGATTTTGTGGTTCAAGAATCTTTGTATAATTATGACCACTATTGAAACTCATTAATACATTTGCTCCAAATCCCTCAAGCCACGGTCCGCCATCTCCCTGCGCATATCGGTAATCAAGGAATATCGTTCCTCTATGCGTCTGATTAAACTCAAATGGAGAAACTGAAAGCGGAAAACGGTTAGTAGCATCGTCACTTGCCGCTGCACGTGAGGATGAAGGAGTAGACGCCGTACCTCGAGCATCAGAAAGCGTATAATTTACTTTTGCTGCGATACGGTTTGTGCGGCGAAGTTCAAATGTAAGTTCTAAACCTTTTATCGTACTGAAATCTTCATTACGATACGCAGCAAAAATTGGAACACCGCTGGTATTAAAAACTCTCTTTATCTGGATCTCATCTCGTTTGTCTTTATAGAACCCGCTGACAGTTAATGCGAAATTTTCATTCAGTGTTTGACGAATACCCATTTCGTATTGTGTAGTGCGTTCTGGGCGGACAAACATTCCTGCACCAATCGGATTATTTTGCAGTGTATAGCCCACACGGGAAATGGGGCTTATTCTTGCTGCTAAATCGGTGAGTCCGGAATACAATCTTTCCAAACTTGGCAGCTGAGCATATTTACCATACATAGCATAAAACACTGTTTTATCGCTTATGGGGAATGAAAAACTAACTCGAGGCAAAAACAAATTCTCAGGCGCAGTGTACGTTACTTGCTGGTCTGGATTTGCAAAATAATCAAGATTATTATCCCATTGCGGTGAGATAAAATTTGCAATCGTAGGAACTTTCTGATCCATATATTCATAACGCAAACCAATATTTACTATCAGATCGCGGTACTCAAGTTTGCTTTGAACGTACGCAGAAGCAAGAACCGGAGTCCGCGCACCTTCCAAACCACTTGCTATTTCCTTTCCGAACGCATCGTAACCATACCGTACAATACCGCCTTTGCGATCATAATTTACATCTCGCGCTCTTTTAAGAGAGGGATCAGCAGCAATCGCTGCAGCGCTATAAGTAGTGGCTTCATTTTTATCTCTAAAGTCCATCAGTGTGGACAAATCACCAATATTAAAACTTCTCATCGTCCACATTTCAATGCGGCCACCCGCCTTTAATTCAAATTGTGAATTTAGTTGCGATGTGAAATCAATCGAACCATTGAGCGATTGTTGATTATTTTTATCATACGTGTTGACAGGCGAATAGGGATGTGTAAATTTAAAACTATTAATTGTACTATACTCGCGCGGACCAACTCTCTTGCTGACCCATGCGGATGTATCACCCTGTACGATTAACACAGATTTATTGACACCAACTGCACTGGCACTGTCAACATATTTTTCCCACGAATCACCGAAGTCATTATCAAACGTTCTTGACGAACGATTATAAATACCAAGGTTCACTTCGTAGAATGTTGTCTTATTCAACAAATGCGTCATACGAAGATTTGTGAAAAAAGTATTTACTTCCTTACGCCGATCCTTTTGCCAAAAATAATTCGTTAACGAATTATTCGTTGGCGAATTAACCCAGCCAAATCCTTCTCTATTCGCCGCGCGGGAATAACTGCTGCTCACTCGAAACTTGAATTGATCATATTTATAGGAAAGTGTTCCTTGTAAAGAATTATTCTCTTCCCAGTTTTTATCGAGTGAGTTTTCTTTAAAGGTAACCGCAGATGGAAGAGGTTTCCCTGCACCACGAGCATAATATGTATCTGTGCTTAATTTATCAAACGTGAATGGTTGTAAATACAGGACATTCGATTGACGATTAAAATTATGCTGGCCGGCAACATAGAAATTTAAATTATCCACAATTGGAATTGGACCACCAACTGTTGCTACTGCATTGCGATAGCCAAACGATGATGTTCCTAAAAATTTATTTCCTGGTTTTGCAAAATCATCGGATTGTATATCGGCGGAAAATCTATATTGTTCGCCGCCGGTTCGCATTGTTGTTCGCGCCAATCCTGAATTGGCTCCTCCAAATTCTGCAGTGTAACCGCCGGATTGCAATTGTATTTCTTCAATCGCTTCTTGAATCACAGACACACCTTCTCGACCACTGCCTGCAAAAAAAGGATTTGTTACAGAAGATCCGTCGACGTAAAATGCAACTTCACCCAATCTTCCTCCGCGAACATACAAGTTTCCATTTTGTTTTACAACACCGGCATTCAAAGCAAGAATATCTGTTGCACCACGGATCGGAAGATTTTTTATATCCTCTGAAGTGGTAAGGCGCAAAGTATTTGTAGTGTTACGTTGTATAATTGGTCGTTCCGCAACAACCTCAACAGTTTTTACTTGAATATCACCGGAGGTTAACTCACAATTTTGCGTTGTAGTAACATTGGCGTTCACCCGAACATTTGAAATTGTTGTACCGGCATAGCCGATGTACGAAACTTTCAAAGTAATTACACCGGGTGGAACACTTAAGATGACATAATCGCCGCTAACATCCGTAGCAGCGCCTAAACTAGACCCTGCTATTTGAACATTGGCGCCAATGAGCGGTTCACTGGTGGATTTGTCAATCACTCTCCCTCTAATTTTTCCGTCTTGAGCAGTTGCTACTATTGGTAGTATTACCAACAGGAATAGGAAAAACCGTTTCAACGCTAACATAAAAACCTCCTGGATTGTGGGGTAATAAATATGTGAACTATATTTTTGAAACAAATTTGAATGATACGTTATACCAATTTTATGAAGAATTATTTTTGTGTCAAACACAAAAAAACATATCAAAAAAAAACTAATTGTTACGTCTTAAACGTGTGTGAAATTAGTTCAATTCTTTATCATTGTCAATATTTATTTACAATTGTAATAAGTTATGAGAACTCCCCGACGTTACTTAGTAACATCGAGGAGTTCTTTCGAATAAACTTATGGGAATACATCATTAATTTTTTTACTTTGGAATCGACATACATCGTCGTTTAATACTGTTTCCTTTATTTTAACCATAAATTTTATATCGTTATATGAAACAAATTTTCCAAAAAACTTTATTATTGATTGTTACACAGTTTTCATTCGCCGTATCTTACAATATCCCGTCATTAGATATCCTAAGTTCTTCTGAGATTTTCTATAATAGAAATGTCTTATTGATCTCGATTCAACCGGGACAAGAAAATGTTACCTTATTGTCTTCTCTTTATTTGCGATATGGATCTCGAATGAGTGGTATCTATATTACAAATGGTGAGAACGGACAAAACGATAACATAAACGAATCCCCGCTGCGTCATGCGGCAACAATTCGCACCGAAGCAACAAACGTAATGCGTGTAGTAAATGGTGATGCGGCATTTTTTAATTTTGCAGACCATCGCTGCATTCAGACAGTAGAGGAAAATAAAAAAAAGTGGAACAGTGTTTTGCTGATTTCAAAATTAAGCGAAATAATTATACAAAAAAAACCGGATGTTATTGTACTCTTTGCTGATTATGACGAAGGTGAAAACAGCGCACGACAAAAATTTGTTATGCAGGCACTACTTGAAAGCACCAAACAATTACGCGATAAAGAACATTATCAAAATAGGTCGGGCTGGATTGTTGAAAAAATATTTAATGAAAAAATAGATCGACAAAAAAGAAAAGAAATAAAAAAAGATCAGCCGGAGGCTGATGCGCCTTTGGTGCAGAGTGATAAATTTTTATCATTTTCCGGCATGTTGGATTCTGCATACAAATCAATCTATGTCCAGCGAAAGCTACGACACACAGTATTCAATTCCCGGTTTATACAAATCTTTCCAAATCCTAACACAGTTGTTACGGAAATATCACTTTCTCCATTTGTTTTTTCTTTCAAGAAATTTCAACGACAAGTTATTTCACTGAGCAAATTGTTTGAATCATTTCGACCTTCCGCCTCAGAGCAAAACCAAAAAACATTGCAGCGAGGCACGACTCAACTGTTAGCAAGCATAGATTCTATCATTCTAACGCAACCGAGCATCTCCACAAAAGAACAATGGAAACTATATCTGTTGAAAAACAGACTGGAAAAAATTAAAACACGATTAATGAACATTGCCGTCCATTATAGTTTGAGCGATTCAATTCTTACAGAAAGACAGGTAACATTTTTTCGTATTGATTCAATTTCACAGTTACCCGCTGGTGCAAATGTAGAAATCTTCTTTCCCCCTTTGCTTAAGGGATGGTTGTGTCCCGATCTACGGCAATCTCAAACCACACTTCAATTTGGAAAGACATACAGTTTTATTTCTCCACAAAAAATTTCTTACACGATACCAAGAACGATATACGGACTTCAGCAGCCTTCCACTCAGTCATTTTTTGATTTTGTGCTCTTTTCAAAGCATCATAATCCTGATGAAACATTCAACAATTATATTTCTATTCCGATCGATTTTGCCCCTCGCTTTTCGGTTGAACCGCTAACACCGCTTGTCAATATCAATAAAAAATCAAACGCAATTATACGGTTGCGAAATCATTCACGCGATGGTGTTAAAGACTTTCTCACAATAGATGAACCTATTGTGAAATCTGATACAATTCATTTTCGTTTAAATAATAAAGATGATGTACAGACAGATACCCTTGAATTAAAATGGTATGACTCACTTGCAAGCGGAACATATCTCATTCCGCTTCGGATCCATCAGGATAGTGCTGGATTTATTGCCGGCAGAAAATTTATTGCGGACATTGACACAACTCTCCGCATTGGTTTGCTTTCCGGTTACACGTACAGTGAGACGGAAAAAGTTCTTAACAATTTAGGACAACAATGGAAAAAAATTTCTACGGTTGAACAACTAAATGTATCGCTTGAAGAATTTACTACGGTTGTAATTGACAATAGAACATTTTCACAACTACGCTTTACAGAAAAAGTGTCTTCGTCGTTACTCGACTTCATTGCTGACGGAAAACATCTTATTGTACTTTCTCAAGACGAAGTTACGTGGAATACTTCACCTTTCAAAAACTTGTTCACGTTGCATTCTACAAATACAATTCCAGTAAATACTGATGTCGTTCTTGATTCAACGGATTCGATGTTCAGATTTCCGAATCAAATTTCGAATGATGATTTTACAGATTGGATTGTGCGAAGATCATATAATGATATTACAGTAATCACTGATTCAATCACCGTGCCGCTCTATTCATCACTCAACTCTCGCACTCCGTTGGTTTTAGAAAAAATTATTGGAAGGGGGAAACTGACATATATCAATTTAGATTTATTACATCAATGGATGAATTTGCATGCTGGGAGTTATCGTTTTTTTGCAAATATTCTTGCACAACGGACAGATGACAAACACTAGGGGTAACCACTCAGCAATTGTTGACTATGCAATTAGAAACTTGACCAAATACAATTT
>CAYHZL010000173.1:0-7637 GCA_964361075.1 uncultured Chitinophagaceae bacterium
GAGTTACTTAGGAGTTACAATTTCATTTCCTATACAAAAAAAACCGAACATCGTCCTGTGAAGTACCACAGCCTAACAATGTTCGGTTCATAAAAAAAGCAACCACATACAAAACATTAAAGGCGTAAGTAACTACATTCGTGAATACCGCGTTTACAAACCTTTAACAAAAACTCTATGCGTTGCTCCTTTAGTTAAAATTTCTATATGAAATATAGAAAACAAGATTTTTGTTGTCAAGCAAAAGTTTTTTTCACTTGTTCTTTCTCTTCGGTTGATTAGCACAACATATTTTTTTACATTCAAGAGAAATTTATACAAACCCAAACCATACAATGAACAAAATATTCGGATTCTTTTTCTCACTCATTGCCGCTACAGTTATGTCAATTGCGCAAACACCAACCATCTCATACCATCTTGCAATGCCGAAACCGGCAACGCATATTTTTGAAGTTGAAATTCGCTTCGAACATCTGCCGGCAAAAGAATCTATTTTAAATCTCACCATGCCAGCATGGCGCCCGGGAAGGTATATGATATTAGACTTGGCAGGTGGAATACAAAATTTTTTTGCAGTTGATGTGAAGAACGAATTACTGCAATCGAAAAAAATTGATAAGGCAGCATGGCAGGTGAACAAAGGAAACGCAACAACTGTTGTCGTTCACTATAACGTCTATGCAAATGAATTTGCTCTCCGCACTCGCGGATTAAACAGCGAACATGCGTTTGTCGATGGCGCCGCAGTTTTTATGTATGCAGAAAAATTCCGATCGCTGGCTGTGCAGCTCACTGTTCAACCATATAATTCCTGGCATGTTACCACCGGATTAGAACATGCGCCCAACTCGCTGCTCACATTCACTGCGCCTGACTACGATTATTTCGTTGACTGCCCACTTGAAATCGGCAACCAACACGATTTTGAATTTATTTCTGAAGGAAAAAAACATATCCTGAGCATGTACGGAAATGGAAACTGGAATGCTGATACACTCATTCGTGATATTACAAAACTCATTTCAATAAACAAGCAGTTGTGGGGCGATCTTCCATATTCGAAATATGTTTTCATGATCCATTGCACACCAAATGCCGGCGGCGGCACCGAGCATATCAATTCAACAATTATGGGAGCGAAGCCGTTTATTTTTAAACATCAGGATTCGTATTCTTCGTTTTTAGGATTGGTCTCGCACGAATATTTCCACACATGGAATGTAAAACAGTTTCGTCCGAAAGGGATTCAACCGTACGATTATTCAAAAGAAAATTACATCGAAGAGTTGTGGATTGCGGAAGGCACAACAAGTTACTATGGTCCACTGTTCATGATGCGTGCTGGATTTAAAACTGCGCAAAGTTATATTGATGGTATTCCGGCTATCGTGCAAGAAGATCGCGCTCGTACAGGAAACGCGGTGCAATCACTCAACGAATCAAGTTACGATGCGTGGATAAAATTTTGGCGTCCATTGCAGAATAGTTACAACGCGCAGTCAGACTATTACAGCAAAGGAGCGTACGTTAGTATGCTTCTCGATTTGGAAATTCGGCAGCGCTCGCAGAATAAATTTTCACTTGATGATGTAATGGCAGCAATGTATAAAAATTTTCCTCTGACAAGTTCCGGATACACTGTAACTGATTTTCAAAAAGTTGCCGAACAATGTGCCGGCGTACGTTTGGAAGAATTTTTTGCCGGCTACGTTCGCGGCACGAAAGCAATACCATGGGAAATTTTTCTTTTCTACGCAGGGTTAGAATTGAAAACAACCGCTGCAGTATCAACACCATCGCTTGGCGCTACACTTCAAGATGTTGGAGAGAAGACAAAAATTACACGCATCATTTCAAACTCACCTGCCGAGCAAAACGGACTTGAAGTTGACGACGAAATTCTTGCATTCAATAGCATCCGCGTTCGTGCGGCTGAATTGAATGAGCGCATAAAAGAATTACACGAAGGAGAGAAAGCAACGCTTACAATTTTCCGTAATGATATTCTGAAAGAAATAACCATTACGGCTCGTGTGTTCGGAACGTCAACGTACACGATTAAAAAAAATGAGAAACCTACACCATTACAAATTTCCATTTATGAATCGTGGCTGAAAGAAAAATGGAACCCTGCTTCAAAATAAGATATCAATACAAAGACAAGTCAAGTTTTAAAAACTTGACTTGTCTTACTGCCGTTACCTTTCACTTCCTTTCCTAATAATTGATATTCCGCCAAAAATTACGTACCTTTACTATAGAATTTATACTTTTCTTAATCTTACAAATACATCTATGTCGAAACCGCTTAATATTTTGTTTGTTTCAAGTGAAGTAGAACCATTTGCAAAAACCGGTGGACTTGCAGACGTTTCCAGTGCACTTCCTCAAATGATTAAAGAACTTGGGCATGAAATCCGCATTATGATGCCGCGTTACGGTGCAATCAGCGAACGAAAATTTAAATTGCACGACGTTATCCGTCTCAAAGAAATCCCGATTACCATCGGAGGACATACAAGAGTTGGCAATGTCAATTCTTCTTTTATTTCAAATTTAAAAGCCAAAGTGCAAGTATATTTTTTGGCAAACAAAGAAATGTTTCAACGGAACGGATTCTATATTAATCCGGACAGCAAAAAAGATTATCATGATAACGATGAACGGTTCATCTTTTTCTGTCGCGGTGTATTGGAAACATTGAAACGACTCGGATGGCAGCCGGATATTATTCACTGCAACGATTGGCAGACAGGATTAATTCCTGCATATCTAAAAACAATTTATAAAGACGATCCGTTTTTTAAAGATGTGAAAACAGTGTTCACTATTCACAATCTCGCATATCACGGTTCGTTCCCCGATACATCGTTCGATAAAACAGGATTGCCCGGGAACATTTTCACGATGAACGGCGTCGAATTCTTCGGCAAGCTCAATTTTATGAAAGCCGGTCTCGTGTATGCAGATGCAATTACAACCGTCAGCGAAAAATATGCAAAGGAAATTTGTACCAGCGAGGAATATGGCTGCGGCATGGAAGGCATTCTTCAAAAACGAAGATCGCATTTGCACGGCATACTGAACGGTATTGATTACAACATCTGGAATCCTGAAAAAGATGATTTTATTTCAAAACGGTACGATATTCATTCTATCGAAGGTAAAACCGAAAACAAAATTGAGTTGCTGAAAAAATTCCATTTGGTGTATAACGAAAAAATTCCGGTCATCGGAATTATCACTCGTCTTGTAGAGCAAAAAGGAATTGATTTGATTGAAGAAATTGCTCACGACATGATGAAGTTAGACGTGCAGTTTGTCATGCTCGGCGCAGGCGAAAAACGGCATCAAGATTTCTTTGAATCACTCAGAAAAAAATATCCGAAAAAAGTTGGCGTGCATTTTGGCTACGATGAAGAACTTGCACACATGATTGAAGCAGGCAGCGATATGTTCTTAATGCCATCGCGATACGAACCATGTGGTTTAAACCAAATGTATAGTTTGAAGTACGGCACTGTTCCTATTGTGCGTGCGACAGGCGGTTTGGACGACACGATTCAAGATGTCTCAAAAGTAAACGGCACCGGATTCAAATTTCAAAAGTATGACAGCAAAGAACTTTTCAAAACCATTCAACTCGCAATTAAAACATTTCAAAACCAAAAGAAGTGGGCAAAGATTGTGAAAACTGGAATGGCAAAAGATTTCTCGTGGGAAGCTTCCGCAAAAAAATATGTTTCTCTCTACAGAAATTTTTTAAAATAAGTGAATGGATATTGCAGCATCCGAGATCGCAGTATTTATAGACCGTGATGGCACTATCAATGTTGATGTTGATCATCTTTCATCGCCCGAGCAGTTACACTTTATTCCCCGAAGCATTGCAGCAATCCGCGAACTTAACGAACTTCAGATTAAAGTTATTGTCATAACAAATCAGTCGGGTATTGCACGCCGATATTTTAGTGAAGACGACGTGCGCGCAGTGCACCAAGCGATGAGCGATGAGCTGGCAAAGCACGGCGCTTCTGTAACAGATTATTTTTATTGTCCACATCATCCGAGCGATGGCTTTCCGCCGTACATTCGCGAGTGCGAATGCAGGAAACCAAAACCGGGCATGTTGCTCGATGCCAAAAAAAAATATCATCTCGATTTACAACACTCATTTGTCGTGGGCGACAAGTGTATTGATGTTCAGACAGGCAAAGCGGTTGGTGCGTTGAGCATTCAAGTCTCCACGGGATATGGTGCAGATGAAAAAGAAATGTGCGCAGCCGACCGTGATTATTTCGCCGAAGATTTATTTGACGCGGTTCAATTTATTAAAAAAATTCTCTCACAACGAAAGAAATAAAACTCTGTAATGAAAAATATTTTTCTTCTTTGTTCAGTTCTCTTCATTCTCTCCGGTTTTATTGGATGCACCGAAGAACCAAATTCCGTCGGCAATACTCTTATTGATGAAAAAGATAAATTCCTGCTTTTCAATGATTCACTTTCAACCGTCAGCGACACTACATTTACGGTAGCTCTCGTCAACGGATTCGGCAGCAGCATGCTTGTTGGAAAAACTTCGGATGCAGAGGCAAAAACATTGCTGAAGTTTGATTACTCCACAATACTCGATTCGCTGCGAACGGCAACTTTTGATACAGCATACCTTCGCATTACAGTAAACTACACATGGAACACGCCGCCATCGCAATGCGAAATTCACGAAGTGCTTTCACCGTGGTCGTATAATAGTGTTACAAAAGATTCTCTTCCTTCACTTCAAATAGGAACAAGCGTTGCCGGAACAATTTCAGACTCTCTTTCATACAGTAAAGAAATATATGTGAAACTTGATACTTCAATCGTCCGAAAATGGATTGCAGCATATCTCGATACAAGCAAGCCACGCTTTCAGGGCTTTGCACTTCAGATAAAAACAGGATCTGTTTCAACCGGCTTCTCAGGAATGTATCCGATGAACACTTCCAGCACCGTTGCACCACTTCTGCGAATAAAGTTTACATCGAAAAGTGGCAGACGTGATTCACTTGATTTTTATTCTGGTCAATCTACTTTTCTTGCAACAGGAAATTATACTACACAACCCTCAATTGAAATTCGCGGCGGTGTCGGTATCCGTAGTAGAATGAGGTTCACATTTTCCGATAACTTGAAACGCACAATTTCCGATACTCTAAATCCAAAGCCGACAGTCAATAACGCATTGCTCGAATTAACTCAGAACAGCACGGCATCACAACTTGGGGTTGGAACTGCGGATACAATTGTTGCAACGCTCGGCATAAAAGCAACGAGTCAAGCGCCAGATACTTCAAACACACAAATTTATGTGTACGGTAAAAGAAATGGAACATCAACAACAAATCCGGTGTATGTTTTCGATGTAACTTCAATTGCACAAAGATGGATAAGCGGCATTAATGAAAATGAAGGTATCGTGCTTCGAACTGCGGCAGATAATTCTTCTGTGGATCGTATGGTATTCTTTTCATCAAAAGATAAAAATGTGGATGCAAGTAAACGACCAAAATTATATTTAATGTATTCGAAAAAATAATGCGAATGAAAAAAATTTTCCTTTCACTTTTTGTTGCCTCTGCATGTCAACTTCTTTTCGCTTCGAATGGTTCAGTCTATTCGAAGTACGGCATCGGAGAAATTTCTGAATTCATCAGTGGACGAAGTGTTGGTGTCGGCAGTTCCGGCATTGCATTGCTTGGTGAAGCATTTATCAATCAGACAAATCCAGCGGGACTATCAACTATTTCCCGCACACTCTTTGCAGGGCAATATCAATACAGCGGAAATGCGATGAGTGATGGAGCAACAAAATCGTTTTTGAATTCCGGAAATCTTCTTGGTATGGCGCTCGCATTTCCTGTCTATACACCGAAAGGAATTGTTGTCGCGCTCGGCATTACACCATACAGTTCCGTTGGCTACTCATTCAAATTAAATGAGACGAGATACGGCATTCAAACGGAACAAGCATTCACCGGGAGCGGCGGAGTAACTTCGGCACAAATTAGTCTTTCATACAATCCCATAACAGACCTTAATGTTGGACTGACGGCACATTATCTTTTCGGCGCAATTCACAACGACCAAGCATTAACCTATACCGGCACAACTTATTTTCAGAGTGAGTATAATCAAAAACTTTCGTTGAATGGTTTTGCAATCACGCTCGGAGGAATTTATTCCGGTATTGATAAAGCATTGAATCTTTCTTCAACAAAAAATGTTAAACTGGGCGTAACAATTTTTTCCGGCAGTTCGCTTTCAGCATCGCGCCAAGTGGTATCCGGTTTAATTACCGGCAAAGATACAACAACGCTTGCCAATCAATCTGTTGCCATTCCCTTTAGTGTTACGGCTGGGATAGCATGGCTGCGAAATAATACAATTTTTACTGCGGATGTTCGGTTTCAAAATTGGGATAGCTTCAAAATGTTTGGCGTTCATCCTGCGGAACTTCAGAATAGTCTTCGTGTTGGTACAGGAGTAGAATTTTTGCCAACGAAAGAATATTTCGAGTCGTATATTGAACAAATAAGTTATCGCATTGGCGGATATGTCAATCAGACAAACATACGACTCAAAGGTCAATCTATTAATGAATATTTTATTTCCGGCGGTGTTGGATTACCGCTCGGACTTGAATCGCGTTTCAACATCGCTCTCGAATACGGTATTCGTGGAACAACTACCTCGTCCCTCGTAAAAGAAACAATCACACGATTGACATTATCAATTACCGGCAGCGAGATGATGTTTATTCAATCACCAATTGAATAATTTTTTGTAACTCCTAAGTAACTCGTTGTAACCTCAAATAAATCTACAGGTTAAAAATTGAAGATTTCGAGTTACTTTCTGAAAAAAGTGCGCCGCAGGTGCACTGAACGCGCTACTCAGTGAAAACAACCCCACCCTTTATCCCTCCCCTTTTAGGGGAGGGAATTTTCTCCCCCTGAAAGGGGGAGAAGCAAAGAGGGGGTGATTCGCCGCGGCGAACGAATTTATAATTTGCCACGCTAAGTAGTTACAATTTTTTAAAAATAATTACGACACTATGATAGCGCTTGCAAGTGACCACGGCGGATTCGGCTTCAAAGAAAAAACAAAAGAGATATTGAAAAATCTCGGCTTGAAATTTCAGGACTTTGGCACGAACTCTACCGCATCAACCGACTATCCCGATTATGCGCATGTTGCAGCAGAAGCAATTGCAAATGGAAAATGCGACAGAGGAATTTTTGTGTGCGGCTCCGGCATCGGTGTGTGTATCGTAGCGAACAAACATAATAATGTTCGTGCGGCAATGTGCGAATCAGTAGATGCTGCAGAACTTTCGCGCCAGCATAATAACGCAAACGTGCTCTGTTTCGGCGAACGGTTAGTCTCGTGGGAAACTGCCGAAGCGATGATCAAGATTTTTCTTTCGACACAATTTGAAGGCGGCAGGCACGAACGCCGTATCGAAAAAATTCACACTCTCACCGGATTGTAACGAGGAGATGTCTGACACCTTCTTAAGGGCGGTTCTATAAATTCAAAAAGAATTGTCATTGCGAGCCGTTCTTTGGCGAAGCAATCTCGTTTTTTCT
>CAYHZL010000174.1:0-7533 GCA_964361075.1 uncultured Chitinophagaceae bacterium
GACATTGATAAAACACATAACAACTCTAAGGGAAAAGAGAAGCCAATCCATTCTCAAAAATCCGATGTGAGTGTGTTTGTCATTCCGACGAATGAAGAGCTGATGATTGCTATCGAAACATTAGATGTGATTAAGAAGAAAAAATAATTGCTGTAATTAAAAACCTCACAGAACTTCAAGCACATCAAAGATGGACTCCACCTCACAGGTGGAGTCCATCTTAACCGCATCTGTGAGGTTTTGCTACTTCAATAATAATCGTACTGCCACAAAAAGAATTGCAAGAACAAGCCCGCGAATAAGCCAGATACTTCGAATTTTATGCGAGAGCGCCGCGCCAAGTTGTGCGCCAATAATTGCGCCAACACCCAGCGACGGCACAACTTTCCATAGCACGCCACCCAACATGATGTGACTGCCTGCCCCACACAATGCAGAGATTGCAAGAATAAAATGCGATGTTGGAATTGCAATAAAGGGAGGAAAACCAAAAAGAAAAATCATTGCCGGCACATGCACTATTCCTCCACCGATACCAGCCATGCTCGATATAAATCCGACAAGGAAGCTGATAAAAATTCCAAGCGGAAGATTGTATGACGCCGGGGCAATATTTTTTTCTGATGGCGAAATATTTTTTGTGGGAGTAGGATTTACCAGCATATACACTGCCATTGCAATCAAAAATATTGTAAAACCTATATTGAATGCCTTTTCAGAAATGTATTGTAATATGTATGCGCCGAGATATGCGCCGGGAATTGTAGCCAGAGCAAAAATAATTCCGGTACGGTAATCAATTCTTTTTTGCTTTGCATAAGAAAACGTACCGGAAAGTGCGTTCAACGAAATAATACACAGCGAGGTACCTACAGCAAGTTGCGGTGAAGCATTGTACGCGTACATTAAAAAAGGAACAATAATAAAACCACCGCCTGCGCCAATAATCGTTCCGAATGCGCCGACAAAAATACCGAAACTAAATAATAAAATAAATTCAGGCATTAGGGCATCTCTAAAAACAGTGTCGTCATTGCGATCCGCCGAAGGCGGAGAAGCAATCTTCGTTTCTGTATAATAGAAAGGGATTGCTTCGGTCGTTCCTCCCTCGCAATGACAATTTGTTTAGGTTTTTAGAGATGCCCATTAGTAATTCACATTACGCATTATTAAAATAAATAAGTAGATGGAGTCCACCTTCCTAAATAAAGAAACACGAAGTTGATAAATATCATCTGTTCATTAAACAAGGTGGACTCCATCTTATGCCTTTCGTAACATCAGTCAGTAATAATTGTTTCTTCGTGTTGAAGTTCGATGGTAAGTTGTCCCCGCGTTGCATTTGTCAATTGTAGCGAGAGTTGTTCTACAAATGATTTGGGAACATAGAGAAGAAATGCGACAATATCGGTGTACTCTCTTTTTGCAATGATGATTTTGTTTTTTGTGATGGTATTCATGACTCCGTTCATTTCTTCGTGGAAAAAAGAAATGCGAAGCCGAACAACACATTGTTTTGTTATTGGCTTCGCATGTTGCAACACTAACTGAGCCGCATCGTAATACGCTCGCCCTAAACCACCGACTCCTAATTTCGTACCGCCGAAGTAACGTGTTACTACAACTAATGTATCGGAAAAATTGTGCGATTGAATTGCCGAAAATATTTTAATACCAGCCGTTCCGCTTGGTTCACCATCGTCCGAGTAACGAAATGAAGTCTGCTTTTTTCCAATGACAAATGCAAAACAGTGATGAGTTGCATCAAAATATTTTTTTTTAATTCTTTCCAAGAAAGAAATTACATCATCCTCGCTCGTAATTGGAAATGCGTCCGATATAAATTTTGAACCTTCTACCTTCAATTGCACGTTGCAATGCGCTGCTATCGAAGCATATTCATCACTCATTCTTATAATGTTGGAAGGTAAAATGCTGCCGTCAAACGCACCATCATATCATCATCAACCTTTGCTGCGCCCGAAACTTTATTTAAATATTTCATATAAACAAAATTCGGAATGAAATGAACTTCAGGAACAGGCATATAATCAAAACCAACAATTGCATAAATATCACGTGTGCCGCTCGATTTAAGTTTCATATCGCCATCGTAATAATCTCCGCGCACAACAACGCGCATACTTTTCGCAACTTCCATCCAAGTAAACAATGAAGCACCTAATGGCGTTTCATCTACATTCGATGCACTTGTTTTTTTATACATTCCATAAAACGCTTCAACACCTAATGACATTTTATCTGAGGACATTCCGTACAAAAGTTTGGCATTTAGTTTATTTTTTCCATTACCATAATTTTCGAAATCGGCATACAGTTCAATCAAATTTCCTTTCATCGGAACAAAATTTAACGAAAGATATCCTTTTTTATTTTTATCTTTTTCATTTAAATCTCCGTTTCCGTTTGCAACCATAACAGTATAGGACATTGTTCCTTGCTGATCACTTTTTCCAAAAAGAGAAAAGCCCATGTCTGTTGTAGAAACCAAACCAACTCTCTCCATCATAGTTTTCTCTAATGAACGGTAGTTCCAAAACTTTTCGGCATTCACTTCGGCTGGTGTATAAAATTTACCAATGCTAATATTGAGATAGTGCGAAGAAATATTTTTCCATTCAACAAAAGCTTGTTTCAAATACACATCCATCTTACCGCCCAGAGCAACATTGTTGCCTTCCAATAATAACTTTACTGCAACATCACTATTGAAAGTATTGAAATACCCGAACTGTATTCTTCGAACTTGGAACGCATTGTTTCCTTTTTGTGTTGAATCATGGTGACTTACGTTGAAATAAAAATCAGAAAATGCATTGCCATACACTCCTGATGATGATTCTTTTATTGTTGGCGTTGTTTCTTTTTTGAAATTTTTTGATTGAGCAAACAGAGTGGAAAATAAAAAGATGGCAATAACAACAGCGTAATAAATGTTCTTCATAACATCTCCTTTAGAATGTGGTCTTTGTTAATTGCTGTGTAAAAGTAAGAGTTTTCGACTAAGGTTGCAAACAAATAATTGCATTGGAAATCTTTTATAATTGTTGTACGTTAAAATCAGAAAAGGAATTTTTTATATGAAAATTGGCATAACGTGTTATCCTACCTACGGTGGAAGTGGTGTTGTAGCAACAGAACTCGGCAAAGCTCTCGCAAAACGAGGGCATCAAATTCATTTTATCAGTTACGCGATGCCGATGCGCTTAAACAGTTTCGTGAACAATATTTTTTACCACGAAGTAGAAATGGCATCATATCCGGTGTTCGAATTTCCTTTGTACACGCCGGCATTAGCAAGCAAAATGGTTGAAGTGGCAACTTTTGAAAAACTCGATCTCATACACGCGCATTATGCTATTCCACATGCAACAAGCGCATATCTCGCAAAAAAAATATTAGGTGATGACAAATTCCGTATCATTACCACACTGCACGGAACCGACATCACTCTTGTCGGACTGGAACCGAGCTTTATGCCGATTATGAAATTTAGTATTGAAAACAGCGACGGCGTTACCGCTGTGTCTCGTTTCCTCCGTGAAAAAACAATCACCAATTATAACATCAATAAAGAAATTGAGGTGATTCCAAATTTTGTTGACACATCTATCTATAAACGAAATCAAACGCTTTGCTTAAAAGATTCTTTTTGCAAGAAGAATGAAAAAGTTCTTATTCATATTTCAAATTTTCGTCCTGTAAAAAGAGTAACAGATGTTATTCGAATTTTTGATATTGTTCGAAAAAAAATTCCTTCTACTCTTCTGCTGGTCGGCGATGGTCCTGAACGTTCTTCCTGCGAAATGTTATGTCGAGAATTAAATATTATTGAACATGTAAAGTTTCTCGGAAAGCAATCTGAGCTGGTTGAGTTACTTTCTTCTGCTGATTTATTTTTAATGCCAAGTCAGTCGGAAAGTTTCGGGCTTTCTGCTCTCGAAGCAATGGCATGTGAAGTTCCTGTTATTTCCTCAAGCGTTGGTGGACTGCCGGAATTAGTTCTTCATAATCAAACAGGGTACATTGCTGAAATTGGTGATGTGGAACGAATGGCAAAATATGCAATTGAACTTCTTAACAACGATGCAAAAAGGGAAATGTTTGCTAAAGCAGGCAGAAACCGCGCAGAAGAATTTTTTAACGAAGATAAAATTGTTGAACAGTACGAAAAATATTACGAGCAGGTTTTAAATTCAACACATGCGATGGCAACATAGCACAACGTTCGGACAATATTGTTCATCGCATGATAAGTTTTAGAAAGTGCGGGAAACCAAAAAAGAATGCCTGCGCTAACATAGGTGTAAGTAAACTGCGCGTTGTATGATACACGTAGCCGGAAAATATTCCTATTGCAACTGCAAGGGCTTGCTCAATATGTAACGGCAAATATGTGGGCAATGTAATTCTACTCAATGCAAACAGCACGGAAGAAAAAATAACTGCAACAGGCAAATGAAAAGAAGCCACCGATAAATTTTTATCCCACAGTTTCATCAGCACAGTTTGAAAAAGTCCGAAATAAAAAACTTGATCAGCAATCGGCGACGACATCCACTGGATAATGATGACGGCAATTTTCTCTCGAAATAATAATGTCCCGATATTCGGCATTGCATAGAACTGTGCAATAACAGCAACGAAGCCAAAGACAATTCCAGTCAGATAAAATTTTAATAAGAATGTCATCGAAACTCGAACATCAATCGAGTTGATACCATAGCTCCATAAATTTCCGCGCGAAAGAATCGTCATCGCAATCATTGCAAATGAAAATTGCCAGAAATGATATTCGAAAATTTGTGCATAGTACGGAGCAACGGCAAACGGAATCTTAACAAAAGAAAATAACAATCGGTTGTGCGATGCAAAATGTATAGCAGCCATCGCCACACAGATGCCTGTAAATGAAGTTATTTTCTGAACGCGAGACAATTCTGTCATTCAACTTATAATTGTGGAATTGTAAAATGTTAGTGATGGACATCTCTAAAAACATTGTCGTCATTGCGAGGGAGCGAAGCGACCGAAGCAATCTTTCAATTAAAATGAAAAAAACGAGATTGTCCCAAGGGGATCCCTTTGGGACTTCGCCAAAGAACGGCTCGCAATGACAATAATTTTAAATTTTTAAAGATGCCCTGATATCAATTTTTTACAATGCGAAGTTTTGCAAACTGCAGCATTAAATGCTTCGCACCGACGCTTTGAAAATAGACAACAGCTTTTGCTGCTTCACCTCTGCCGGAAAGTCCTGTGATTTTTCCCTTTCCAAAAACTTCGTGTTCTACTAATGCACCAACTTTCAATTGAAGATTTTCCTGAGACTCAATTTCATTTGTAACATGATCATCGCTTGCAAATTCCGGTGTAAGAAATTTAGACGCAGCAGCTTTTTTTCTCTTCTCATACATTGAGAAATTTTTTACCGATTGAGAGTACGAACTTCCGGTCTGAGAAGTGTGCGACGCAAACTGCCGTGATGTTTCGCGAACAAGAAGCGTACTGTCAATCTCTTCAACAAACCGGGAAAGCACCGGATATGTAACGTCGCCAAAACGATAACGAATGCGCGCATGTGTTAAATATAATTTTTTCATCGCGCGTGTGATGCCGACATAAAACAACCGCCGTTCTTCTTCAAGTGCACTCGTATCTGGTGTAACTTGATACAACGGGAACAGACCTTCTTCCATCCCTGCAATAAACACAACAGGGAATTCCAATCCTTTTGCAGCATGCAATGTCATAAGCGTAACGGCATTTCGATTATCAACCATACGATCGGTTGCTGCAACAAGTGAAACTTCCTCTAAAAAACTTTCCAGCGTGGCTTCCGGATTGTTTGCAACAAATTCTGTAAGCGCATCCAAAAGTTCCTGAACATTTTCCCAGCGCGCTATAGATTCCGCAGTTCCTTCATCCTTAAACATTTTAAGAATCCCAAGTTCATCAACCATTGCGCGTGCTAACTCACTGACAGAAATTGTTTGCTTTAATTCCTGATACTTGTTGATAAATAAAATAAACTGACGAATATTATTTTTTGTGCGGTCGCTCAGCGATACAATTTCTCCGCATAAGTGAAATCCTTCTAACAAAGAAATTTTTTCTTTCACGACATACTCATGAATCTTTTCAATTGTGGTATCGCCTATTCCGCGCGTCGGAAAATTGATAATGCGCAGCAAACTTTCTTCATCTTTTGAATTGACAATGACGCGAAGATACGCCAGCACATCTTTAATTTCTTTTCGCTTGTAGAACTCCACGCCGCCGACGATAACATACGGAATACTTGCACGACGCAACGCATCTTCCAACGAGCGCGATTGCGCATTAGTGCGATACAGAATTGCAAAATGTTTCATATCGTACTTATTCTTCGTGCATTCTTGCTGAATATTTTGAACGACTGCACTTCCCTCGTTCTTATCGTCTTCGGCTTCAATCAACGTTATGTGTTCACCTTGCGAATTATCTGTCCACAATGTTTTTTTAATCTGCCCTTTATTGTTTTTGATCACCGAATCTGCTGCAGATAAAATTATTTTGGTTGACCGATAATTTTGTTCGAGACGAAATATTTTACTTTCGGGATAGTCGCGTTCAAAATCTAAAATATTACGAATATCTGCCCCGCGAAATGCGTAAATACTTTGCGCATCATCGCCGACAACACAAATATTTTTGAAACGTTCGGCAAGCATTTTAATTAACACATACTGCGCGCGATTTGTATCCTGATATTCATCGACAAGCAGGTATTGAAAACGGTATTGATATTTTTCGAGCACATGCGGATGACGCTGGAACAATTCAATCGGATTAATCAGCAGATCGTCAAAATCCATTGCATTATTATTTTTCAATTTTTTTTGATATTCAAAATAAATCTGCGATACTTGCTGCGCGATGTATTCTTTTGCAAGCTGATCAAATTCAGCCGGCTTCACCATCTGATTTTTTGCGCCGCTGATTCTTCCCAACACTGTGCGCGGCGCTAGTTGCTGTGTCGAAATATTGAATCCCGACATGATGTTTTTTATCAGACCAAGACTATCTTCCGTATCGTAGATAGAAAATGTGCGTTGATAACCGAGCAGTTCACACTCTTGACGAAGAATGCGTGCAAAAATAGAATGGAATGTTCCTGCCCAAATAGATGAAGCGTGTGGACCAACCAGAGTTGTAATCCGTTCTTTCATTTCTTTGGCGGCTTTATTGGTAAACGTTAAGGCAAGAATTTCGTACGGTTTAATTCCACGTTCTAAAAGATGAGCGATGCGAAAAGTAAGTACACGTGTCTTTCCACTTCCGGCTCCGGCTACAATAATGACGGGACCGTTAATAACAGATGCGGCTTGCGACTGTACAGGGTTCAACTGAGTAAGTAATGACATCGAATATGTAATGACGAAGGAAATTGTAACTACTCAACTGTAGATTTTCTTATGGACGATTACACCACATAGACACATAAGGTCACATTCGCCGCGGCGAATGTGT
>CAYHZL010000175.1:0-7356 GCA_964361075.1 uncultured Chitinophagaceae bacterium
CAATTTTTAACCTCTTGATTTATTTGAGGTTACAACGAGTTACTTAGGAGTTACGTTCTTTTAAAAGCTATCTCAAAAATACTGACTAATGTCATCGCGAGGATTCGCCGCAGGCGAAGACGCGGCGATCTTAAAAATTAAATCAAAAAAGAAAGATTGCTTCGACAAAAAACGTCTCGCAATGACTAGATGTCATTCTTGAGATAGTTTCTAGCTGTTCTTCGCCCGTGCAACAAACATTTCAACAAGTGCAACGAACACTGCGAGCAGTAAAAAATATTTCCACAATTCTACTCCGAATCTGCTTTGTAACACAATGTTCTCGATTGCATCAGAGACACGAAGAATATGCACATTATTTTTTTCAATATTGTAACGAGTGCAGAGTGCTTGCACATCTTCGTTGGTGAAACGACTGCCGTCTGATTCTTTACTGTCAACATTTGCGGCAAGGAGTGCAACCGTATCTTTTTTATTTTTAATTGCATAGATGCCGGCGCTGCTTGTCAGCGGAATTGAATACAGCGATACAAATTCTTTTTTGTATGGCTGAATAATACTTGTTGCGCCCTCCGGCGGCACTACTTCAACATTCGTTACGGCAGGACTATTTTCTTTTTGTTTAAAGGAAGTTGATCGCGCGTCAATCGTTTCACCAACATGTGCTGTTGCAGATTGCATAGCGGTATTTTCTCCGCTGCCAAGATATAACACAGATTGGTATAACAGCGGCACAAAAATATTTGTCAACGGAAAATTTGACCACGCAATGTTGGCGGGAACGGCAAATCCGATAATCTTTCCGGAGCCGATATTTTTTTCCCACATGAACGAACTGTTATTGGAAAGAGAAATGATTGATCGAATATTTTTTTCCGAAGTGAATGTGAGAGACGAAAAAATTTGTGGCGATTCGATTGCCGGTACTGTTTTATGCAATTCTTTTTGCTCAAACATTCCTTTAAAAACAGGATGATCGAAATCTATTTTATCGAACGAAATAAACGCCGCGTGATCTTTGGGCTGTGTTTGCAATGGTTGCAGTGGTGGAAGACCAAGCCGTACAAACAATTCGCTGTTCGGATTCTGGTTATTCATCTCGCTATTCGGAAACATCAATACGCCGCCGCTCCGTCCGGAAAGGAATTGTACGAGAAGTTCAGATTCGCGCGTTGAAAATTCTTTGATATCATTTAAAATTACAACATCATGTTTTGCAAGAAGAGAGTAACTCATCTGTGCAGGTGTCGTTTCCGTAACTCTCAGAGGCACAGAGGTTGTATCATCGTGTGATGCGGTGAGTGCAAGCGTAATGTATGTTGTGGCGCCTTTTGCATCCGGTGAAACCAGCAGCACATCAATATTGCCGGGAATATACACAGAGAAGAAAAATTTATTGTCGGCGTCAAATCCGTCGTCTTCCAAATCAATAAAGCAGGAAAGAAATCCTGTTTGACGAGGCATTATGGAAAATTCCACAACACTGCTTGCACCAGCTTCAAGCGAAATACTTTTTTGCATGACGCGCACATTGTTCAGAAATAAACCAACGAGATGATTTTGAACCGGTTGTGTTCCAAAATTTTTCACTGTCGCCTGAACCGTGAATGGTTTGCCGACATGTACAAGCGAAGGAGGGATGAGCACTTTCGTGACGCCGGTATTTTCAAATTGCTTTTCGGAAAACGGAAGCACAAATGTTTTTACTGTTGATTCAAAAAACAGATCGCGTGTGTTGGCGTTGAGTGCATCGCTGAGTAATGTCGAGCGTTGCCCGTCAGTAAGCACATAAATTTCTTTATTGAAATTTTTTGATTGTCGCAGCAAGCGCGAAGCTAACCGCATTGCATCTTCAATTGTTACGCGTTTGTAACTTGGTTCGATATTTTGAATAACATCGTGCAATTTTTTTGTGTCGTGTGTCGGCTCTGTCATTGTAGCGTTCGATACGTCGGAAAGAACGAGAATAATTGCATCGTCTCCTTCCTTCAACATAGTAATGAGACGATGAGCGGAATTTTGCGCCTGCTTGATGAATGTTCCATTTTCGTTATTCAGCGACATGCTATACGTGTTGTCTATAATAAGCACGACAGTTGTTTTTGCATGAGTGCCAAGTCCGGCAAGAGTACCACGCAGAGCGGGACGGGAAAATGCAAGCACAACGCAAAGGATTAACAGCGTGCGCAGTGCAAGAAGAAGCCACTGCCGCACTTGAATTTTTCGCATCGTATTTTTTTGCAGCTCTTTCAAAAATTGCAGCGAACTGAATTCAATTGTGCGCAGCTTGCGTATGTTGAGCAAGTGCAAAAGAATTGGGATTGCTGCCGCGGCAAGTCCGAAGAGAACAAAAGGATTGAGAAATGTCATAAGGTTGATTCACTGCATTACAGAGAAATATACCACACTCAGTTTGCCGAAGCAAGAATTTTGACATAGCACATCAATAAAAGTATTTTGTGGCATCGTAAAATTTATGTGACCACAGATGACGCGGAAACAACACTGATGTTCACGGATTACATTATTTAGTTAGCGCTGACTTTTTCAGCGAAAGCTAATTTCACCTTACATAGACTCTTATCGGTTTTCTTTCGCTGTTTGCAGTTGATGTAGAAAATGATGTAGAAAATGAAGAGTGTGAATCAATATTACTTTTCTTACATTGTTTTGTGAATGCTCCGCAGGATGTGAAGGTTGTATCGAACTGTGGATTTTTTGTATGATTTGAATTCATGCCAAACCAAAATCCTGAACAAATAGCACGCGACATCATCGACTCCGCTTTACAGCGGAGCGGATGGATCATTCAAAAAAAATCTAAAATTAATCTGAATGCCGGAGTTGGTATCGCCGTTACTGAATATCAAACGGAAGTTGGTCCGGCAGATTATATTTTATTTGTGAATAAGAAACCGGTCGGAGTGATTGAAGCGAAGCGACCTGAAGAAGGCGTTCATCTTATCGCGCACGAAACTCAAACTGATGATTACGCCACTGCAAAACTAAAACATCTCAATAACGAACCGCTCGTTTATCGTTATGAAAGCACTGGACTTGTAACTCGTTTTACAGATTACACAGATCCCAAACCACGTTCACGTGAAGTATTTACTTTTCATAGACCGGGAACATTTGTTGACTGGTTAAAGAAAGGGAAATCTCTTCGAACACGCTTGCAGCACATACCAGAACTGCCTATTGAAAAATTACGCGATTGCCAGATTCGTGCAATTAATACTCTTGAAGAATCGTTTAAAGAAAATCGTCCTCGCGCATTGATACAAATGGCGACCGGTTCAGGTAAAACATTTACCGCAATTACTTCTGTCTATCGTTTGTTAAAATTTGCCGGTGCAAAACGAATTTTATTCTTAGTTGATACAAAAAACCTTGGTGAACAAGCGGAACAGGAATTTTTAGCGTATCAACCGAATGATGATAATCGCAGTTTTTCTGAATTGTATGCGGTGCAGCGATTAAAAAGCAGTTTTATTCCGACTGATACGCACGTCTGCATCAGCACAATTCAACGATTGTATGCGATTCTGAAAGAAACAGAATTGGAAGAATCAGCGGAAGAAGAAAATCCGAATGAGCGGAAATTTTTGCCGAAAGAACCTGTTCCCGTTGTCTATAACGAAAAAGTTCCAATCGAGTTTTTTGATTTTATTGTTATTGATGAATGTCATCGCAGCATTTACAATTTGTGGAAACAAGTGCTCGATTATTTCGACGGATTCTTAATCGGCTTAACAGCAACGCCGGACAATCGAACGTTCGGATTTTTCAATCAAAATATTGTGAGCGAATATACACACGAAGAAGCTGTTACGGACGGCGTGAATGTTGGAAGCGATATTTTTAATATTGAAACCGACATAACGAAAAAGGGAAGTGTTGTTTGGAAAGGGCAGTTTGTTGATAAGCGCGAAAAACTGACGCGCAAAAAACGATGGGAAGAAGCAGATGAAGATGTTGTTTATACCGCACAGCAATTGGATAATGACGTTGTCAATCCAAATCAGATTCGACTTATCATTAAAACATTCAAAGAGCATCTGCCGGAAATATTTCCTGAACGATACGATGCAAGCGGAACGTTTGAAGTTCCTAAAACTCTCGTCTTCGCAAAGTCCGATTCGCACGCGGACGATATCATTCAGATTATCCGGGAAGAGTTTAACGAGCAAAATAAATTCTGCCAAAAAATCACCTACACAGCCGAAGATCCGAAAAGCACACTCTCTCAATTTCGCAATGCGTATTATCCTCGCATTGCCGTAACGGTGGATATGATTGCTACTGGAACGGACGTTCGTCCGTTGGAATGTTTGCTGTTTATGCGCGATGTGAAAAGCAGAAATTATTTTGAGCAGATGAAAGGGCGCGGAACACGCATTGTTACGTTGGACGAATTGCGGAAAGTAACTCCGAGCGCAAAACAGACCAAAGATCATTTTGTTATTGTGGATGCAATCGGTGTTACAAAAAGCTTAAAGACCGACAGCTGTCCGTTGGAAAAGAAACCAACTGTTCCGCTCAAAGATTTACTTGGCGCTGTTGCTGTTGGCGCGCGAGATGAAGAACTCTTTTCTTCATTAGCAAACCGGCTTGTTCGTTTGGATAAACAGATCACAGAAAGAGAACGAACTCTCTTTGCCGAAAAAGCGGATGGAAAAACTCCTTCTCAAATTGCCAAAGAACTGCTTCAAGCATACAATCCCGATATAATTGATAATGTAAAATTGAAAATTGAAAATGAAATGCCTGATGCATCGCCGAATGAAAAACATTCATCATTCATAATTCAACATTCATCATTAATAGAAGAAGCGGCGAAAGTATTTACCGGAGAGCTGAACACATTTATTGAGAATGTTCGAAAAATTCACGAACAAATTATTGATACGAACAATCCCGACACATTAATAGGCGTTGGGTGGGCTAAAGAGAACAATGCACGGGCTGAAGAATTAATAAAAACTTTCTCCGCGTGGATTGAAGCGCATAAAAACGAAATTACCGCTTTGCAGATATTCTACAGCCAGCCGTATCGCAGAAGAGAATTGACGTATGGAATAATCTCGGAATTATTAGACAAACTAAAACTTGATGCACCAATACTTGCTCCTCTCCACATTTGGCGGGCGTATGAGCAATTGGGTAAAGTTACAGGACAACCGAAGAACGAACTGATAGCGCTTGTGTCGTTGATACGCAATGTGTGCGGAATAGACTCGGCATTAACTGCTTACGATAAAACGGTTGATAGAAATTTCCAGCAGTGGATTTTGAAACAGAACGCCGGACAGCATAATCGTTTTACCGATGAGCAAATGCAATGGCTGAGAATGATTAAAGAATATATTGCAATGTCGTTCCATATTGAGAAAGATGATTTTGAACTGGCTCCATTTAATGCGGCGGGTGGATTGGGAAAAATGTGGCAGCTTTTTGGTGAACAGATGGAACCGATTATTAATGAATTGAATGAAAGTTTAGTAGCGTGAAACAATGATGAATGATAAACGATGAACGAGCCAAAGAAGAATATTATCAGAGAAAAAACATTTGCCTTCGCAATATCAATTGTTGAATTATGTAAGACACTTAGTGAATCAAAAGAATATGTTATTAGTCGACAATTATTAAAATCGGGAACGAGCATAGGGGCAAATGTTCGGGAAGCTGATAATGCAGAAAGCAAACCGGATTTTATCCACAAAATGGGAATTGCACAAAAAGAAGCTGATGAAACATTGTATTGGATAGAATTACTTGTTGCAACAAAATACATTTCGGAATCTCAATTTATTTCTCTTTCAGGAAAATGTAACGAATTGATTAAAATTATCCGTTCAATAATTTTAACCGCTAAAAAGAGTATCGGGAAATAATGGAAATATTAGGTAAGCATATTGTAATTCAAAAAGGGAAGATGCCAAAAAATCTTTCCGATGAACCAAGTAAAAAATTTATATTTCCGTATGTTGATATTAAAGCGTTTGAGAAAAAAAATATTCAACGTTATACCGATGGAGAAAAATGTTTACTTTGTAATGACAATGATCTTCTGATTGTTTGGGATGGCGCGCGATGTGGTTTAGTTGGGAAAGCAATTCGCGGTGCAGTTGGTTCTACATTGGCAATTATTAGACCCAAAGAAACTCTATACAAAGAATACGTTTATTATTTTATCAAATCGCAATTTCGCACATTCAATACACGGGTAAAAGGTGTTGGTATCCCGCATCTTGATCCATTGATCGTTCATCATTCATCATTAATCATTCCCTCGCTTCCCGAACAACACCGCATTGTTGCCAAAATAGAAGAACTCTTTAGTGATTTAGACAACGGAATCGAAAATCTTAAAACTGCACAACAGCAATTAAAAACCTACCGCCAAGCAGTGCTCAAGTATGCGTTTGAAGGACGATTTACGAACAAGGTAAAAGGTAATCCGCCAAAAAGCGGCGGACGCAAAGAGCGCGAAAGTGAAAAGGGAGAATTGCCGGAAGGGTGGAAGTGGGTGAAGTTGGGCGAAGTATCTGAATCTTGTCTAGGAAAAATGCTAGACAAACAAAAGAATCAAGGAGATTATCAGCCTTATTTAAGAAATATAAATGTTCGATGGGGAAATTTTGATCTAAGTGATTTATCCGAAATGAAATTTGAGAAAAATGAGAAAGAAAGATTTGGTATTAAAAATGGTGATTTGGTCATTTGTGAAGGTGGGGAACCTGGTAGAACTGCAATTTGGAAAGATGAAACCAAAAATATGATGATTCAAAAGGCTCTACACAGAGTTAGATTTGATTCTACTGTCATAACAAAATTCTTTTTCCATTATTTAGTATATATGGCATCAACAAAAACCCTTGAGCAATATTTTACAGGAACAACGATTAAGCATTTAACAGGTCAAAGTCTTAAAAAAATTTCATTTCCGCTTCCCTCTGTCATAGAACAAAAACAAATTGTTCAAGAAATCGAAAGTCGTCTAAGCGTTTGCGATAAAGTCGAAGAAACAATCACAGCAAGTTTACAGCAAAGCGAGTCGTTGCGTCAAAGCATCTTAAAAAAAGCGTTTGAAGGGAAGTTGGTGTAAGAAATTATACGACACCGAAGGTGTCAAACATTTATAGAAACGGAATTAACAACAGAAATTACGACCCCATCGGGGTCGAACAAATGATGATGATGCAAAAGCTATAAATGTTTCATCCCTTCGGGATGAAGAAAAGAATATATAAATGAACGACACCGAAGGTGTCAAACATTTATAGAAACGGAATCAACAACAGAAATTACGACCCCATCGGGGTCGAACAAATGATGATAATGCAAACG
>CAYHZL010000176.1:0-7345 GCA_964361075.1 uncultured Chitinophagaceae bacterium
CTACGAGCATAAAACGTATAACACTGAAAAAGAAAATTTCTCTAATTTCTCACATGCTCATCAACTACTACTTCAGTCTGGTGTTCATCCCTTTGGCGCATCTGCGCCGTGTGGAAAATGGAATGAATCGGTTTCTACAACTTTTCAAAAACTTTCACTGGACTATTCTTCGGAATTTAGTTTGGCGTACGACACGTTTCCTTTTTTTCCGGTTATGCAAAATTGTTTTTCTACTGTACTGCAAATTCCGATTCACCCTATTTGTATTGGCAACATGCTGCGAGCGCATTTTTCATCTTCAGACATGATGAACTATTATTCAACATGGATTCATCGCCAGATTGTTTTGCGTGAGCCAATTAGTTTGTATCATCATCCAACGCACGAACACAATACTGTCTTCGAAAATGTATTTCAGATTATTCGTAAGCAAGGAATTCAGACAATGCAGTACCATGAATTTGCTTCGTGGTGGAAAGAACGTGATGCAGTACATTTTACTCTTGAATTACACGACAATAAAAATATTCTTTCAATAATTGCAGACAGCATTCCGGATGATGTTCATTTCAGAATTTCATATCCATCCGGAGAGGAAACATTTACCAAAGCATTACCTTCACTCGATTTGCAATCGCTTCCAAAAACACAGGCTGCTGAACACTATACAATTCCAAACGACATTGAGCGAATTCGTGATTTCAATGTTCGACATTATATTTATGATACACTCGATGCTTGGTATAGAATGACACAATGAAAATTACTTTTGGATGTTATCAATCAGTTTCCATTCTTCATGGCGGACCACGCGTTCAAATTTTACAAACAAAAAATGAACTTGAAAAATTAGGCGTGGAAGTTTCGCTTTTTCAAGCATGGGAAAGTTTTTCTCCGAAGGACACTCAACTCTTTCATCTTTTTTCCGCCAATATGGGAACATTTCATTTGGCTCGCGTCATCAATAATTTAAAAGTGCCTTTCGTTACTTCTTCTATTTTTTACACCCGGCACTCGCCGTTTGTAATCCGATCAGTTGTTAAGACCGATGCACTGTTAAAAAAATTTCGTCAAGGTATTTGGACTGATTATGGTTTCACACGACAAATATGTGAATGGTCAAAAACAATATTACCGAATACACACGAAGAAGCTTCTCTTATTGAAAAAGGATTGATGATTCCAAAATCGAAAATTACTGTGATACCGAATGGCGTTGAACCACGATTTGAATTTGGCAATCCTTCCCTCTTCAAAAAAAAATATGGTATTGAAAATTTTATTTTAAATGTCGGACACATCGGACCGGAACGAAAAAATATTCTGCAATTAATTCGAGCGCTGAAAACAATCGACCATCCTGCAGTTATCATAGGCAGAATTACGCAGGGCAATTATGCGGATCAATGTCTCGCCGAAGCAAAAGAAAATAAAAATATTTTGATTATTGACGGATTACATAACGACTCGGAAATGCTTGCTTCTGCCTACGCGGCATGCAATGTATTCGCTTTGCCTTCAACTTTTGAAACACCTGGAATCGCAGCACTTGAAGCCGCACTTGCCGGCGCAAAAATTGTTATCACTCCGCATGGCGGCACAAGAGATTATTTTAACAACATGGCAGAATATGTGAATCCATACTCTGTCGAATCAATTCGAGCAGGCATTGTTGCTTCGCTCGAAAGCAAAAAATCAAACACACTTCAGCAACACATTAAAAACGAATTTTTATGGAACAGGGTTGCTGAAAAAACATTAGCTGTCTATAAATCCATAGCATGAAGATGAATATTCTTTTTATCAATTCGATACAGATGTGGGGCGGCGGCGAAGTATGGCTTATGGATATTATGCACGGACTGCAATCTCACGGACATTCTGTTTTTCTTTTGTGCAGACCGAACACAGAGCTTGCACAGAATGCGAAAACCAATGGGTTCGATGTTATCACGATGCGTATTGGCGGAGATTTTGATCCATTCGTCATTTGGAAAACACGCACAGTGATGAAAGAAAAAAAAATTGATGTTATCTGTACGAACATGGATAAAGAACTTCGCTTCGGCGGCATAGCGGCAAAACTTGCCGGAGTTAAAGGTATCGTCCCAAGTCGTGAAATAGATTATCCACTTAAGAACACTCTTCGTTATCGTTTTGCTTACAATATATTAGCTACTAAAATTGCCGTTAATTCTATAGCAACGCAAAATACTGTTCTTCAAAGTGCGCCGTGGTTCAAGAAAGAAAAAATTAAAATTATATATAAAGGCATCTCATTGGAACCGTATGACGTTTTGCCTGCATCTAATATTCGTAGCGAGTTCAATCTTTCACCGGATACGCGGCTTGTTACATTTGTGGGTCAGTTGGATGAACGTAAAGGATTGTATGACTTATTAGAAGCGTGGAAATCAATCCACAGCCAATACAAAGAAGTTGTCCTTGCGCTGGCAGGCAAAGGACCGATGCAAAATTATATCGAACAATTTATTAAAGACAACTCCTTGCAATCATCAGTTTGTATGTTGGGATTTAGAACTGATATCCCTTCAATTTTACTTCAAAGTTCGATGCTTGTGCTTCCATCTTTGTGGGAAGGTTTCGGTTACGTTCTGGTTGAAGCTATGGCTGCACGCATGCCAACTGTTGCAACACGAACGAGTAGTATTCCGGAAATTGTTGAACATGAAAAATCAGGTTTGCTTGTTCCTCCACGAAATGCAATGCAATTGGCAGAAGCAATTAGTTCTTTGCTTTCTGATCCCGAAAAAGCAAAAAAAATGGGCAACTACGGACGGACACTTGTTGAACAAAAATTTACCATCGGAACGATGATTGACGAATTCGAAAAACTTTTTCAAAGCACATTGCAAAAATAACATTCCCAAAAAATTATTTTAACTAAAGGCACATCCATGAAAAAAACTTCTCTCCTGCTCGTTCTTTTTTTTGCGACTTCACTTCTCTTCAGCCAAAGCAATAAAAAAGAGTTAACATGGAATTCTTTTAATGACGGAATAGCAAAAGCAAAAGCTTCCAACAAGAAAATATTAATTGATGTCTACACCGATTGGTGCAAATGGTGTAAAAAAATGGATGAAGAAGTGTACACCGATGCACAAGTAAAAGCATACCTCAATAAAAACTTTGTCATTATCAAATTAAACGCTGAAGGACAAGGCAAAATTAAATATCATGATAAAGAAATTAGTCCGGCGGAATTTGCTCAGGGAATTGGAGTCAGCGGATACCCGGCAACAGCTTTTTTGCAGAGCGATGGTGAACCAATTACTCTTCTTCCCGGCTATTCAGAAGCTTCGATATTTATACACGTGTTAAGTTTTATCGGTGAGGATCAATACCAGAAAAAAAAATTTGATGACTACTTAAAAGAAAAAGGTGTAAAACAATAATTGTAAGCCAATCAAAAAGTTACGTTACAAAAGTAACTTTGTTATTATTTAGTTCTCGCTGAAAAAGTCATTGCGAGCGAGTGTTTTTTATGAGCGAAGCAATCTTTTCTTCAAATTTTTAAGATTGCTTCGGCAAAAAAACGCCTCGCAATGACGCACAAAGAGTATTTCTGTGAGAACTATTTAGCGACAAGTTTTTCGAATGATTGCAAAACTATGGTTACTGATAAATCCTTCATACACACATTATTGATTGGGCATGATGTGTAGTTGCAGCCAAGACAATCGAGCTCTTCGTTTCGCACCCATTCATTTTTGCTACCGTATGGTCCTTGGAGATGCGGGTTTGTTGGTCCAAAAATGCCGAGCGTTGGAACACCGAGCGTTGCGGCAATGTGCATTGGTCCCGAATCATTTGTAATAATATAATTACATTCTTGCAGCAGCGCCCCCATTTGCTTCAATGTAGTTTTCGGAATTATATGCGAACGATGTTTCATCAAACTCTGAACATGTAACACATCATCCTTCTCACCTGGTCCCCAAAACAATACAATCTCAGCATGATGTCGTTCAACAATCATATCGGCAAGAGCAGCAAAATATTCTAACTTCCATTTTTTTGTATACCAACCGCCGCCGGTATTAAGACCAACAATTATTTTATTTTGTTCAGTGTGTAGCGAATTTTTCCATTCTCGAGCAAAATGCTTTTCATCTTCTGAAAGAAAAAATACTGGATTTGTGGTAACTATTGGAATTTCTAATTTGCGAAGCGCATCTACATTGAATTCAACATTGTGTACTTCCCCGCTGCGCGGCGTAACCAAAACATTGTAAGCATATCGCCTTCCGCGAAACGAATAACCAATTCGATACTTTGCCCCGCTGAGAAAAGTAATAAGTGCCGTACGCGGATTGCAGAAAAGATCAATCACAAGATTGTAATTTCCTTTTCTTATTTTTTGAATTAACGAAAGACTTGATTCACTTGCTTTATGAAATGTTACAACAGAATTCAAATGCGGATTGCCGGCAACAGCATCGGAAGCAAATCGCTCCGTAAGAAAATCAATCGTTGCATTCGGAAATTGTGCGCGTAAATTTTCTATGACGGCTGTGGAAAGCACAACATCGCCAATTGCACGAAGTTTGATGATAAGAATACGATTAATAGCGGAAGAAAATATCACTGAATTTTTATTTTGAAAAACTTTATTTTACTAACTGAAGTTACGCAGAAAAAATAACTGCCTAACAAAGTAATGCCGTCATGCCCGAATGCCTTAGTCGGGCATCCATTATATAGATTCCCGCTTAAAACGTGCGGGAATGACGATTGGTTTTTGGCTTTTGCGTAACATCAGTTACTAACTGAAGTTACGCATAAAAATATCGAAAAAAACATTCACCACGAATGACACTGAAAAACACGAATATTCACAGATCGTTATCCGTGTTTTTCTGTAATAATCTGTGTTATCTGTGGTTAAAGACCTCTTTTAAAAATAGTAATGTGCGGATATTTTGGGCAATGCAATGACAAAAATAAACACTACTACTCTTTTCATAACTCTCCTGATTAGTAAAAAATTATTCCATGCGCAGCCAGCGCATCATTTCTTTAAAATTTGGTTTCTTTCCGGTTATTAATATTCCGATGCGGAAAATTTTTGAAGCCGTCCACATCATTGCCATCACGGAAAGAAGAAGCAAGAATAACGACAAGAGAATTTCCCACACTTCCGGCATTTGAATCGAAAAACGTAACGCCATAAATGTTGGCGTGAGCAATGGAATTTGTGTGAGAATTTTTACCATGAGCGAATTCGGATTTTGCATCACAGGTACCGCAAGTGCAATCGGCAGTACCAATGTGATGCTGACATAACTTGTAACTTGTTGCGCTTCTTGTTCTGTGGAAATCGGTGCGCCGGCTGCTACAAAAATTGCTGAGTACAATAAATAGCCAAGTAAAAAATAAAGTAACAGCAATGCAAGATGATCCATCGAAATAATCGGTACCGGTGTTGCAAAATTTACGCCAATGAGGAGAAGAATCCAAAAAGCAACGGTTGTTATTCCCAGCAGACTTAATCCGAGTACTTTACCCATCATTAATTCGCGTGACGAACAGGACGACATTAATATTTCAACAATGCGATTCGATTTTTCTTCTACAACACTGCGAATCATCATTTGCCCAGTTGTCATCACCAAGAACATCATCATCATAATAAAAATGTAACCGGAAAAAAATGTTTCCATAAAGCCGGATTCTTTCTCGTCACCTTTCGAAGAAATTTTTATTGTCTTCATATCAACATCTGTAGAAAGTTCTTTTATTTTCTTTGCATCGAAGCCGGCAGATTCGAGCCGGTGTTGAACGATGATATCTTCAAGCGTACGCGAGAATCGTTCTTGGTCTCGCACGTTGCCAACATTTTTTGAACGAAATTCAATCTTCCCTTTCTCCATTACATCTCGTGGAAGAATAAAATACGCATCAATCTCGTCGGAAAGAACTTTTGCAGTTGCAAGAATTTTCCAATGATCAATTTCTTTTGTTTCCGTATTGATCAGCACAAATTCATAATTCGGTTTGCCGTTTTGTAGTTTATACTTTTCATTAATACGTGCGGAGAGTTTTGAAAAGAGAACATTCGTTTCATCAATCACACCGATTTTTTTTGTGCTCTCGTCAGATTTATTCATTAACAAACTTGGCAAACCCATAAAGAGACCAAGGATGAGCGGCATCATAATAAGCCCCATGATGAAGGCTTTGGTTTTCACACGTTCTAAAAATTCCCACCGTGCAACATGCAGCGCTTTGTTTTTCATTGCACGTCTCCTTTCTCGGCAAGCGCCAAAAACTCTTTTACGACTTTCTTTTTTGCAACAATATATTGCACAATGTTAGCAAGTATGGCGATCGAAAGAATTCCTATCGCAGACCAATTGATACTTTCTTCTTTGAAATTTATCGTTAAAAAAACAATGGCGATAACAACTGAAATAAGAATCCCGATCCGAGCTTTCTTCACACGTGAATCTTTCGATACATCAATAACTTTTTTCGGCATCGGTTGTATTTCCACCGGTTGAATTTCATTTGCCGGTAAGCCAACCACTTCAAGAAAAATTGAATTAAGCGACGGGTGCACAAATTCAAACGCTCGAATATCGAGCGACGAATTGAATGCAGTAAATAAATCTTTCGATGGCACATTGCCTTTCAAGACAAGCTCTGCAGAATTTTCGTACACTGTTGCACTTTCTACAAATGGAAGCGATGAAAGAAAAGTACCGTTTCCATTAAATTCAAGACGAACAGAATTTTTTCCGAATCGTTTTTTAACTTCGCTCAAACTTCCTTCCAGCACAATCCGTCCGTGGTTGATGAGACAAATTTCATCGCATAATTTTTCTGCAACATCCATTTGATGTGTCGAAAAAATAATTGCCTTCCCCTGCTGCTTCAATTCCTGAAAAATTTCTTTCAGTACTATTTGATTCACAGGATCAAGTCCGGAGAACGGCTCATCAAGCACAACAAGTTCAGGATTGTGAAGAATAGCAGTAATAAATTGCGCTTTCTGTTGATTTCCTTTCGAAAGCTCCTCAACTTTTTTATGAGCGTAACTCACCAATTCAAAACGTTCGAGCCATTGCATTGCTTTGCGTTTCGCATCGTTGCGTTCAACACCGCGCAAACTTGCGAAATACACAATCGTATCCAACAATTTATTTTTTTTATACAGCCCGCGCTCTTCCGGTAAATAGCCGATGCTGTTACGGATTTCCTGATTGAACGGTTTGTTGTCGTACGTTATTTTACCGGAATCCGGCACAATAATATTCAGCAACATACGAATCGTTGTGCTTTTCCCTGCACCATTGGGACCGATTAATCCGAAAATATTTCC
>CAYHZL010000177.1:0-7292 GCA_964361075.1 uncultured Chitinophagaceae bacterium
CTTTTAGCGCCGCCTAACCAGCAACTCAAGCTGATTTGCAATAGCGCGGCGAAAAAATTGTATTCGAGTTTAGAAATAGTTTTGTGCAATCAAAAGTTTATTAATCAATCAACAAACAACTAACGCGCTGAGCATTGCAAACAGCTTAGCTCCAGTCCGTTAGCTGGCATTTGTGCTGTCTGCAACGAAATGTATACCTTGATAGGAGCGAATATGAAAAAAATTAATGTCGAAATTAGAATCTTAATCAGCATGAGTTTGCTGTTTTTTTTTATATCGTCTTTCACAAATGCACAGGATGTATCGAAGATTGATCCCATAGACTATTCCACCGGAGGGTTTGACCCTTCGATAAACCAACTACAACCCAAATATGTGGGGCATAATCTTGAAGTTGTGTATTTGATGCTTGCTCGACTTAAATCAATAACTGAAAAAAAAGATGAATTTGAGACAACCTCTGATTTCAAAAAAAGAAGTGAAAGTGAATTCAAGAAACCCATTCTTAACTCACTTACTTTGGATAGCATTTTTGCATTTAAAGTAAAATACTGTAACACTTCTTATGATGCCGATAAACAGCAACTAACCATCACCTGTGAATTTTTTCGTGTATACAAATCGTTTAGAGATAATGAAAAAGTTCCTGAAGATTTGCACTCTATCATTTGGAAATATGAGCTGATTAACCGAGGATCTTATGGGGGATCTAATGCATTCGGTGCTACAGTAGAAGTTACACGTCATGAAACAAATAGGTATGAACTTGTAGTATGCAACTATGACGATTTTCCCACGACAAAATCAAGTGAAAATGGATACGAGAGAGTTTTTTTAACCGTTGATTTAAATGTTCGCCAGGAACAGGCAAGGATTATGAAATCATCTATCGCCACGTTATTTATTTCAAAATTGACCACTCCTTTTAGTTTGAAAGATGTGGATTATAGTCCAGCAACAATTACCAGTCCACTATCAACCACAACTAATAGTTTTTATGTATTTGCAAATTTGATAGAGGTTTGGTTTTACGATATTAATACAGGTCAAATTCTTTTAAAAATTAAAAAATGAAAACCCGATGTCTACTTATTTAATAGCAAAAGCACAAATTACAAATGGAAATTCGAACCAACTTCTTGAAAAAATAAGGATTATTGGTAGAATATTGCATCAACAAAATCAGTGCAGTGCTTTTCTTCCAATTAATAGGTCAAATGAAGGCAGAATAGATTGTTATTTATTTGACGTTACAATTCAAAAAAATGAGATCGAAAAGATGTTTTTGTCTTCATTGAACTGCTCACTCGAAGTTCAAGAGCAGGAAATATCAGAAGATTTGCATTTGGTTAAATCGGCGGCAATCGTGGTCGAGATACTGCTTACACAGTATGAAGGTAATGAAAGAACGCAAAAGGTGTTTAGTGAACATTTCCACTATATTCTTAACGGTTTAGGAATAAATTACAAAGATGAAATTAATTTTTATTTGTCTGCTATTCAGCAAATAGTAAATCAACTAGTTTACGAAAAACCAAGAATCTAAAATGCCAGCTAACCAGTCGCTCAAGCTGATTTGCAATAGCGCGGCGAAGAATTTGCATTCGAGTTTAGAAATAGTTTTGTGCAATCAAAAATTTATTAATCAATTAATAAACAACTAACGCGCTGAACATTGCAATCAGCTTAGCTCCAGTCCGTTAGCCAGCACAAATCAAATGGAAAATAAAATGAAAAACATATTTCTAACATCAATTGTAATCATTTTTTTTACTACAGATAGTTTTGCTCAGTTCAATGAAGGGAAAATAGAGTTTTCACTAAATGGAACTGGTGGTTCTTATAAATTCAATTCTTCAAGCAATTACTCTGGTATTAACACTTCTCGTACATATTTGTATTTAACGACAACTGTTGGTTATTATGTTATTGACAATATTTCTATTGAACCACAGTTTGGATTATTTGCACTTAAAAATAGCAAGCCTTCACAATCTATTGTTCTAAATGTATCATATTCAAAAAGAATAGAAAATTCCAACGTCGCTTTATTTATACGTAGTGGTTATGGTTTAGGAAATGCTATATCAAGTCCATTTTTTTATGAAATTCCTATTTACCGAGTTGCAAATAAATGGGATGTAAATATTGTAAATGTAGGTGTTGGGATAAAATTCATAATTTCTGAAGTAGCCGCCTTGAAATTTGAAACAAACTATCGCGAAGAATCATTTTTAGGTGAAAAAGACAGTGAATATTTTTTTTGGGGAAACTCGGATTACTCATTTGATAATATGATGCTACTTATTGGAATATCATTTTATTTATAATTGAAATCACAAAATAGTAATATGTGCTGGCTAACCAGTCGCTCAAGCTGATTTGCAATAGCGCGGCGAAAATTTTGTATTCGAGTTTGGAAAAAGTTTTGTGCAATCAAAATTCAATCAATCAATAAACATTTTACTAACGCGCTGAACATTGCAAACAGCTTAGCTCCAGTCCGTTAGCCTGCATTTGCATTGTACAAATGAAAGAAATCGTGATTGAAATGAGAGGATGTTATGAAAACATTTATGAGTTTATCTCTTTCTTTGTTTTTGTTTTCAAATTTGTATTCAAAAATTGATTCAACTCGACAAAATTATTTTCCGCACCATCTTGGTGATAGATGGGTTTATTATGTACGCAACGGTGTAGGAGATGACACATTACAGGTAACAATTATTTCTGATTCAACTGATAAAGAAGGAAACGCTTATGTGCGTTACTCTCTTTTAACACGCAAACCCAATGATCCTCCACAATACTATTGGCATGAATATTATAAAATAGACACTGCGGGCAACATATATATTGGCAATGGCATGATATATTCACGTTTGCAATTTAAAGCAACGGCACAATTTGGGGAACGGTGGGCAACAGGATATGACGTTGATACTGCTCATATATATGAAATATTGGATGGTTCAGTTTTCGGTAGGTATACAACTATAAAAAGAATCGGCCACGATATTGGTACTGAGGGATATGGAGAAAGTTATGCTGTTGGATTTGGGATCATTTCTCGTAAAGGCTCTTATGCTATAGCAGGAGAACTCTATCTTTTAGCAGCGAAGATTAATGGAATAAAATACGGCGATACAACATTAACAGACGTTTCAAGATTTAATTTTCAAAGTACGCCTGTTGTTTTTCAATTGCTTCCAAATTACCCTAATCCTTTTAACAACAGTACCATCATACGATATTTTCTTGCCGAGCGAGGAGAAGTAAGGCTTACGGTCTTTGATATTCTTGGAAGAGATGTAAACACGTTGGTTGACAACTATCAGGAACAAGGTCAGTATGCTGTTAATTTTGATGCCGCATATCTTTCAAGCGGAATTTATTTTTACAGATTAGAAACGAAGAACATGTCAGTAGTTGGGAAAATGATTCTTCAAAAATAAAAATGTATTAAATAAAACAGTGGAACGAAAAACGATCCACTATTAATCAAACTCAAAAAGGAGGCTACAATATGAAGACCATACGAAGGGAAATATTTCAACTAACCCTAATTTTTTTCATCTCGTTTTTAATCAACGCAGATGGTACAGCATTTGGTCAAAACGCTTCATTAAAATGTGCGACTGATGTTGGCAATAATCCTCAATATGCAATTGATCAGAGCCAATTCGGGGGAATATATCTTACGGCTACTGGCACTATTAGAATACTTTTAGTATTTGTTAGTTACTCTGACGACAATTCTGCACATGCTAATTGGCCCGCTCACCAGCAACCAACATACATGTCGAATTTTATCGATCCATCAATTTCAACAGGTTCGACGAACTTTGCTAATCTGACGAACTACTTCGATAAAATGTCGTTGGGTTTATATCATGTAATTGGAGAGGCGGTATATGTAGAAACACCTGTTGTCAACGGAGTAGCTCATACTCAGGCATGGTATTCTCAAAACGGCTACAGTAGAGCTCAAACAAATGCCGATGTTTTGCAAAATGCCGTTGATCCAATAGTAAATTTTGCTTTATATGATAATTGGAGATGTGATTCGAATTATCATCACACAAACGTAGCCGATGGAACAGTTGATATGATTGTGATGGTGTGGAGAGGAAGCGCTTGGCCAGATCTCGGAGAGGCTTCTTTGGGCTATGGAAGTGATATATCTCTTGATGGCAAAACAATAAGATTTGGTTATGGTCGTAACAGTGGATCGGGCGTAACTTGCAATTATCAGTTGAATCATTGGCCTGAAAAACTTTTGCAGAATATGGCACATGAAATTGGTCATTGGTTAGTCGGTGGAAGTCATCCGTATTACACTTATGACCCCGCTTTCGCAATGTGGGGTATACTCGGTCCACAATATTCATCGGGAGTATGTATGAATAGTTACGAACGAGAAAGATTAGGTTGGATTAATTGCATACCTGTTACTGAAGTGAACGCCCCGATGTCAGATTATATTACAACTGGTATTTCCTATAAGTATCATCCATCCAATGGCAGTACAAACGAGTATATATATCTCGAGAATCACCAAAAACTTTCTATTTATGACGATGCTAGTACTAACCCTAACGATAAAGGAATTTATGCTTTTCAACAAGAAGGGCTTTATAGTAATACGAATAACTTAAGAACATTGCCGCAAGATGGTAGGTGGAACTGGCAAAATCCATACAACAATACCAGTTGTTTTACAGGTTTTAGTGTTCCTGCTTTCAAAAAGTTATCTGTGCAACGTGATGAAACGGGTTATAGTTATCGTGACGCAATTCCAACAAGTGGAGGGAATAAAGATTGGATGCTTACATACATAAATCAAAGTGGTGGTGAAATCTGTGGTGGATTTATGAGAGGAGATCCGCCGTTTCTCGGTGCCTTCAATACTACGGTAAATACAGTTCTGTCTCCGTGGAGTAATCCAAACACAAATACTTGGTCTAATAATTCAACGTCATTAGGCATGGAGATATTGTCTCAGACTGGGTCAACAATTACCGCACATTTTTATTTAACGGATCCTCTGTCGGCAGCACCATCAAAACCACAAAATATTTTAGTGGGAGTTTACGGGAGAACTAGATTTAATCCTGGTGTAGCGCAAGTAAGTTGGAGTGCAAATATTGAAAGCGATATTGCAAGTTATGAAATATACCGAAGTGTTGGAGGTCCCAATGCAAGTTACCTTTTAGCAACAGTGCCAAGTTCACAAACAAATTATATAGATTATGGTGCCACAATTGGTACTGGTTCAATGGTATACTATCGAGTTAAAGCAAAGGATACACAAGGATTAAGTTCAGCCTATTCCGATGCAGTAAGTATTGAAAGTTCAAGTTGGCAATACGGTAAAAAATTACAAGTGCAACAAATTCCAAATCAAATGGAGTTATCGCAAAACTACCCAAACCCATTTAATCCAACAACTACTATTGAATATGCACTTCCTGAGCCGTCAAATGTTACGATTACAGTTTTTGATCATTTAGGAAGAGAAGTCGCATCGTTGGTGGATAAAAATCAGACGATAGGTTTTCACACAGCAACATTTGATGCGACAAAACTTGCAAGTGGTGTATACTTTTACACAATCAAAGCAGGTTCGTTCACTACAACACGCAAAATGCTTTTATTGAAATGAGAATTATCAAAAAGTATATTTAAAAATGTGTGCAAGTCGGTTTGCTTCGCTCACCCACTTGCACACAATATGTTTTGCAACCATCCCGCTAAAGAACAGCGGGAAGGTTGCTTTTATTCTACATTTACTTTGGCAGTTGTTTTTATTTTCAAAAATGCAGGCTAACCAGTCGCTCAAGCTGATTTGCAATAGCGCGGCGAAAAAATTGTGTTCGAGTTTAGAAATATTTTTATGCAATCAAAAATTTATTAATCAATCAACAAACAACTAACGCGCTGAACATTGCAAACAGCTTAGCTCCAGTCCGTTAGCCCGCTTTAAATCGGCTTAACGGAAAGGAAGAAATGGAAGATACAATTTTAGAAAATGGCGGTGGTTCAGACAAAGATATTTCACAGTGTAAAGCAAAACTGTATAGTTACGGAGATCTAGTTATTTGTTTGGTGCAAAATGAATATTGTAAATACCAAATGATGTATGCTGGGCAGAAGTATTGTATTCACCCCCAGAAAAAAGAAATAGCAATCAAAACTGAACAAGTGAATCAAAAATAATTTATTGTTTTTTTGTGCAAGCAAAACAGTCATGGCGTATGTTGCAACAGTGTACGTATCAACCTACAAAGCGGGCTAACCAGTCGCTCAAGCTGATTTGCAATAGCGCGGCGAAAATTTGGTATTCGAGTTTAGAAATATTTTTGTGCTGTCAGTAATTCATAAATCAATTCGCCGCGGCGAACTAACGCGCTGAATTCGCCGCGGCGAACAAACCAGCTTAGCTCCAGTCCGTTAGGCAAAACCGGAGGAGAATACATGAAACCATTAGCAATCATTATTACCTGTTCATTCTTTCTGTCATGTTCAAAGAGCCCCACGTCAAGTGACACGAAAGTTGACGATCGAATTCAGCTATCTTACAATTCCGCTGATTCATCAGAGGCACGTGATATTGCGGTATGGGCAGAAGCTAAACTTGTGCCATCTGATTCAGCAGTTTCTGAAATACTTTACAACATTAATTATCTTCGTTATTGCTTCAAAGATTCTGTTTCACTTAAACCTCTTTTAAGCCCGAGGTTCTTACCACCTTGGACAACGAACTCAATTGCGATCAAATTCGATCCAGCTACTGCTGAACTTGTACGAAATAAAACTTACACGGGATGGTCATTGCTTTCAACTCAAGCGAAACCCGATTCAGTAGAACCTCCAGATGCTTTACAATGGTCTTTGCTTAGTTATTCACATCATCGTAATCCATGGCGGCTCTGTGAGATTATTGCCAAGTTGCCGGGTGTTGTGAATTGTGAACCTAATGGAAGAGGGTTTGCAGGTGGTACGTTTCCAATATTTACAGGTATGCGAAACGGCCAAATAACATACATTTTCGTAGAGAGTTATATATACATGCCTGAAGCACATCACTATTTCTATTATGAAAATAATAAACCGGTTTATGCAGGTGTTTGGTCAACTCAACAAAATCCAAAACCATCATGGTGGCAAAATGTCAAAACATCAATCGACAGTTTTTATTATTGGGGCAAGTATAAATAATAATCACAATGCGGTTTTGCCTAACCAGTCGCTCAAGTCCCGAAGGGATTCCTTTGGAACTGATTTGCAAT
>CAYHZL010000178.1:0-7250 GCA_964361075.1 uncultured Chitinophagaceae bacterium
GAATGAGTTTGTCTGATAAAAAAAAGAAAGAATGGAAAGCAGGCTGACAAAAAAACCGCCACACTATTAGGATTACCAAATGTTCCAAAAATAAGTGGCTTGTTATATGAAAGTTGGGCTGATGTTATGATTGGTGTTTCAATTAATCCTTTTGTCACTAAAATAATTTCAATAACGGAAGAGAGAATTAAACTTTTTCCAATAAACAAAATCGATCGTTCCACATCCAATAATTCGTTGGTCAATACATATTGGACCAGAAAATAAAATGTCGTTAATAACACCAATAATTTTATACTTTCAAATCCATTGCCATATCTTGGAATAAACAAATATAAAAGTATGAGAACTAATAGACGCAGGATAATCGAAAAATCTATTGCGTTAGTTTGGAAAATAAACTCTCTTTTATTTGCGATACGTAATAACGATAGGCAAAGAATAGTAACTACAAAAAAACCCAGAAATACAGATTTAGGAGAGTGATACGGAAAAGCCATTTGCGAAAAAAAACACAATGGCAAAAACAGTATTAGGGCAGTGATAGAAAAGAATTCAATGTGTTTTGCAAAAGAATGGAAGGTGTATCTTTTTGTAAAATTTAATGTCATCGCTCAAAAGTCTATTCTTTTTTTAAAACGTAAAATTGATACCAACAGTTGGAACAAAACCAATGTTAAACTGTAAGAATTTATCTCCCAAATACGATGTATATAACGGAATAGGATAAGCGTACACATTAAATACATTTAAAAATAATTCCCACTTTGCACCCCACCCTTCCCACTTGCGTGTAAAACTTAAATCCATGCGATTGTACATCGGAAGACGGAAACTATAAATGTCTCCATAATCTAAAATATAATCTAAATTTGAGTTTCCGGATCCATCTTGGTTAAAGATAAAATATTTTTGTCGGGGAACGGTAATTGGCTGCCCTGACGCAAGAATAAATATTGTGCCGGCTGTCCATTTTTCCGATAAAGAATAATTTAATACAATGTTCAGTTGGTGCGTCCGTTCAAATTTAGGACGGAATGCTCTTCCACCGTTTTTTTCATCAAACTGCCGCCATGCGGAAAGATAAGAATAACTTAACCAACCTGTAAAAGCGCCACTTTGCTTTGAAAGTTGCACATCAACTCCATACACCCAACCTTTTCCAATTACCACATCTTGCTGAATTCGTTCATCCGATGGACTTGAAAATTTCTGTCGAAACATCGGAAGGTTATTCATCTCTTTATAATACACTTCCACTGACGATTCTACTTCAGGCATATTTATCACATTCAACGATGAAAATATTCCGACAGAAACTTGCTGAGAAGCTTGCGGTTTCAAAAATTCTGTCGCAGGATAATAGACATCGCCGGGAAGTGCGAACACTGCCGTTGAAAGCAGATGCACAAATTGATGCATTCTTGTATAGGATGCTTTCAATGAAAGATCGTCGGCAATAAGATATCGTAAGTTAACGCGCGGATCTATTTCAACTTTTTTGGCGGTTGAAAAATAATCAGCGCGAATTCCATCGGTGATTCGCAACTGGTCTGATATTTTCCAATCATGCGAAATGTAATTCTGAAGTTCGTTCGCATTTAACGCAACTGTTTCATCGCCCCCTTGTAGAAGTCCGGCAGTTGCGCGATAACGATGATACACATACGCACTTCCGAAAAGCAATGTTTGGTTTTCGGTAAAAAAATATTCACCATCAGCTTTAATAGAAATATCTTTTACCGATGGCTCTTTCGCGGAGACAGTATTAAAAATATCTGTTTTTTGTTCAGAGGTATAATCTGAATAAATTACGGCAACATTGGAGAAGAAATTGGAAGACCAGAGATGGTTCCATCGGGCGTTATATGCCTGATTTCCCCACGCCAAATCAATGCTGAATATATCCAATCCATTATTGCTCGACGTGCTTTTAAGATTATCTCTTCCGAAATATCCGCTGAGAAAAACACGATCATTTTCCGAAACAGAATAATTTGTTTTTGCAGTGAGATCGTAAATGTAAAAATCGGGACCGCCGCTTTTAAAACCACCTATCGCCCAAAGAAATGTATCAAAATACGAGCGGCGAACAGAGAGCAGATATGATCCTTTCTTCTCATCTGAAAGTGGTCCTTCTACACTTAAGCGGCTGGCAATTAAACTAACGCCCCCTTTCCACACTGTTTTTTCAAGATTGCCGTCATTCAACGTAAACGAAAGAACGGAAGAGAGCCGTCCGCCATATTCTGCGGGAATACCTCCTTTGATCAGTTCAACATTTTTTACCGCATCGGTATTAAAAATGCTAAAGAACCCAAAGAGATGATTTGGATTATAGATTGTAACACCATCGAGCAAAATTAAATTCTGATCGAAACTACCACCACGAACATAAATTCCATTTGTCCATTCCTGCCCCGAAGAAACACCCGATTGCAACTGCACTGCTTTCAGAATATCAACTTCACCTCCGACAGAAGGAAGCGTTTGAATTTGCAAAATCGGTATTGATGTAACACCCATTGAGGTTGATGAGATATTGGATTTATAACGATCTGCTTCAATCACAACTTCTTGCGATTGGATATTGGAAGGTTTTAGAAATATCTCCAACGGCTTATTTTCAATTTCTTTTTGCTGTCGCACGATAATTTTTGTTTCGTAACCGAGAAAACTCACACGAATTTTCACTTCAGAAGAATCGTTGCCGGGCAATGAGAAAAAACCATAGACGTTTGTTGTTGTTCCTCTGTGTGTTCCTTCAATCCTTATATTTGCACCAACCAAACGTTCTTTTGTTGAGGCATCGCTAACAAATCCATGAAGAGTACTTTGTGCCAATACAATGTTGTGAAGAACAAATAATACCAAAAGAAAAAAAATGTTTTGAGCTTTCATTGTAATGTCACCTTCGCTGTATCACTTTTCATGGCAGTAAAAATACCGTAGCCGCCGCGAATATTGGAAGGGACTTCCGTTGTTTCTGTTGGAAGAAAGGTGTCTGTTTCATTGAACTGAGCTTTTGAAGTTAATGCAAAATCGTAATACGCTTTTTCGATACGCGTCAAAACAATAATATAGTTTCTTTGATTGGTATTTGATGAAAAAGATGTATTACTAAAAATAAATTCTTTGTTACGATCAGTGTTAGTGGAGGTAAAATAGCCCTTAGTACTGTACTGTGATGAATACCAAACGTTGACAGAATCCTGATATACTATATATGATGGTTGGATGAGTTGAATCATATAAAGTGAAATTCCTGCAGGGAAATTAGCGCTAATTTTTACTTTCATGCCTGAATAATATCCCGAGCTTTGTGACGTTCCAGTAAGAACAGCATTTTCAATATGCGGTGTAGGAAGCATGTTACACTCTGATTCAACTTTCATACCTTGATATTCCATAGTAAGTTTTACGTTCGTTATATTTTTCACTTTTTTGTCAAGTGCAAAAAACCTACCATACGAATTATGTACTGAAGAAATATATTTATGATATTCGGATTTAGGCATTCTACGCAATTCAAAAGGAACATTATCAATAGATAACATTACTTTTGCCATTGCAAAACTTGTGTCAATATAGTTCCAGTAATTGTCTAAATGTGGATCAATAGTTTTATTGATATAGACAAGATATTTACTGTCACCTTCTTCAATGTAACTGATAGCAACAAGTTTTTCTTCGAATGGAGGGAGATCGACTGCAACGTCTTGTTTGCAAGAGGTTAAAAACAATAAGAAAAAAATCGTAGCATTTGTTTTCATAGATTATAAAAAAATTATTAAGGACATCCACTTTCAATGGATGTCCTTATATTGTGATATTTAACTATGGTTATTTTATATCATCTAATTGAAATGAGAATGTCCCTAAATCAATCTGTATAGGCAACGGCAGATTTTGAGCAAAACTATATGATCCCAATAGATCATCATCTGTCGCAAAAAAATTAACAATTGGGAAAGAAACCCCACTATAACTTATATTGCCATATTGTGGTTGGTTTCCACCTCCTCCATCATCTTCCATAACTGTAACGAACAAATTGCTCCCAGATTGAAAAGAGTTCAGCATGTTTTGCAAAAAATTGGAAGTTGTAATTTCTTGATAAATTTAATGTCATTGCTCAAAGTCTATTCTTAAAAAGTAAAGTTTAACCCAACGGTTGGAACAAAACCAATATTAAATTGCAAAAAACTATTTCCAGAGTACGCAATATACAGTGGATTTGGATATCCATAAATATTATACACATTTAGAAATAATTCCCATTTCGCGCCCCAACCATTCCACGTTCGTGTAAAACTCAAATCTAAACGATTATACATTGGAAGACGAAAACTGTAAATATCTCCATAGTCCAAAGCATAGTCTATAGTAGGTCCTGTCGGATTATATTGTGGTTGGATAAAATATTTTTGGCGTGGTACTGTTATTGGCTGACCCGATGCCAAAACAAATATCGTTCCTACTTTCCACTTTTCGAATAACTGATAGTTCAAAACAATATTTAATTGATGAATACGTTCAAACTTTGGATGAAATGCTCTTCCACCATTTTTTTCATCAAACTGCCGCCACGCAGAAAGGTATGAATAACTTAACCAACCTGTAAAAGCACCGCTCTGTTTTGAAAGCTGTACATCTACTCCATACACCCAGCCTTTTCCAATTACCACATCTTGTTGAATTCTTTCGTTAGAAGGACTTGAAAATTTCTGTCGAAACATCGGGAGGTTATTCATGTCTTTGTAATACACTTCCACCGATGATTCTACTTCCGGCATATTTAGTACATTCAACGAAGAAAATATTCCTATGGAAGTTTGTTGAGATATTTCCGGTTTCAAAAATTCAGTTGCCGGATAATACACATCTCCCGGAAGCGCAAAGACTGCCGTTGAAAGAAGATGAATAAATTGATGCATTCTTGTATAGGATGCTTTTATTGAAACATCATCAGCAATCAAATATCGAATATTGAGACGTGGATCTATTTCAATTTTCTTTGCAGCAGAAAAATAATCCGCACGAATTCCGTCAGTTATTCGCAATTGGTCTGATATTTTCCAGTCGTGTGAAATGTAATTTTGAACTTCTTTCGCATTAATTATAACAACTTCATCACTGTTTTCTAAAATTCCTGACGTTGCTTGAAAACGATGATAAACAAATGTGCTTCCGAAGGTAAAGGATTGGTTCTCAGTAAAAAAATATTCACCATCAGCTTTAAGAGACAAATCTTTAACAGAAGGGTCTTTTCTTGAGATAGTATTAATAATATTTGTTTTTTGAGTAGAAGTGTAATCGGAATAAATTAATGCGACATTGGAGAAAAAATTGGAAGACCAAAGATGATTCCAACGAACATTATACGCTTGATTACCCCATATTAAATCAATGTCCACAATTTCCGTACTATTAGAACTTCTTTCATTGTTAAAATTGTCTCTTCCGAAATACCCACTAAGAAAAACACGGCCTCTATTAGAAAATGTATAGTTTGCTTTTGCAATTAGATCGTAAATATAGAAATTTGAACTACTTTTCTTGAATCCATCTAATGCCCAAAATAATTTATCGAAATACGAACGACGCACGGAAAGCAGATACGACCCATTCTTCTCATCCGAAATCGGTCCTTCGACACTTAAACGGCTCGCTATTAAACTTACGCCGCCTTTCCAAACGGTTTTTTCAAGATTACCTTCTTTCAACGTAAATGAAAGAACAGATGAAAGCCGTCCGCCATATTCCGCAGAAATACCTCCTTTGATAAGTTCAGCATCTTTCACAGCATCCGTATTAAAAATACTGAAGAATCCAAAAAGGTGATTCGGATTGTAGATCGTAACGCCATCAAGTAAAATTAAATTTTGATCGAAACTGCCGCCGCGCACATAAATTCCATTCGACCACTCTTGTCCTGAAGAAACACCCGACTGTAATTGCACTGCTTTCAAAATATCTACCTCACCACCGACAGAAGGAAGTGTTTGAATTTGTAAAATTGGTATCGATGTAACTCCCATCGACGTTGATGAAACATTTGAGTTGGTACGATCTGCTTCAATAATAACTTCTTGCGATTCAATATTGGAAGGTGTTAAAGATATTTCCAAAGGTCTGTTCTCGGTTTTATGCCATTCTATAATTTTTGTTTCATAGCCAAGAAAGCTAATCCTTATTCTTATTTTGGAAGAGTCTTTTCCAGGTAATGAAAAAAAACCATAGGTGTTTGTTGTCGTCCCTCTGCTTGTTCCTTCAACTTTTATATTTGCTCCAACTATACGTTCTTTTGTGGAAGCATCACTGATAAATCCATGAGGTGTAGTTTGAGCTGAGACAAAATTGCGTAAAAGAATAAAAAAGATTAACCCAACAGATAGGCGATACATTTTTTGATCTCTCATTGTATTTTCACTTTTATTGTATCGTTACTCATGGCGGTAAAAATACCATAGCCGCCTCGTATATTTGATGGAACTTCTGTTGTTTCTGTTGGGATCATAGTGTTTGATTCTCCAAACTGAATTACTGAGCTTAATGCAAAATAGTAGTGTAGTTTTTCGATACGGGATAAAATAATTGTGTAATTATTAAACCAACCTACCTGTTCAGAAAAAGTGTTATTAAAAATAAATTTATTTTTTTGTACGGAGTTGTAAACAACAAAATATCCCTTTGTAATCTCTCTCAGTAACGAATGCTCCCTTATTGTATCAAGCGGTGGACGCATAATACGCATCATGTAATACGATATGCCCGAAGGAAAATCGGCTTCGACGTTTACTGTAAAGATCGAATATATCTCTCTCGATTGACTCTCGGAGTAATTTGATGTTCCTGTAAGCACGGCATTTTTAATATGGACAGCAGGAAGCATTACACATTCTGATTCCACATGATATGTTCGATAATTAGCAATAAGCTTTAAAGTATTTATATTTTCAACTTTTTTATCAAGAACAAAAAACCTTCCATGATTACCGCTAAAAACATTATATTTCCCTTCATCCAGATAGACAGACATTTGCCTCAGCTTAAAGTTATTATTATTGTACGACAAGATTACTTCCGTTCCGGCAAAATTTGTATCGTATGTTATCGTATTGCTTTTGATTATAGGATTAACTGTCTTATCAATCCGAACAATAAACGCGCTATCGCCTTGGACAATATAACTTTCAACAACAAGTTTCTCTTCGAAAGGCGGAAGATCAACGTCAACATCGTGTTTA
>CAYHZL010000179.1:0-7247 GCA_964361075.1 uncultured Chitinophagaceae bacterium
TCGTCATTGCGAGAGAGCGAAGCGACCGAAGCAATCTTTCAATTAAAAGAAAAAAACGAGATTGCTTCGCCAAAGAACGGCTCGCAATGACAATTATTTTTATGTTTTTAAAGATGCCCTCTATAGATTGTTACAGTTGTCATTCACAAACATTCAATCAATTTTGTGCATCGTATAATTCTCGCATGTAGTGTATTGTTGCTGTTCATCGGCATTTCTGTTGTCGAACAGTCTTCTTTGTTTGCGTCCGAATATTCTCCGGCAGAACAGAGGCGTACAGACGATTCGCTTTCGCAGAAACGTGCGCCGATTGGTGTTGTGCCGGATTCTTCTGCCAAGCGGGATACGACTGTGAAGCTCAGTGCATCGGTGCGCGATTCAATTGCGCGGCAGGATTCGATAAAGAAAATTCCGCGCGACTCGACGGCACGTATTGCACAATTCAAATATCAACGAACTGATTCTCCGATTGCGAAAGCAATACAGCCGCGCGCTTATCCGCTCTTTTTAAAACCACCATCACTTATTCAACGCGATGTGCGTCTCGATTCAACCGGACGATTTGTGATTGTGCGTGAAACAGTGAATGGTAAAGATGTACGCATTCCGATGAAGATGCCGTTGCAAGAATACATTAAACAACGGACGAGCGCCGACCAGACGAAAAATTTTGAAGAGTTGGCATTTAAAAATGACGGTGTGAAAAAGAAAAATGATCTTGGCGATTTGCTCAGCTCGTTCACGACGATAGATATTCCTATTCCGGCGAATCCTGTGTTTAGTATTTTTGGTCCACCGCGCATCAATTTACATATCTCGGGTGCGGTAGATATTCGTGCAGCATTTAGAAATACAACGACTGACCAAAGTGCAATTTCAACATTGGGCAACTCGCGCAACGAACCGGACTTTGCACAAGAAGTGCAGATTAATGTGAGTGGAACGATTGGCGACAAACTGAACATTCTCGCTGATTGGAATACGCAGCGCACATTCGAATACGAAAATCAACTGCGCATAAAGTACACCGGCTACGATGATGAAGTTGTACAAAGTGTGGAAGCCGGCAACGTGTCGCTTTCCGGCAGTTCGTCTTTTATTTCCAGTAGTTCGGCGTTGTTCGGTATAAAAGCAGTAACACAATTTGGTCCGCTCAAACTTACCAGCATTGCTTCGCAGAAAAAAGGACAAATACAAGAAAAGACTGTAACCGGCGGAAGCCAGGAAATACCGTTTGAGAAAAAGGCGTACGAATATTCTCGCGACCATTATTTTATAGATACAAACTATATTCGTTTCTACGAACCATATCTACAAAACAGAGAGGTAAGTGCAGAGCAACAACGATGGCATATTAAAGATTATGAAGTGTGGAAAACCTACCAACCAAACAGTGTTATTCGTCCAAGATATGGTATTGCAGTTTTGAATTTACCTACGGTTGCTTCGGGCGATACATTGACCTATAAACCGTATCGTGATTCTGTTAGTTTTCCGGGAAGAATTGAAAATGGAGTATGGGAAAAATTGGATCGTGATAAAGATTATAGAGTGAATGAATACACCGGTTATATTACCATGAACAGAACAGTGCAAGATGGTGAAGCCATCGCTATTGCATATCGAATTGAAAATAAAGCAGACGGACCTAACGATGATAGTTTCTATGGAACACTGACAACAGAAAGGACAACAGATACTACACTCATTTTAAAATTAGTAAAACCAAAAAACCTTCTTCCTGCGTTCGAAGCGCCGTGGCGCATGATGTTAAAAAATATTTATCCATTAGGAGGAAGAAAAATTAAGAAGGAAGGTTTTACGCTTGATATTTTGTATCGTCCCTCGGGTGGAGAACCGACAAATCTATTGGATAAATCTGTTAACGTAAAAAATCTCCAACTTTTTGGACTTGATAAATATAAGGTTGATGGCACAAAAGAACCCGACACATATTTTGACTACTTGCCGAATATAACAATTGATGAAGAACGCGGCGAAATTATTTTCCCAACACTTGAACCGTTTGGCAAAGGGCTTTCCAAAGCATTTAAGGAATTTAATCTGTCAATACCAGACACAAGTTTTTTGTTCGAGGATATTTATACGAAAGATCAAGTGAATGCACTAAAAGCAGGGAACGCCGATAAGCTAATTATTTCCGGAAAAACTACAGCAGGAAGTTCCAACATCATTAATCTCGGTTTCAATATTGTGGAAGGGAGCGTTGTTGTTGCGCTCGATAATAATCCGATGGTGCTGAATGTTGACTATACAGTTGATTACATTATCGGTCAGGTGATTATTAAAAAGCAAGAAGCATTGATACCCGGCGCAAATCTTTCCATTAAGTACGAACAGAATGATTTGTTTCAGCTTGCATCAAAAACATTACTTGGCACACGCGGCGAACTGAAGCTTTCGGAAAAGACGCAAATTGGTTTTACTGTGATGAACTTAAATCAACAAACATTAAGTGATAAAGTTCGTCTGGGTGAAGAGCCAATCAACAATTCTATTTATGGAATTGATATGCAAACCGCCGGTGATTTGGATTTTCTTACCAAAGCAATTGATGCTATTCCATTTATTGATACAAAAGCAAAATCTGATTTTACGTTTCGCGGCGAAGCGGCGTACATGAAGCCGGATCCCAATACAAAAAAATCTCCGATAGCGGAGGATAACACAAAAGGTATTGCGTACATCGATGACTTTGAAGGTTCGAAGCGAATTATTTCTCTTGGTGTGAGCTATGGGTTGTGGCATGATATGAGTCCGCCTGCGTACCTCTATGGTGTTGATATTGATCCATTAACAAGGAGCAAAACTGATACGACAGACAGGACAAGAATGTTCTCGAAAGCAAAAAATTATTGGTACACCTTAGAGACGGGAAATGCCGGCATTGTTACTGTCAAAGAACTGTATGGATTGGGACCGGATGGTTTGCCGATCAAAAAAGTGGCGCGTGGTCAGGAGATATTGCGTGTGCTTGATATCGTGTACAATCCGAGAGAGCGTGGTGAATACAATTATTCGCTCGACTTGTCGAAAAATTTCGGAGATAATTCCGCGCCTGCAGAACGAAGAAAAAATTGGGCGGGTATTCAGCGGAATATTTCGGGGAGTGCGATAGATTTAACAAAAGAGAATGTCAACTTTATTGAATTGTGGGTAAAAATTCCGACCAAGACAAAAATAGATACATCAAAAAATAAAATATTTATTGATCTCGGACAAATAAGCGAAGATGTAATTCCTAATCGTGAGCTTGATACGGAAGATGATCCTACTTTGCCAACCGGTATTATGAATGAAAAAAAAGATTCAGGTCTTGATAAAAAATTTGATGATCAGGAACGAGCAGATACGGCAATTATATCATTTTTAAATGCGAACCGTGCTGCATTTCCAAATCTTGATGCCGATCCGGCTGGTGATAACTATGCATATTCAAATACGGATGATTTTCGTTTTATCAATGGAACAGAAGGAAATCTCAAAGTTGCAACGGGAAAAATTCCTGATAGCGAAGATTTAAATCGGAATAATGTTCCCGATAAAGTTAATAGTTATTTCGAGTATGAATTGAATCTTGATACTACTGATGCGAATCCGCAAAGAGTAGGCGGCGGCTCTGAGGGATGGTATCAATACCGTATTCCGATTGTTAATTGGAAAAATAAAATTGGTGTGCCGGATTTTTCGTTAATAGAATCGGCACGCTTGTGGTTCACCGGATTTGACGAGCCGGTGCAGCTCCGCATTTTTGATTTTAATCTTATTGGTAACCAGTGGGAAGAATTACGAAAGAATGACAGCACGTTTAAACTTTCAGTAGTGAATATTGAAGATAACCGAAGCCAGGGTTATTCAAGTCCGCCGGGTGTAATTCGTGAAAAGGATCGTTCACAACCGGACCAAGAAGTGTATGGCAACGAACAATCGCTTGCATTAAATGTGAACAACTTAAAAGATGGTGAAAGCCGGTTTGGAATTAAACGCTACACGTATAAATCGCTTGATGTGTTTAGCTATCGAGAAATGAAAATGTTTGTGCATGGCGATACAACATTTAAAACGACAACACCAACTGCGCCTGTCGGTAATATTGTTTTTCGGTTTGGCGCGGACAGTATTAATTACTACGAGTACAAAGCGCCGATTTATGAAGGATGGGATGCACGCAATAATATTTCAGTTCGCTTTGATGATCTCACAAAAATTAAGCAAGGCAGAAGTTCAGTCTCACGTGTTGCATCAATTCGTGTTCCTAACGGACCGGATAGTTCTTATTACAGTGTGCTTGGCAATCCGACGTTGACACGTATTACATTTATTTCTGTCGGCATTGAAAATCCGGTAACGCCGTCCAATCCGAAGCCATTGACAGCACAAGTGTGGGTGAATGAATTGCGTCTCATAGATCCCGATGATACACCGGGATGGGCGTACAGTTTTGCAACGTCTGTGCGCCTTGCCGACTTGGGAAGTATTGCATTTAATTTTCGAGAAGTAGATCCGAACTTCCACTATCTGGAAGAACGTTTTAATGCATCGCGCACCACTTCTACAAGCTGGGGCGTTTCTACAAATGTTTCGTTCGATAAATTTTTACCTGCTGAATGGTCTGGCACAACGTTACCATTTAGTTATTCTCACAGTGAAACATACAGCAGACCAAAATATTTACCCGGTTCGGATATTGTTGTAACAAAAGCAGCAGATCAGCAGCGCGATGTGATTCCGCAAAAACAAAAAGAACTTGATTCACTTATTGTGCAAATAAATTCTTTTGTTCCGGTTACTAAACGAGACAGTGTTGTATTGGACAGTTTGCTTTTACTCAAAAAGAATTTGAAAGCTGTTATTGCTACCACGCCAGACCAAATCATCAACGAATCACAATCGTTATCAATTACAAATACGTATGCGATGCCGTCTATCAGAATAAATATTCCGACCGATATGTGGGTGATCAAAAATATTTTCAATCGGATGAGTTATGGATTTGATTATTCGTCATCGTTTTCTCGTAATCCTACAACCGAATCAAGTAGATCATGGCGATGGGGAGCGCGTCTCGGTTATGGTTATACATTCGGCACAGAAAATTATATTCAACCATTCGGAATATTTGATGGTATATTTTTTCTCGATGAGTTTAAGGAACTGCGTTTGTATTTCCCTTTAAATAATATTAACACAAGTCTTTCGATGAATCGTTCGTGGTCGCTGGAGAGAGCGCGCAATCAACAAAATGTAAGCCCGCCAATTCGCGGACTTTCCTCTTCGCGCTCATTGGATTTCGGTTGGAAGTTGACAGACAATGGTATTATCAATCTTTCCGGCGACTATGCTGTAAGTATTTCGAGTACGATGGTTCATTTGGAACTTGATAAGTACGGCAGGCAGAGAACTTTTAATGACATTGTAAGCGAGATGTTTTTCAAAAATCAACTTGTTTCGTTTGGTTACGACAATTCGTACAATCAAACAATAAATGTGAATACACGTCCGCGCATCTTGAATATTTTTGAGATTAATAAATATATCACCCTTGCTATGCGTTATGGCGTTACATACGGATGGCAGAATGGTCTTCAGCGCGGCGACTTAGATATTGCTACACGATGGTCAAATAATATTTCTCTCACGTCGGATTTTAATTTGAAGCAATTTGCCGATGGAATATTTCCTGCAAAAAAAATAGACGATACACCACCGGCGCCAAGCAACGAACCAACACCAACGCCATCACACGGACGCGGACAACGCGATGACGATGAGACACTGCCACCTCCGCAGCAACAAGCGCCACCGCCGGGTAATGAGCCGATAATAAAATCTGATTCGACGACAGATGCTGCGAAAACAATAATTCCTGATTCAACTGTTGAAGTTGTGAAACCCATAAAACGAAAATCTTCAAAGGTAAATCTTGTTGAACTTGTGCGCGTGTTAATAAAGACACCGTTTTTGGATTATGACAAAGTAAATCTTTCATTCACACAATCAAACAGTTCCAGCAATAATGGTGTGCCGGGTCGCCCCGGGTTCGCAAATCTTTTTGGTCGTGTACCGTTTGTGCAAAATGGAAGACCAAATTTTGGTCCGACACGTTCCTATCAACTGGGGCTTGTCACCGACCCGACGGCAAATATTAACAACATACGATTGCAGTCGGCATTTCCATTCTTCAGAATTTTAAATGATAAAGATGATGTTGGAAAATTTGGCGTGCGCGCAGCACACGGTGCTGATATCACCGATGCATTCTCGCAGAACAATCGCGTTACAATAAAAACAAACAGAGATTTATGGACCGGTGCGCGTATTGATTTTAGCTGGAATGTTGGCTGGGATTATTCGCGCACACAAAGGTTCCGTACCGATTCGCTCGGCATTATGATACCGAACAGCATGACGACAACAACCGGCGGCTCGATTGAGCGTTCATTCTTTACTATGCCCCCCGTGTTTGTTTTTTCTATATTCAAAACCGGAATTGAAGAAGTCGGAAAAAAGTATGATGCAATGCAGGGCGATACTTCGAAAACCGGCGATCAAAAAATTTCTCAAGCATTCGAAGAAGGATTTGAAGCAGTTCCTGTGTTGAAAAAAATATTCGGGCAGTACTTGCCGCGCGTTAATTATACGTTTCGGTGGGATGGATTAGAACAACTTTCGATGTTTAAATCATTTGCAACACGTGTTGGACTTGACCATGCGTACCAATCCTCATATCGTCAATCATTCCGCGGCAATCCTTCCGGCGGACAAGTAACTGAGTCGCAGCGCATTTCGTACAGCTTCTCGCCTCTTATCGGAATGACTATCGCATTTAAAGAATTATTTAAAGGAACGATGAACGCCAATGTTCGCTATAGCACAACCACATCGTACGATTTGGCGCCGTCGCAAAAAAATATTTCTGAATCGAGCTCGCGTGAAATTTCATTCACTGCAAGTTTTGGCCGCACCGGTTTTGAAATTCCGCTGTTCGGGTTGTCGTTATCGAATGATGTTGATATCAGTTTCACGTATTCGTATTCAAAAAATGCGAGGCAAACATTTTCGACGAGCGATAAAACATTTAATACCAAAGGTGCACCGGGTGAAGGTTCAACGCGCACAACGATGGAACCACGCATTCGCTATGTGTTAAGCGCGCGTGTAACGGCATCACTGTTCTACCGCTACACAAAAATTGCGCCCGATGAAACAGGTTCAAGAATTCCCGG
>CAYHZL010000180.1:0-7125 GCA_964361075.1 uncultured Chitinophagaceae bacterium
CATGCCTTGGGCGACTGCCGGGGATGTTGTATTGAAAAAATCTGTGCAGAATAGGTGCGAATAGAATCGAGGTCTTGCTTAATTTGACCGACAAGTTGTTGTTCTTCTTCGGTAAGCTGAAGCTGGAGGAATTGCCGGTAGAAGTCATCAACGCGTGAATTCAGCCGATTGTATTCGCGGTGATAATACTCCTTTTCTGTAACAATGTAATCGTTGGGCGCCATCAGGAGCTGAGCAATGCTGAAGCGCAAGTTTCCCGATGCGCCGCGCTTGACAGCTTCACGTTCCATAGTGTCAAGGCTCGAAGTTATTTTGTTGAATCCCTGAAAAGTAATTCCAGCTATAGCCCCCATCAAAATGAGAATGACCAGAAAAGCAACGATTATCTTACGGCCAATTGTTATTTTCATATTGGTGTTTAGTTAGATGATGGTACTATTTAGGGTTCACTGAAAAAGTAATTTTCAAGAAACCCTTCAAGGGTTTTCCTCGACAAAATGTAAATATATAAAAACATTGAACATTAACCACAGATGACACGGGAACATTCGCCGCGGCGAATCACGGATTAAATTATTTAACTTCTCTGTGTGAATCCGTGTTTTTTCAGTGGAATCTGTGGTGAATGTTTTCTTCGATGCTTATATGGAGATGTCAGACGGTTGGGAAACACCGTCAGACATCATTCCAGTGATTCAGTTTCGATGGCTGAATAGTTACGCAATCTGCCTTTACTGAATCCCCACAACATCTCGTACCAAAGACAACAATGTCTTTACCCTGTATGGTTTTTGTATAAATGCTGTTGCCTTTACATCACCAATCTGCCGATCCGCTTCTTCTTCAGAATAACCGGAGGAGAGAATCACTTTTACATTCGGATTTATTTTTCGCAACTGAGCAAGTACTTCTTTGCCGCTCATCTCCGGCATGGAAAGATCGAGAAGTACCAATGCAATTGTTTGCCATTGTTGTCTGTATAACTCTACAGCTTCCGCAGGATGTATTTGTGTTATCGTTTGGTAATTTTCCGTTTCAAGAATATCGCTCGCCATTTCAACAACAAATTGTTCATCATCAATTACAAGAATTTGAGTCGGAAGTTTATCTCTTTCTGAGACGGGCTTGCCGACAATATAAGTTGGCTGAATTGTTTGTTCTGCTGTCTGCGGAAGTTCTTCTCTGTGCGATGTTTCTTCTCCCGAAGGGATGGATTCCCAGATCAGAACAGGTGCACCAACCAACGGCAGCAGCACGCGAAATGTTGTTCCCACTCCTTCCGTGCTTTCAATCATAATTCCGCCTTCGTGGCCGCGAATTATTCCCAACACTGCAGAAAGTCCGAGACCGCGTCCGATAAATTTTGTCGTGAAAAACGGATCGAAGATTTTTTTCTGCGTCTCGCCGCTCATCCCAATACCGTTATCTGTTACTTGCAGCAACGCATAGGAACCTTCTTTCAAGGTCGTGTTCGTCAGTGTGCCGTACGCGGCAAGTTCTTCCCGCAGCATTGTTACTGCAGATACTTCGATAGAAACAACTCCTTGTTTTTCCCCAAGCGCCTCGCCGCCGTTGATAATTAAATTCATCACAATCTGTTCGATCTGTCCCGGATCTCCTTTCACATACACCGGAGCGGGGGAAAGGTTTGCTTCGAGTTGTACATTTTTTGATAATGAGACTTCAAACAGACCGAGATGTTCTTGAACCATCGCCGCGATATCTACAGTGAGTATTTGAAATTTTCCTTTGCCGGAATATGCAAGCATTTGTTTCGTAAGTGTTGCAGCGCGTTCCATCGCCGTTAATGCCCGCTCAATATTTTTAACTGCGGGATGATCATCAGGTAATAATGTTTGCACAAGCGAGACATTTCCCATGATAGACCCGAGCAGATTATTAAAATCGTGGGCAATGCCGCTGCTGAGCACACCAATACTTTCCCTGCGCTGCACATCGCGGATTATTTGTTCAGATTGTTTGCGTTCGGTAATATCATGGGCAATAATTTGAACAGCAGGTTTGTGTTCATAGATTATCGGGATTGCTTTTACTTCAACATCAACAGTAGTGCCATCTACACGGATAAATTTTTCTTCTGCCGTCGGCGATGGTTTTCCATCGATTGCCATTTGTTTCATTCGTTCGATAACAAGCGCGCGGCTATCCGGATGAACAAATTGCATAATAGGTTTTCCAATCAATTCATCTCTATTCTTTGCTGCCATCGAACGAACACTTTCGTTGTTTACGAAAACAATTTTTCCATCAACATAGATTGCAATAGCATCGGGAGAATTATCGACTAACCCGCGATATTTTTCCTCGCTTTCCTTTACTGCTTCTTCCGCCTGTTTGCGTTCGATGATCACTGCCGTTTGATTCCCTATCGCAACAAGTAAACTTTTCTCTCTCTCCGTGTACTTCTGCTCCGTCTCATAACTTTGAACAACAAGGACACCAATCAATTTCGATTGTCCGAATGGACTCCTTTGGGAAATGAACAACGGCACGCCTAACCACGATTCGGGCGAAGTTCCAATGATTTCGAGTTCATTATTTCTGTTCAACTCAACAAGCAGTTCAGGAGTCAGCAAAAGTGGTTGTGCGGTCCTCAACACATATTCTGTTAGCCCTCTTCGTCTCGTCCTCGGCGCCGGCGTTGGATCGAATTGGTCAACAAAGAAAGGAAACGATATAGTTTCCGTGCTTGTGTCGTATAATGCGATGTAACAATTTTCAGCATACATCACTTTCTTGATGTTGTGATGAATGATATGCAGCAATTCATCGAGACTCGCAGTAGTGTTGACGGCTTCTCCTATTGCATACAGCACCTCGCGCTCATCTTCCGCTTGTTTGCGCTCGGTGATATCTTCTTCAACTGCGAGGAAATGAATAATTTTTCCATCTTCATTTACAATTGGAGCTATTGAAGCAGAGACCCAGTACGGCACACCGTTTTTCTTTTTATTATGAAATTCACCCCGCCATTCTTTACCGGAATTTATTATACCCCATAATTCTTTGTTCTCTTCTTTTTCTCCGGAACTGAGTATGAGGGGATTTTTACCAATCAATTCTTCTAACGAATATCCTGATAGTTCGAGTGCTTTCGGATTTGCATACTCAATATTTCCCACAAGATTGGTAATGATCACCGATGTCGGGCTTTGTTGTACTGCTTGAGAAAGTTTGCGGAGTTCATCTTCTGCATGGCGCAGCTCGCTTGTATCCTTTGCAGTTGAAACAAAATTGGTGATAGCACCTACTTTGTTCTTAACCGGAGTAATTGTTTTGTATTCGTAGAAGAGTTCACCATCTTTTCTTTTATTGATGAACGTTGCACGAAAGACCTCGCCGGACTGAATAGTTTTCCAGAGCGTCTTATAGAACTCCAGTGAGTGTTGCCCGGATTTCAAAATTCTTGGAGTTTTTCCAATCGCTTCCTCTTTTGTGTATCCGGTTATTTTTGTAAATCCCTGATTAACATATTGTATAATTCCATCTCTATCAGCAATAACCACACAATCCTCCGTTTGCTCAACAGCCGTACCGATTATACGGAGTTCTTCTTCTGTCCGCATGCGTTCGGTAATATCAGCACCAATAATCACAAGTGCTTTGCGCGTGCCATCGGGTTCAAACAGCGGTATTTTTCGTACTTCGTATTGATGGATTGCACCATCGTTGTGTGGTATAAATTCTTCAAATAGTGAAAGCGTACGTGCATTCCATGCTTTTTCATCATCAACCATACATACTTCGTGTGCAGCACGGAACGCAGGACGCGCATCGGCTAATTCTTGTTCTGTTTTTCCTATCCAATCAAAGCCATGCAGTTGAAATAATTTTTTTGCCGGCTCATTGGTAACTAACCAACGGCTTGCACCGTCTTTAAGGAAAATAGCATCAGGAATTGCTTCGATGAGCACAGAAAGATGTTCATTCACATCCCGTAATTTGTCTTCTGTTTTTTTGCGTTCGGTAATATCTTCAACCGTGCCGTCATAATACAACACGTTGCCGGTTTCATCCCGAACTACTTGAGCATTTTCACGTACGAAGAGAGGGGTTTTATCTTTTTTGTACCATTCTGCTTCAAGCCCGGTAATGGTACCGTCACGTTCCAACTGTTCTTTGAAAGCACTGCGCGAGTATGAGGCATTTGGATATTGTTCCAAATTATGGTTGGCATACTCCTCGAATAATGAATAACCCAACATACGCACGAGCGCCGGGTTGCCGGCAAGAATGTGTCCATCCGGCGTGGTTCGATAAATACCGATAGGTGAGTTTTCAAACAACTGACGATAACGCTCTTCACTTGTATGCAACGCCTCTTCTGCCAATTTCCGCTCATGAATATTCTTTATAATATTGGCAGCTTTTATTAAACGACCTTGTTCATCAAATTCATAATGTGAGGTTTGTTCAACCCAGAATTTTTCACCATTTTTCTTTTGAGTGAAAAATTCAACAGACATGTCTGTTCGTTTCTCTTTTTTCCATTGCTTGTATCTCTCTGCAACGTGAGCACGATGTTCTTCAGCAACAAGTCTCAACGCACTCATTCCGATCAATTCTTGCTCAGCATAGCCGCCAATAATGATCAGTTCCGGATTACAATAGGTAAATAGTGAACGACTATCTGTTTCATAATATGCATGATGAAGATTCTCAACAATGGTACGGTATCGTGCATCATTTTCTCGTAATACTTCTTCCATCTTCTTGCGTTCGGTGATATCACGCCAAATGGTATAATAAAATTGTTTCCCTTTAAAAGTAATCGGAGTCAACATTACTTCAACTGGAAAATTCGTTCCATCGGATTTTGTGTGGATCCATTCAAAGCGATTGTACCCCTGCTGCAATGCCGTATCAATCATGAGTTTTGCTTTTTCGGTTGAGAGCATTCCATCGGGCTGTCGTTCAGGGGAAAGCTCCCACGGTTGTTTATTGAGAAACTCATCTTTTGAATTATATTCGAGAAGAGCAATTGTTGACTGATTACAATCTGTAAATCCGGAATCATCAAGGAGCAAAATCGGGTCAGCAGATTCTTCGAACAAACGCCGGAATGTTTCTTCGCTTTCCTTTAATGCTTCTTCTGCACGTTTGCGTTCGGTAATATCGCGAACTAAAGCTAATAGCATTACCTGATTGTCAATTTCAACTCTATTCAGGTTAACTTCAGCATTAAAAAGCGTTCCATCAAGTTTCTTATGAGTCCACTCAAATAGTTGTGGTTCACCGGAAAGTGCAGCATTAATTTTTTCAAGTGCTTTCTCCTTTGAATCACGTTTATCGGACTGCAAAGGAGGGGAAAACTCGTAAGGTTTTCGGTTCAGAATTTCATTGCGGCTGCATCCAAACATTTGTTCTGTTTTTGGATTACACTCAACAAATGTATCTTCAGTCATTAAAAAAATAGAATCGTTCGCATTAACAAAAAGCGCTCTGTATTTTAATTCAGCTTGTTGTAATGCTTCTTCAGACCGTTTGCGCTCGGTGATATCGCGGGTGATGCCAAGATTTCCGATGATACGCCCGGACTCATCGCGGAATGGTACCGCATGAGTTTCTAACCAGCGCCGTGTTCCTCTCAATCCTATAATTTCAAATTGAAGCATTCCTTCCGACCCGTTGCATACTTTCTGAGTCAATTCCATAAATGCTTGTCGGTGTTCAGCAACAACGAGTGGGTACACGCATTTGCCGATCATTTGCTCGGATGAATCTGCCTCAATCATTCTCAAGCCGGCGGGGTTCATGCTCAGAAGCGTGCCATCCAGAGCGATGATCTTGATGCACTCCGGCTCGGCTTCCATGATTGTGCGGAGGCGGTGTTCGCTTGCTGTCAATCGCTCCTCCGCACGTTTGCGCTCGGTGATATCGGAAACAAGTCCGTCGTAGGCAATAAGCTTATTGTTTGTATCAAAGTGCGGCACTTGCGTGTTGCGCACCCATCGCACGGAGCCGTCTTTATGAAGGATGCGATGTTCAAACGATGCAACAACTTCGCCTCGCGCAGATTTGTTCGCTTGCTCTGCAACTACGGGTCTGTCGTCAGCGACCACCATATCATACCAGAGATGCGGATTTTTACCAAACTCCTCAGATGAATATCCGGTTACCGAGATGCAGCCGGGCGCGTGTGTGGTTCGAACGGGACTTCTCCCGAAGGGATGGATTTCCACATCTTTGAACTCAACGGTGTAAATATAATCGGTAACGGAGCCGACAAGTTTTTTGTAACGCTCTTTGCTTGCTTTCAATTCACTTTCTGCAAGTTTGCGTTCGGTGATATCATGAGCGACAACGAGAAATCCTTGCCGACCATTTGCCAACGCGACCGAAGTCTCGTGCAACTCCATCCAGCATAGTGTCCCGTCTTTCCTGACATCTTGGACAACGTGTTCAAGCATCTTGCCTGAACGTAATTTCGCAATATGGTCTTCGATGGTTAGACGCTGCTCAGGTGATGCTACCATGCGTACGTTCTTTCCAACTAACTCTTCCCGAGTGTATCCAAGCGATTTGCAAAAGGCTTTATTCACATCAACAATGTTTCCTTCAATATCTTCCAACACGATTCCACTTGGTGAGAGATTAAAAAGTGTGCCATAGCGTTCTTCTCGTTCAGCAAGCGCTTCTTCCGCTCGTTTGCGTTCGGTGATATCTTGTGCTAACGCAATAATTACATCATTACCAAAATATACTCCCTTATTCAACCGCACTTCTTTCGGAAAAATTTCTCCGTTCTTTCTCATTCCCCAAAATTCAAACTGTTGTGGTTCGCCGTTAACAACATTTTTCAAAGCGCGTGCAACTTCTTCCATATTATTTCTGTCAGGCGCACTCAAAAAATCCGGGAACTTACCGATAATTTCTTCGCGCGAATAACCGTACATTTTTTCGGCTCCGGAATTCACATCAATAAATCGTCCTTCTGTATCTTGAATATAAATTGCATCCGATACGCTGTTGAACAAACCGCGATAGCTTACTTCACTTTCCTGCAAAAGTTTCTCAGATTTTTTCCGTGCGGAAATGTCAACAATAATTCCTAAGTACTCTTTTCGAGATTCATTTTCCCGTAGTACCGATCTGTCTTGGAAC
>CAYHZL010000181.1:0-7105 GCA_964361075.1 uncultured Chitinophagaceae bacterium
AGGTTGACAGTTTTGTGCTCCGAAATCGCCAACTTCTTAAACCCGCAAACCGTTATCCAAAATGTCGCTCCGCTCCATTTTGGATAACGTGCCGCGCCTCCGTCGCTGTTCTCCTTCGTGCCGCTGCGCTTCGCTCCGCGACACTTCGGATAACAGCGCCTATGCGAAATGCCGTCAGACTCCGCTTCGCTCCGTTTGCCGTCACTTCGCATGAGGCGCGACACGTTAGTAGCAAGGCGGGCAGACATCACCCTAAGACAATTTATCGGCAGACAAAAGCATTTCGGTTTCAAAAGAATGGACTGACTTTTCGACACTCGGGCGACTGCTCAACCCCAACACAAGAAGTTTAAATTTTTACCCCACCGCACATTTTTCGCCCCGTTTGAAAAAAAACGGGGCGTTTTGGCCATCCCACATTGCAGCACATTTCCAAGCCCGCTCAAAAACCCACCACACGACCAAAGGCTTGTAAAAGAGCTGCAATCTCCCACCCACGACAAACAGATTCTGAAAGAGACTGAAATTGAAGTTGTTTTTACTAACTACATTGTTAAATAATACATTTTTATACAATGCAATTAAACTTTTCATATATTTGCACATCTAAAATTCAATTATGTACTCAAAAGAACTTTTAAAAGGAACCATTGAAATCATTATTCTCAAATTATTGTCTGAGAATGAAAAAATGTATGGTTATGAAATTACCCAACGAGTAAAGGAACTTACCGCAGACAGGATAGAAATAAGCGAAGGTGCGCTTTATCCTTTATTGCATAAACTTGAAGCTACGGGCTTATTAAAAGTAGAATCTATTGCAAATGGAAAACGAATCAGAAAATACTACAAGCTCACCAAAACCGGAAAAGTTACAGCAAAAGAAAAAATAAAAGAATTGAATGAATTTATGAAATCAATAAATCTGATTATGAATTTAAAGTTGTCAGGAATATGATTCGGAAAATATCGGAAGAAGAATTAGAATATATTGAAACTTATTTGAAAAATAAGGGCGTTAAGGACGAAGCCACTTTATTTGAGCTTACTGACCATTTATGTATTCTTATTGAATCAGAACTTCAGTCCGAAACAAACTTCGAAACAGCTTTTACCACTGCCTTTAAAAAGTTCAATAAAAAAGAACTACTTAGCATTTCTTTAAATAAGGATAGCTTCCTTTTGCATCCGCAATTTTTAAATAAAACATTTTTAATTGTTTTTGGCTTAGTAACATTTACTGCTTTTTGTTTGGGAATTTATTTAAAAGGAAACGAATTGTCCGGTAGAAAAGCATTTTTAGTGTTCGGGGGAATTTCATTCGGTTATTTTTTTTTACCACTTCTACTTCTTTATTGGCTCACAGAATTTGCAAACAAAACAAAATACATTTTACTTTTTATGACACTTTTTGCTGCATTTCATACTTCGGTTGGCTTGCTTCTCGGTTGGCCCGTTACAAAATGGATTATAATTATTACGGCATTCTTTTCTCTTCTTTATAGTATTTCCTTTTTAATAATCCCTAAAATAAAAATAAAATGAAAACAATAACTCAAATTCTATTTGCATCAACTCTGTTGATATTTATTGTGAGCTGTGAAAAAACACCAGCCCCCAACGATTTACAACCACTTTCGCCAAATGAAAACCTGAATCAGGAATTAATTTTTCAGTCGGGCTACGAAAACTGCATCGGCTCACCTACTGATGCGCATACGGATATAACAGGTGCAGACCTTAGTTTTTCAGAAAATAATGATTGGACTAATGATTTGGAAGGTCATAGTAATATTGACAATTTTTGGATTTATTACGAAGGAGGTGCGTCATCGCAGAGATATGCAAAAATTATTCAAGAACCAGGCAACCCAAGTAATAGTATTCTTCACTATTGGCTCAATCAGGCATATATACCTTATGGCAACAGTGGCTCTTTAAAGGGACGTATTCAAGCAACCATTCAAGGAACTGCACTTCGTGAAATATATTTTAAACAAAGGTTGCAATTACATACTGACTTAGACACGCTTCAAAAAGTTCCTGAAACTTTCGGTTGGTTCACCATTCAGGAATTCTGGAATGATGGTCCTGAAGAAATACATCCGTTCAGAATTTCTGTAAACATTGTTAAACCCAATGCAACGGTAAACGGACTTTACTTCAGAGTTTCAGGGCAAACAAAAATTCCGAATCAGGAAGCGTGGCTGGATGTGTGGACAACAACCGATAATACCTTTATGATTCCGCTTGGTGCATGGTTCACAATAGAAACATATTTTAAAGAAGGTGACTTAAATACAGGTAGATTTCAGGTTATTGTAACCGACTCAGCAGGAAATAAATTTAATGTCGCAAATATCACCAACTACACTTATCACCCTGACGATGATAATCCTGATGGGTTAACTAAATTCAATCCTATGAAATTATACTGCCCTGATAGATTAATTTCTCCGATGAATTCCATAGGCAAGAGTATTCAATTATATTATGACGATTTTGAGTTCTGGATAAATAAGAAACTTTGATAAAACAAATTATGAAGATGTTTATGCGTTATAAAATTTACAAGTGTGGCTCAATGATATTAACAACAAGATCCTTTATTTTAGTGCTGTTTATTTTGCAAGCAATAAGTTCAGTCGCACAAGACGATGATTTCAGGCTTCACTCAAACATCGGATTTAGTTATTCCAAAAATCTGAAAAATAAATTCAATAATTGTGCGCTTACTTATCGTTCTCCCAAAATAAAAGACAAATTTCATTTGCAAGCGGATATAAACTCATACCTTATAATTCATAGTCCGGTTTTAGGGCAGTTCAATACAATTAATTTACGCTTCGATTATTATTGGAGACTGAACAAAATTCACCTTTTCCCATTTATAGGCTTTAAATTTATTATCGACAAACAACAAGTAAGCTCCGAAGGGCAGAGTACCTCTGTAAATTATGCAGTTGCTCCTACAATAGGAATATCGGGGAAATATTTATTAAAACGATTTGATATTTCATCTGATTTGGTTGTCACCCAATTTCAAGACGGCAATTGGATAGAATTAGCTCCAAAATTTACTTACACATTTTGGAAAGGATTATCAGTCAATGTCGGCACAAATAGTATTCTCGGATTTACTTATAAAAAAGAAGCTAAAATTGGATTCTATCCATTCATTGGCATCAATTATTATCTAACAAAAAAATCGACCGCAGTAAAGCAGAATTAAACGACCTGACCAATAAAACGTATGAGCACCATTATCCTATAGACAATTGTATCACGTGGACTTGCAAACACACAATGGCAAGCACATTTGCAGCTTTAGATTTAGGAATGAGCGTTTTTGGCTGCAAATAAGCTTGCCATTTTTCCACCCACCTGTGTATGCGTGACGTGAAAAAAGAAAAATTTCCTTCCCTTCTGTAAAAATTTAAACTGCGACTGCTCAACCAACCCACCGCAGACCGCAAAAAACATTCCATAGACAAGCAAGTGTAAACTTTCAGCGGACACGGCACAGAATAAACAATAACAAAACCGCCCAGCTACTAACAGCACCTACCCAAAATTGGCGCAGACGTGCGTCTATAAACATTAATTCTTTAAATTTACATTTGTGGTTATAGACAGTTTAGTGTTCCAAAACGCCAACTTCGGGTAGCTGCAAACCGTTATCCAAAATGTCGCTCCGCTCCATTTTGGATAACGTGCCGCGCCTCCGTCGCTGTTCTCCTTCGTGCCGCTGCGCTTCGCTCCGCGACACTTCGGATAACAGCGCCTATGCGAAATGCCGTCAAACTCCGCTTCGCTCCGTTTGCCGTCACTTCGCATGAGGCGCGGCACGTTATGTGCAATTGCCCTTTCAAAATTGAATGAGGTTCATATGAACAACAGATACTTTTCTATTCTTTTTGCTTTGAGCTTTTTGATACCTTTCACGGCAAAAGCTCAAACACCATTTCCATTCTACGATGACGTAGAGAATGACTCACTCTCGCACGTATGGTGGAAACCCGACTCTGCAACGTGGAATATCGCACTTGGCACTGCTCACAGCGGCAGCGCAGCGTGGAAATATATTCCGACGACCACCACCTACCAATGGTTGACATTGGCAGGGACGCTGAATCTCTCCAGTGCAAGCAACCCGTATCTCTCGTTTTGGATACGAGAAACGCAAACACTCAATACTTTTTATGACAACTACTTTTACAAAGTGCAGGTGTCAAACGACGGGGGCACAACTTGGATTGACCTTATCGGTGAGACCAATGCTGTTGCTTATAACAATTCTTTGCCCTGGACACGCCTGCAAGCTTCTTTAGCAACCTACCGTCAACCGAATGTCCTCATACGCATTGGCGTGAGACACGCAAGCTCCTCTTATTCCGCTCCCACCTTTCTCATCGATGATGTGCTGATAGACAACGCACCAACGCCGACTTACGTGACATTAACAAACGCTGCTAACAACGGAATGAAAATCAGTTGGGGGCAATCAACAGCGAGTGATTTTGCAAACTACCGGATTGTTCTTTCAACTACTGTCGATAGCGTAAATAATCCTTATGGAAGTTCTTCTGTCAGTGGACGGACGGAGCGGCGAGTGTTTGATGTGTTCACCAAATCGACAGTAGATACAACCCTCACAGATATTGTATTCACAAACACAACCTACTATGCAAAAGTGTATGAAACGGACACGCAAGGATTTACCAATCAGGGCACTGATTATGCGAGTCAGGCAACGACGTACACGATGACAACGCACACGGCGCCGTTCGTGGAGACGTTTGAGGGAGTGGCACAATTAGCCGGTGATATGCCCTGGACAATTACGACCGCTGATGCTGCAGATACAGGACACACCGCAACACACGCATATGAGGACAGCCCAAACGATAATTATCCGGCGAACGCCGACCGCCGTTTGGTTCTTCTTTCAAACCTAAGTTCACTAACGCGCCCTGTGCTGCGCTTCAAACATCGTTATAGCTTTCAGTATGGAAACGATTTCGGATATTTTGAAAAAAAACGGGGCGTTTTGGCCATCCCACATTGCAGCACATTTCCAAGCCCGCTCAAAAACCCACCACACGACCAAAGGCTTGTAAAAGAGCTGCAATCTTCCACCCGCAACGCAAAGAGATTATGAAAGAGGCTGAAATTAAATTTGCTTTTTACATTGTTTAATAATACATTTTTAAACAATGTATTTAAACTTTTCGTATCTTGTATTGTCAAAAAAAATAATTATGTACTCAAAAGAACTTTTAAAAGGCACTATCGAAATCATTATTCTCAAATTACTTTCGGAGAATGAGAAAATGTACGGATACGAAATAACTCGGCGAGTAAGGGAGCTTACTTCTGACAGGATAGAAATAAGTGAAGGTGCTCTTTACCCTTTATTACATAAACTTGAAGCCACCGGTTTATTAAAAGTAGAATCCGTTGCAAATGGCAAACGAATCAGAAAATACTACAATCTCACCAAAACCGGAAAAGTTACAGCAAAAGAAAAAGTAAAAGAATTGAATGAGTTTATGAAATCAATACATCTGATTATGAATTTAAAGCCGTCAGGAATATGATTCGAAAAATATCGGAAGAAGAAATAGAGTACATTGAAACTTATTTGAAAAATAGTGGCGTTAAGGATAATGTTACGTTATCCGAACTTACCGACCATTTATGTATTCTCATTGAATCAGAACTTCAGTCCGAAACGAACTTCGACACAGCTTTTACGACTGCCATTAAAAAGTTTAATAAAAAAGAACTGCTTGACATTTCTCTAAATAAAGAGAGCTTCCTTTTACATCCACAATTTTTAAGTAAAACTTTTTTAATGGTTTTTGGTTTTGTAACATTTACTGCCTTTTGCTTTGGAATTTATTTAAAAGCAAACGAATTGCCCGGTAGAAAAGCATTTTTAGTGTTTGGGGGAATTTCATTCGGATATGTTTTTTTACCACTTTTATTGTTGTATTGGCTTACTGAGTACGCAAACAAAACAAAATACATTTTATTTTTTATGACGCTTTTTGCAGCATTTCATACTACGGTTGGCTTGCTTCTCGATTGGCGAATTTCAAAATGGCTTATAATCATTACCGCAACCTTTTCTCTTCTTTATGGTGTAATGTTTTTATTAATCCCCAAAATTAAAATAAAATGAAAACAATAACTCAAATTCTACTTGCATCAGTTCTGCTGATATTTATTGTAAGCTGGAAAAAAGCACCAGCCCCCAATGATTTACAACCACTTTCGCCAAACGAAAACCTGAATCAGGAATTAATTTTTCAGTCGGGCTACGAAAACTGCATCGGCTCACCTACTGATGCGCATACGGATATAACAGGTGCAGACCTTAGTTTTTCAGAAAATAATGATTGGACTAATGATTTGGAAGGTCATAGTAATATTGACAATTTTTGGATTTATTACGAAGGAGGTGCGTCATCGCAGAGATATGCAAAAATTATTCAAGAACCAGGCAACCCAAGTAATAGTATTCTTCACTATTGGCTCAATCAGGCATATATACCTTATGGCAACAGTGGCTCTTTAAAGGGACGTATTCAAGCAACCATTCAAGGAACTGCACTTCGTGAAATATATTTTAAACAAAGGTTGCAATTACATACTGACTTAGACACGCTTCAAAAAGTTCCTGAAACTTTCGGTTGGTTCACCATTCAGGAATTCTGGAATGATGGTCCTGAAGAAATACATCCGTTCAGAATTTCTGTAAACATTGTTAAACCCAATGCAACGGTAAACGGACTTTACTTCAGAGTTTCAGGGCAAACAAAAATTCCGAATCAGGAAGCGTGGCTGGATGTGTGGACAACAACCGATAATACCTTTATGATTCCGCTTGGTGCATGGTTCACAATAGAAACATATTTTAAAGAAGGTGACTTAAATACAGGTAGATTTCAGGTTATTGTAACCGACTCAGCAGGAAATAAATTTAATGTCGCAAATATCACCAACTACACTTATCACCCTGACGATGATAATCCTGATGGGTTAACTAAATTCAATCCTATGAAATTATACTGCCCTGATAGATTAATTTCTCCGATGA
>CAYHZL010000182.1:0-7095 GCA_964361075.1 uncultured Chitinophagaceae bacterium
GTAATATTATTTGAAATGCTTATATCACCGCTCATTGTAACATTACTTCTTATTTCTCCTTCTTGGTATGTTATAACTGTTTGTGCTTTGGGAATTGAAATTCCGGATGTATTATAGGCAACAACAACGTAACTGTAAGTTCCAATCAGATAAGTTTCATCTGTCCAACTTATTACGTTTGCACCAACAGTAGCTACAATAGAATATCCAGTCAATGTGCCATCCCAAGTACCACCGCCAGACTTTCGATAAATTTTGAAACCCTGTTCTTGATTTTGAACAGGGTAATAGGAGAAAGTGCTACTACTTCCCTCTCTTTGATATTGAAGTGAGCCAGGACAAGTATTATCATTCCAGTTAAGAGATCGCAAAGAAGAATTTATATTTAAAACTGTTGGTGTTGCAGATCGAGCGCTTCCTGTTTGCTGAATCATGGAAGAATAAAGTGAATTGATTGATGCTGTAATATCGCTACTTAGCCCAGAAAGAATTCCGTTTTTAAATTTCTCAACTCTTGTGGAGCCAGATGATTCGTGATTATAATGTAATCCATCCATGATAAAACTACCTGAAAGATTCACATCATCATTGTCGCCTTGGTAACCAGGCGCACGAAGTGTTACATTATCATAAAGGCTGTAAATAAAACAAGCCACCGCACCTTCCACTTTAGTATTATCCCTGCTGTATCCCGGAGTAATCCATGACTGCAAATAATCAAGAAACTCATAATTTCCATCACCAGAACTCCTCGTTTCATGTTCTAATAATGATGGAAGTTCAGTTGAATACCAATAATCATGGCATGCAGCATTGTAATACTCAGCCCATCCTTCGGTCCAAGCTACATTTTCGGTCGTTTCAAGTTCAAACCAGTGTCCGTTGGGCGTAGCATCGGTTTGTTGATATCCTACCTTGTCATATTCTATGAAGTGACCATATTCATGGTAAGCAACCCAAGTCCCAGCAACTTGATTAAAAAGAATGTGAGCAACGCTTGTATTTACTACTCCGTCATTACCAGTGCTAAACCATGAACTACTAGCGTTTGTTCTGATGTAAAAGCGAATGCCATGCGGTGCAAAGCCCAATTGATTTTTGCAAAACTGCTCAGCTCTATAAATGTGTCGAAGTGCGCTTCCTTCATTTGCTTCTATTGTTGGATTTACTTCTCCAACAACATTATCAGTAAGCCCTGAAAGAGAAAATTTTTCAGTCCCATCTTGTGGTACAAATTGCGCACCATTTCCTCTGTCTCCATTGAATGTCGCCTCATTTGCGGCATTTCCATATAAGCGTAAAAATGATGCGTAATAATTTGCCGGTTGATCTGAATTGAAAATAAAACTGAAATAGAAATTACCATTCATATCTGTATCTGCCCAATCTACATGTTCCGTGTTGTTGCCATAGTATGGGGTATAACCCGTAGACGGATTATTATCGTAATCCCAATCAATATGAACTCTTGTTGCTGGTAGTCCTTTATTTACAGTTGAAAATGAATAGGCACTTGAAGATTGCTGATACCTAACTTGACCGTATATGTAAATGTATATTTGATATGTGCTTCCTACTTTTTCAACTTTGAAAAATGACTTGTTTCCGGTGCTTGCTATCGGTTTATAAACTGCCGTCATTTTAGGTTTATCCTTATCAATTATCTGCGGTAGTTTATTAAACAGTTCATTGGGTTTATCACCTTGTTCAATAATTTCGCCGTTTTTGATTTGAAAATACAACGGAAATGTTTGATACGATGCGACTCTATCTTTTTTCGCATCGTCTGCCTTAAAACCCATGCCAAGTTCTACAAAATGAAAGCCATCCTCCATTACATTCAGAGGCAAATTCATTTCTATCGTTTTTGAACGAACATGTTTACCAAGTATTTTGTCATACTTCTCATTTGAACTCTTAAGTTTTGAACTCGCATGAAACTCAAATGAAACGTTTCCATCTGCAATAGTTTCAACTTTAAGATGTATGTTTCCTTTCTTGTCTAATGCTGGAGTTGAAAGGTTAATCTCTTTTAATATGAAAGGAGACTTGACATCTTCTTGCGCGAAAACAAAATTAACCTTTATGATTGTTGCAGTTAAGAATAAAACGAAGATCAACTTTTTCATGTGATTATTCCTTTTCATTATTTTTGTTATGGTTTTGGCAATGTAAAATATTGAAGCGGACCACCTGGTTCTATCCATTTAATTTTCTTTAACTCAGACGAATCAATAACATACATTTTTGCGCTATCGGCAATAAAAACAGAATCATAAGCCGCATTTACTGCTATGGCATAATCTCCTGATTTAAAGAGCAATTTAAATTTCCATTCTTGCGTAAAAGGATTTCCTGCTAGAAACTTAGTATGAACACGAATTTCTGTATAACTTTTCAACGTATCTTTATACGGAAATTCTAAAACTGTACGGAATCCCTCTCCGCCACCACCAAGGCTAATTGCCATCCAACCCGTTCCGGTAAATTTTGGATAACAGGTAACTTTTAGTGAGATCATAGTATCTTTCAACGCCGTTGGTGGAGAAGCAGTAATATCAAACTTGCGCTGTTCAAATGGATACTCTCCTGCATAAGTATCTTGATTATTGGTTGAAGAATTTTTGCAAGATGAGAAATAACAAATTACAAAACATGTAAATAATGTTATTGTTTTCATACTACCTCCATTTATTTTTGATATCATTACATCATAATTTAAGTGAAAATATAGAAATAATTCTGCTCTCAAATGTTGTAGCTAAAAAAGTTAAATCCAATTTTATAGGTAGGTAAAAATATTAAAAAATTTTACACTTTCCCATCACTTACACTCAAAACACCAGCACCCAAGTTTTTTACTTCGCCTTTCTCACTTGAAACTCTCATGCTCATGCTTTTTGCTCAACCTTCTGAGTCTTAGACTCGGTTCTTCAAGTCCCATCCTACACCACCCGAGCTCAAAACTCCACAGCCTGTGTTCTGAACACCACCACCCGAGATCTGAACTTCACAACCCGTACTTTGAACACCAACACTTGTATTCAGAACACGACAGTCCGTGTTCCATCTTCCGTCGTTCGAGTTCAGAACTCGGATACATGCAGTTCCGAACTCGAACATTGGAGTTAAAAGCACGAAAAGCCGTGCTTTCTATTACTAAGCAGAGAAAAAAATCTATAAAATTAGATTAGATTAGATTAGATTAGATTAGATTAGATTAGATTAGATTAGATTAGAACAATTGTAAATCAATTACTTGTTTCCACCACACAACTCCGTTTCTGTAATTGCTCCCGCTAATTTAATCTGGCGGTATTTTAACAAAAGGTAATTTTAAAGTCAAGCAGTATTTTATCTCGTTCCCAACGTCTCGTTGGGAACGCATACTTCGTAAGCACAGCTTACAATGAATGACCTCGCGCAAGCAGCGAGGTATCTTCGTCATGCCCGAATGCTCTTATCGGACATCCATAGAATAGATTCCCGCTAAAAACTTGCGGGAATGACGACACGCCGCAAGCGGCGGGGAATTTAACCCTGAGAGAAATTAAATTTGCCAATAAGCGGAGCGTTAAAAATAAACGTTCCCAAACTGAGTTTGGGAACGAGATGTAAAAATTTTTGCTCTACAAAAAAAAAGGAAGTAGTATTTATTTTTTCGTCATCACAAATACACCGTTCCAATCATCCGGCGGCGGCGCATCCATAAACATCATCGAGCGTTGAATGTAAAGATTCGAAACAATATCATCGCGGCGAATTGAAAGTGCCTGTTGAAATTGTTCAATCGCTCCCTTCCACGCACGCTTCTTGTATGCTTCAAGCCCGTTGTGATAAGCCTCTAAAAATTTCTTCGTTGCATCGGTTTGCACTTCATCGGAAAGAGCAATCAATTCATAAATACGAACCGGCTCTGTCTTTCCGAGTACAACGACTAAATCCATTTCTCGTGCAAGTATTTTCTCGCGCACCTTGTTGTATGTGTACCCACTCATTAACAGACGCGTTCCATATTCTTTGTTCACGCCTTCAAGCCGCGAGGCGAGATTGACGGCATCACCGACAGCAGTATAATTCACACGCGCTTCAGCACCCATGTTGCCGACCACTGCCATTCCTGTATTCAGCCCGATGCGTTGGTTCACAACCGGTCTGCCGAAATGAATCCACTTTGTATGCAGCGCGAGAAGTTGTTTCTGCATTCGCAGCGCCGCAGCACAGGCAAGATATGCGTGTTCCTTTTCATCAAGCGGTGCATTCCAAAATGCCATAATTGCATCGCCGATGTACTTATCCAATGTTCCTCGTTCTTCAAAAATAATATTTGTCATTTCTGTAAGATACGAGTTCAACATGCCGACAGTATTTTGTGGTCCCATTTTTTCAGCCATGCGCGTGAAGCCTTCGATGTCGGCAAACAAGGTAGTAATTTCACGCTCTTCTCCGCCGAGTTTTATTAACGATGGATTTGCAAGTAATTGTTCGACGACAGAAGCATCAACATATTTTTGGAACATATTTTTTATTTGCGCTTTCTGTTTCCCTTCCGTTGCAGAGATGTACGTCATCGCGCCGGAATAACAGAAGAAGAGTGCGACAAATGGTTCAACAAGACTGTACACTTCTCCGGTGTTTGCAAATGTTGTGTAAGCAAACCACACATAACCGGCGGCTAAAAAAAGTCCGATTGGCAAACTCCACCGTAAACGAAACACCGTTGATATAATGCCAACCAATAATGCGAGAATAGACAGCACAATGAGTTGGCTTTGTGTATTCGCATACTTAATAAATTTCCCCGACATAATCTGATCGTACACATTCGCATGGACATAACAGTTCGGAGAAATTTCTGCGATTGGTGTCGGATTATGATCGCCGATAGAGCGTGCAGTTGGACCAATAATAACAATCGCATTTTTGAACATTGCAAGCGCATTCACATCTTGACGATTAAATGCATCCAAAACTTCAAGAAACGAAATTTCCTTAAAAATTTTATTTGCACCGGCATAGTCAATTTGTAAATAACCACTGGAAGAAAGAGGAATTTCCAACCCACCGGCAGCAGAAACAAGCAAACCATCTTCGCTTCGTTTTACAGAAACAGAACGCAGATCAATTTTCAATGCAGCAAATGCCAACGCCGCACCAAAAGTCGGATAGTAATCGCCGGCATATTCAACAAAGAAAGGAACTGATCGAATAATTCCATCAATCGAATCAGGTTGCAGCAAAATATGTCCGACACCGGCAGCAAGCGACGCAAGCGAATCAAACGGACGTTCATCTATATAAGTTGCTTGCGGAAATGGGAACGCATCACTCCCGGGAATTGCGAGGCGATGAAGCGCGGTGTATGCTTCCTTATCAATTGCAGTTTTACCTTTTGCATCAGCGAAACGTTCGCTGGGAATAAACGGACCAATTGCATGATACACGTTCGGCGCATACGCAGAGAACTGCAGAAAGAGTGCGTTCTGTGCGAGCGAAACACTATCCTGTTTTATCGTTGGAAAAATTGCGTCAACACCAATTACTGTTGCACCGCTGCTGGCAAGAATGGCAATGAGTGAGCCGAATTTATCGCGCGGGATTGGATCGTCAAGTTCCTTAATAGTGTACTCATCAATTTTTACGACAACGACATTCGATGTGTGTGCCCGCTCTCCGCGGAAACGCATCATCGCATCATACGCTTTTAACTCCAGCGATTTAAAGAAGGTGAGCTTGAAAAGAAACACCGTAAGCACAACAGAGCCGATTGCAAATGCTGTACCCATCAACACTTTGATAACTTTTTTATTCATAGCTGTACCTTATTGAAAGGAAAAATGGATAAAGAAATTCTTGATGAATGTAACAAAATGTTTAAACCAATGCAAAAAAAGAAATTACGTAACTACTACTCAGCATATCGTACTAAAACAAAAAACCTTGAAGGTCTTTACAAATTGATTGTTCGATACTTCAAGGTGTCGCGATTTTTTTTACAAAAGACCTTCAAGGTTTCATACACTGGAAAAAAAAATCCATGCACACATTGTTGTGTATGCATGGAAATTTTTTATCTTTCGCAGTACCGCTTTTACTTTTTACCGAGAATTGCATCCTTCGCGGCTTTAGCAACTTTAAATTTTACAACTTGCTTTGCCGGAATTTGAATGGTTTCTCCCGTTGCGGGATTGCGACCTTGGCGGGCTGCACGATCAACCAACACCAACTTGCCGATTCCAGGAATCACAAATTGATTCTGCGCTTCAGAATATGCAAGCGATGAGAGTTCCTCGAAGATTTGTACTACTACTTTTTTTTTCAGATCAAACTTCTTTGCGAAGTGATCCATTACTTGGGATTTGGTCATGGCTTTTGCCATTGCAAACTCCTCTTTTATTATGAGTAGAATAGTGAATTAAGAATGCGTTCCTTGTAAAGCTGGATAAATATGAAAAATGCTTTATTAAAAATCAAATTTTATTGAGGAAAATACAATGTTTTTTTTCGAAGGCAAAGATGGAACTTTTCCCATGGTAACCGATGTTGCACGTAGCATAACTAACAATTTTCAATCCACATTTAAAGGAACCATCACATGAACAGAATATTGATTATTGCACTTACCTTTTGCACAATTTTTGCGTTTTCATCGCAAGCACAAGAAAAAAAATCTTCTTCGCACACTATGAAAGGATACTTGGTAGATAAAATGTGCGCTACAGGTATTGTAAAGAAAAGTCCGGATGAAGCGATGGCAAAAGCTGCAAAGCATACCCGCGAGTGCGCTTTGGAAGAATCGTGCGCTGCAAGCGGCTACGGAATAGTTTCTGACGGCAACTACATTAAGTTTGATAAAGCAGGCGATAAAAAAGCGAACGAGTTTCTTATCAAATCAAAAACAGTAAATAATATTTACGTTGAAGTTTCCGGAACAGATGAAGGGAATACAATAACTGTTGCCTCAATAAAAGAAATAAAGAAAAAATAAAAATATCACATCAAAGATGGACTCCACCTCACAGGTGGAGTCCATCTTAAGAGCATCTCTAAAAACTAGTCCCGAAGGGATCCCTTCGGGATTACGAAACCTTCAAG